>NZ_JASLER010000003.1 GCF_030151085.1 Bacteroides sp. | reverse complement strand
GACGGTTTAGGGTTCTTGTCGTACATATCATTAAAACGTGATATTTCAACAAATTTGTCATTACTATTCATTTCTATATTTCTTTAATTATTAATATACATAGGTATTTTGAAACGTTTCTGGGCACAAAGATATACATATATTTCCGAACAACAGCCATACAATTCTCGGTAGGTAAAAAGACAAAAAGTGCCGTTCAGCATAGTTGAGCGGTCACTTTTGTCGTCCATACTCCCCGGAAAAATGGCTTAACTTCCAAGCACTTTTTTCCGTTTTCTCTTAATCTCCTCGCACTTCTCCCTTTCCTCCTCTTCTTCGAGTGCTTTTTTCTTTTCCTTCTCCTCTTCTTTCCTATCTTGCACCTCCGGGTTGATGCGGTTTATCAATGTAGAAATATGCGCCAAGTGCTTAGCTTCTTCGTACGACACCCTCGGGCAATCCTCATACAATTTGTCCAAGCAGTACCTAAATATCTGTATCAAAGCCAGCCTCATATTTCTCACATGCTTCGTAAAGATGGATAAAGCAAATTTTGTCTCGTCGCCCATCGTAACCGAAATACTCATTTTTTTTCCATAATATATAAAATTAATTTGTTTATAATTCGGCAAAATTAATTATCCTAAATTATTTAAATTGAAATATTAGGTATTTTGACACATAGTCGCTATATTTGCACTCAATTTTACAAGCAAATGCGTGGTTTTCGTCTTTTCAACTCTAGGCAGGGTTGGGAGGGGCGAGGGCGTAGCGCGGGGATAGGGTTACTACACTTCTACCTTTATACTTCATGACATCATACTAAACGTCAATTCTAATAACTGAAGAACTTTTTTCCAGCAATCAAGTTTGCCTCTAACTATGCCTACAATAGCAGACAACAAACGTATAGTAAAAAACACAGCTATACTGTATATAAAATTAGTATTATCCATACTTATTGGACTATACACGTCCAGAGTCATATTACAGGCATTAGGAGCTAGTGATTACGGTCTTTATACTATTGTAGGTGGCATAGTGTCTATGATGAATTTTCTCGGTACGACCATGGCTTCAGTCACCTATCGTTACATTGTCGTAGAATTTGGAAAAGGAGAGCACGGAAACCCTCGGAAAGTCTTCAACACCGTAATGCTCATACATGTAACCTTAGTTCTTTTACTTATATTAATAGGAGAAACTTTGGGAATATATTATATTAAAAACATCGCTAATTTTAATATCGAAAAAATAGAGGATGCAATCTTTATACTCCATATGAGTTTATTGGCCACATCTCTAAATATTCTTAGTATTCCTTATAACGGTCTAATTATTGCAAGAGAAAAATTTGTATTTACAGCTATAGTCGAGATTGGACGATCAATCCTTAAATTAGTTCTCGTTATAGGATTGACCTATTTTTTAGGCAATAGATTAAAAGCATTCTCTTCGATTATTACATTATACTCAGCCATATTACCTATCTGTCTATTTATATATTGTAGAATTAAAGATAAAGAGATTATCAAATGGCAATTAAATAAGAATTGTTCTGATTATAGTGGTATTCTAGAGTTCGCTTTTTGGATTATGATTGGTGCCTTAGCTTCTATTGGCCAGAACCAAGGTTCCAATATGATTATTAATTTGTTCTTCAGCACAGTCGTAAACGCAGCATTTGGGATAGCATTCCAAATAAACGGATATGTGATGATGTTTGTGCAAAGTCTCAACCAAGCAACAGTTCCACAAATTATGAAAAATCAAAGTGGTGATAATCCAGCCCGCTCTCTCTCATTAGTATATTATATTTCAAAATACGCATTCTTCATAATGCTTTTACCTACCCTTCCACTAATTCTCAATATGGATTTCGTTCTTAAGATATGGCTAAAGGATGTACCTCCATATACAAATAATTTCGCCATATTGCTTCTTGTTTGCGGATTAATTAGAAGCATAGGAGCTGGCTTTGATGCTTCCATCCAAGCAACAGGTAAAATACGTGCCAATCAGATATTTTATAGTTTAGCTTACTTGAGTGTATTGCCTGCCACTTTTATATTATATTCTCTGGGGGCACCAATATATACAGTTATTTTGTGTTTAATAATTTCAGCAATATCCATATTAATTTTTCAAATTAATTATCTTGTACGAATTACAAATTTTACAGTAAAGGAGTATTTACATCATACCGCATGGCCTTGTCTTACAGTTCTAGTTGCTGCACTTCCGTTAGTTGTAATCCGCCAATTATGGGCCGAAACATTATTTGGTTTTTTCACCTTTTCCATAACAGCAATCATTTGGATCCTAATAGATATCTATATATTTGGATTAGTTAAAACGGAACAGAAAAAAGTAATTCATTTATCGAAAAAATTAGCAAACAAATTCACTAATTAAGTATTACAACAAATCATGATAGTAAGAATTACATTTCAATACATGATTCAACCTATATAGAACAGAAAATAAGCAACTCTTTCTAACAGATTCATTATACTATTTAGCAGCTGGATTTTATTAATTCAAATCAATAGAACTTATGCATAAATCAAATATCGATATCGCAGTATTGCTCATTTTTTTTGCACGTCCTGAGCAAACATTACGTGTATTCGAACAAATTAAGATTGCTCGTCCATCCCAACTATTTCTCTATCAAGATGGCGCTCGCGAAGGTCACTCAAGTGATGTCGAGGGAATTGATGCTTGTCGTAAAATCGTTGAGGACATTGACTGGGAGTGCGTAATTCACCGTTGGTATCAAGAAAAAAATGTTGGTTGCGATCCTTCTGAATATTATGCTCAGAAGTGGATGTTTCAGTATGTGAATAAAGGTATAATTCTCGAAGATGATGATGTTCCTTCACAAAGCTTTTTCCCCTTTTGCAAGGAATTACTTGATAAATACGAAAATGACCTTCGCATCTGTATGATTTCTGGTTATAACATTATGGATACTGTAAACGTCGAAGCCGATTATTGGTTCAGTAGTCGGGGGCCTATTTGGGGATGGGCAACATGGAAACGTACCATAGATTCATGGGATTCAACTTTATCGTGGATGGATGATAATGAAACTGTTGCCAAATTACGTGCAAACGGAACTCTCACAAACTCAGCTTGGAATACTTACATACGTCATCGTGCTTCAGGGCGTGAACATTATGAAGATTTTATTTCAAGTACAAGAATGATTAATGGACAACTTTCAATTATCCCTTCAAAAAATTTGATTAATAATATTGGTGTGGCAGTAAACTCGACACATACAGCAGCAGATATGAATCAAATGAGTAAACGCCAGAAGAGTTTATATGAAAAGAAAGTTTTTGATTACAAATTTCCTCTTAAACATCCCAAATACATTTTTGATGATAAAGCATTAACAGCTAAACTTATGAGTTGGTTACAATCATCTTTTCTAGAAAGAATCTCGAATAAATTAAGAAAGGGGTTCAAAACATTCAAATTAAAATAAAGTGGCAAAGAGCATTTTACAAGAAATTTGTCCCAAAATTAAATGTACAGGCTGTCAGGCTTGTCGCTTAGGATGTATTAAGAACGCAATAAGCATGGAAGAAGATGAGCATGGACATATATATCCAACTATTAACCAGCAACTATGCATAAATTGTGGAAAATGTCGACGCATCTGCCCTTCTATTCATGAAATTCAAAGGAACGAAATAAAAGATGTATATGCAGGTTGGATAAAAGAAAAAAATGCTAGGAAGAAAAGCACCAGTGGGGGTGTTGCCCATCTTTTATCAGAATACGTTATCAAAAATGGAGGTTATGTATGTGGTGCCATTTGGCAAACACCAGGCGTGATTCATAAAATAGTTTCAACTATAGAGGAACTGGCAGTTTTCCAAGGAAGTAAATACGCTCACAGCGATGTAAAAGAGACATATAAAGAAGTTAAAATCTTGCTTATAGATAGTCAACTTGTTCTATTTACCGGTACCCCATGCCAAATTGCAGGTCTTAAAGCATTTCTAGGCAAAGATTATGCAAATCTTTTAACTCTAGACATAATCTGTCATGGTGTACCATCTCGAAAAATTCTTCGTGACAGAATTGGCTTTATGCAAAAACAAAAAGGTAAACAGATAATAAATGTACGTTTTCGAGACAAACAACCAGATCAATTACATACATGCATGAAATATATCTACAGTGATGGAACATCTGATTCTGTATCAGTATATGTTGATCCCTACTTCTGTTGTTTTGTTGACAACTATAGCTTACGGGAGAATTGTTATCATTGCCAATATGCAGGCAGTAATCGTGTAGGTGATTTTTCTCTCGCTGACTATTGGGGATATACACCGTATAGTTTTAAGTTTAAAGATTACGGTGCCGGTGTATCCGCTATTATTGTAAACACAGATAAAGCACAACGAATAATCGATCTTTTGAAACCGAATCTTTTACTTGATAAACGTGATTACACAGATGCCAGTAAAGCAAATCGTAATATGAAATTACCACAATCCAAACCCCATGATGGCAACCTTTTTTGGTTTGACTATATTGCAGGAGAAACAGTTGAAAATCTTGCATCTAAATATTATAGACCTAAAAAAAACATTGATTCGGGACTTAAAGAACAAATCAGAATTTTAACACTAATGATATTACCCAGACATCTGATTCAGTTAATAAAGAAAATAAAAACAGTAATGCGATGAATAAGCAAACGCGTAAAATAATTCATATATTATTTAGTTGGGCATATATGCCAATTCGACGACTAAAATGGAAATATGAATATAATAGGAATGTAAAACATGAAACTCAAAAATTACTACCATTTTTACGTGCCGACTCTTTAGACAAAAAGCGTGTTTACTATTTGGGAATTACAGCACATTCTAATCTTGGAGATATGGCCCAATACTATTGTATTTGTCGCTGGATTGGCCAAAATTACCCTAATCATGAATTGATAAAAATAGAATCAGACATAGTTGTTGATAATCGTTTTGGATTTATGGAAGCTTTTAAAAATGCTTTCAGAATAAACGAAGACATTATAATCTTCCAAAGTGGCTATACAACCCAAGATTTAGGAGGAAACCATGAATATATGCACCGCCTAATCATTGAGAATCTACCAAATGCTCATATTCTTATGATGCCACAAACTATTTTTTTTAAAAAAAAGATTAATAAACAGCGTACGGCAAAAATATATAATACAGCCAAAAAAATGCTTTTTCTAGCCCGTGACTTTACTTCTTTCGAAATAGCCAAACAAATGTTTCCAGACATATCAGTTGAAGCATATCCAGACATAGTAACTTCACTTATCGGCACACTTCATTTTAAGCACCAACGCAAAGGTGTATGCTTATGCGTTCGCAATGATGGTGAAAAGTTTTATTCTGACAATGATTTGTCAAAATTGAAATCCAACTTGGAAAAAGTTGGTGCAGAGGTAACAATTACAGATACAACTATAAAAACTTCTTATTTAAAAATACGTAAAAACATACAGCATTTTATTGAAGAAGCAATAGAAAAGTTTTCTTATTATGATGTCACAATTACCGATCGTTACCATGGTACTATTTTTTCTCTTGTAGCAGGAACACCCGTCATTATAATCAAAAGCAATGACCATAAAGTTGTAACAGGTGCAGATTGGTTTAAAGGCGTTTATGATGATTATGTATTTGTTGCAAAAGACCTAGATGATGCCATCACAATATATAGTAGAATTAAACAAAAATCTCTAAATTGCACACTACAATCTTATTTCGCAGATCAATACTACAATAAATTAGAAAGCAAATTCAAAAATATTATTAAATAATTTTCAATGTTTTATCTAATTTTATTCTTTGCCATATTGGTATTGTATCTCTCTTTTCCGCAACAAAAAGAAAAAGCTTTAATCTTTTCTATGATACTCCTGTTTATACCTTGGGGATTGCAGTTTGAAATGGTGCAAGATTGGACCGCAAATTACAGCAGATGGCATATCGTAAATAATCTAAACCAAACAGCACAATATGGCAACCGCGAAATAGAAGTTGGTTATGTATGGCTGCTAAGATTTGCAAAACCACTTGGATTCTTTGGGTATTTAATGGCATGCGCAATAATTGAACTTTGTATAATAGGAATATTCATAAAAAGATATGTAAGACCTCAGTTTTATTGGTTGGCAATCATGGTTCTTATGCTGAATCCCAATTATGGAATGCTAATTATCAATTCAAATAGACAATCTGTTACATTGACATTGACACTTATTGCTGTTTTTATTATTTTCGAAAGCAAAAGAATTTCGTTTTTAAAAAATATCCCCCAGTATGTAATATATATATTAACAACCATATTGATTGGCATCAGCACTCAAATTCACAGCGGTTCATACTCAGCTTTTGTACTTCTAGCTATTTTCATCTTGGCTAGATACTACAAAGGAGAAAAATTATTATGGATGTTCATTGTTTGCAATCTTTTATATTTTGGTCGCTATTTTATTGATTCATCCCATTGGCAAACATTGGTGTCCTCTCAATGGACATTTTTAGGAGTAGAAGGTTTTGATTCATATATTGAAGAACTAGATAATTCCATCCGTAAATATTCTATTGTAGAACAATTTATTTGGATATTTTTCATGAATTCCGCCATCTATTTCTACAAAAAGATGGATTTACCTCAAAGATTTTTTATGCTTTGTTTAATAATTGGCTTTTTAGGTGATGGGTATCTGATTCGTACCATTGCACGCATATTGATATATTTCAACATTTTTACAATCTTTGCAATTCCCGAAATTATAAGACAATGGTCACGTGTAAAAAATCAAAGAATAAAGGAATCTAGTAAATTCATTTTTATCGTCTCAATTGCATATCTATTCTTCATGTTTTACAAAAGCCAAACAAAAGGAGTATACTATGAACGCTGGGCTGATTTTCAGACTGTTTTTTCTGCTCCTTTATGGTTATAACTATATTATCAAATATGAAAATACTTTGGATTACAAATACTTTATTACCACCTTTGGCTGAAATTTGTGGAAAGAATATTATTGGCTCAGGTGGTTGGATGTATGCTTCTTTACAAGCACTACAGCAGCAAGATCCTACATTACAGTTTGCTGTAGCTACCATGGGAGGCAAAGGAATAAATTTGAAAGAAGAAATTAATGGTATAACATATTACCTGCTCCCATTTGAAATAAATCCTAAAACATATAACTCGTCAATGGAAGTCGCATGGCGTAAGGTTCGTGACGACTTCCAGCCTAATGTTATTCATATTCATGGAAGCGAATACATACAAGGACTTGCATATATCCGTGGATGTAGTAACAAACATGTGGTACTTTCTATTCAAGGCATAATCAGTGTGATTCAGCGCTATATCACTGGGGGGCTCACTCCGCATGATGCTTGGGATAATCTAACTTTAAAAGAGTTTTTCAAAGCAGAACTTCGAAGAATGCCAGAACATAACCAAAAGCGAACTAACATAGAAATAGCTTACTTCAAAGAAATACAACATGTTATAGGACGTACATCTTGGGATAAATGCCACACTCTTTCCGTAAATCCAAAGTTAAATTATCACTTCTGTAATGAGACCTTAAGAGATGCATTTGAGGGGCATAAATGGTCTCCTTATTCTTGTGAGCGACATAGCATTTTCATCAGCCAAGGTATGTCACCATTAAAAGGTATGCACAAGATTATAGAAGCCCTCCCATTTATTCTTCGTTATTATCCTAATGCACAGGTTTATGTAGCCGGCAAGAATATCACTTCAGTTACCTCACTTAAAGAACTATTCAAGCTATCAGCATATGCCAATTATCTACGTCATTTGATCCGAAAATTTGACGTTTCAAAACATATTCATTTTTGTGGTATACTCACTGCTGAACAGATGGCTCAACGTTATTTGAACAGTAACGTATTTGTTTGCCCTTCATCTATTGAAAATTCTCCTAACTCATTGGGTGAAGCCCAATTGCTAGGAGTGCCATGTGTATCTTCTTTTGTGGGAGGTGTTCCTGATTTTGTAGAGGATGGTAAAACTGGACTTCTATACCGATTTGAGGAGACTGAAATGATGGCTGATTGTATATGTCGAATATTTGCAAACGACCAGTTCGCAATACAACTTTCCAATGAAGAGCAAAAAGTGGCTTCTGTTAGGCATAATAAAAAAAACAATGCTTTAGAAACAATCAAAATATATAGTGAGATTGCGAATGAAAAATAAACATCTTAATTTTTTGTGTCATGATTTCCGAGGTGAAATTTGGTTTATTTGTGCCAAGATATTCAAAATACAACACACTGCAATAACAACAATGTTAACTAAAGTATTACTTACAATTGGAGGAACAAAGTATGGCAAAAATCTCAGTTGTCGCGGTATTTTACAAGTATCACGTGCGCAGTGTAGCACAATAGTGATTGGCAATAACTGTAAATTCAATTCATCTTCACTTTATAACCAAAGAGGTATTGATCACCGATGTATAATATCTACAGGAAAAGAAAAGGCTCGCATCATCATCGGTGATCGATGCGGTTTTTCTGGAGTAAGTGTGGTTGCGGACAAAGAGGTTATAATAGGAAATGATGTAACAATTGGAATAGGTGTACGCATAGGTGATCGAGATGACCATGAAGAGCTTTATGAGACAAATGCCAAACCTGTTCACATAGGAAACCACGTTTGGTTAGGAATGAATGTCACTGTAATGAAAGGCGTTACCATTGGAGACAATAGCATTGTAGGAGCTGGCGCCATTGTAACAAAAGACATTCCTTCTGGCGTTGTAGCGGCAGGCATACCAGCTAAAGTAATTAAAATTTTGAACTAATTCCGATACATAACTCTCTATTGAGTTATAACCATATGAACGAAATCACATTAAATATAGTATATGTGGGTAACCATAACTTCCCATTTGGCAATGCCACAACCAAGCGTATCAGGTATCAAATTGATTATCTGAACGCTCAGCATATATCCTGCCACAAGCTAATTTCAGGAATACGAGCTACAGGAGAACAGAAAGACAAACAATTACCATTTGGGATATATGGATTTTGCGACTATGTAGATATTACACCTATTGCTGAGCAAAAAGGGCTTCGTGCCTTTTGGAAGATAGGTAAAGACCAATTAAAAAAATGGTATGATCCTAATGCTAAAAATGTTATGATAATGGGCATTCTTTTAAAACCGGCAGAATATCCATTTTACCGCTATGCACGGAAATTAGGTTATAAAATTGTATTTGACCAAACAGAAACTAGCTTATTTCACAGTAGTCACAATATGCCATTTCGTCACAGAATGAACATATACATTAGCGAATGGCTTTCGAAACGTGCTTACGCTCAGACTTCATCATTTGTCATATCTAAAAATCTGTGGCATGAAAATAAGGAACGATGCCCCTACATTAAACTATGTCTGTTACCAAATTCAACACCTATCATCTGCGAAAAACCGAAATTAACATTGAATTATCCACTGAAAGTTCTTTATTCTGGAACTTACGGCGAGAAAGAGGGTGTTTCATATCTTATTAATGGGATTATTCAAGCCAGAGAATCCGGATGTCCTTGCGAACTTTATCTTCTAGGTAAAGGCTCACAAAGAGATATGGAAATTTTAAAAATGGCAGACAGTAAACCATATATTCATTATCTTGGTTTTGTTAGTGATGAGGAATTATTACGCTTAATGAAAGAAAGTGATGTACTTTGTATGGTACGCACAAACACCCGTTTTGCAAATTATGGATTTCCATTCAAGTTGTCCGAGTATTTGGCCACAGGAAATATTGTATTAGCCACTAATGTAGGCGATGTTTGTGACTATATAGAGAACCAAAAAAACGCATACATTATAAAACCAGAAAGCAGCCAAGCCATAGCTAATGCTTTATTACACATACAACAAAATCAGTCCGAAGCGATACAAATAGCAGCAGGTGGTTTAGAAATAATGAAAAAGTATTTCAGTATAGAAAAAGTAGGAAAGCAATTTGTTGATTTTTTGAAATTGATTTGAGTAATGCTATTTTCAATTAAACATATCAATGTTCAGACAATCTTAAATATTATTAAGTTATGAACCAATATATTACTGTATTATTCTCCAAACACAAGAAAAAATTACCTAAAAAATTTCAAGGTACAATATTAGACGAATGGATTCGCTACGGTTTCCTGACAATTCTTTCAGCATGGTTTTTTCAAGGAATGTTATACGCTAATTGGCGTGAAAATGTTATTAAAATAAGCTTGGATATAATTATTACAATACTATTATCACTAATAATACCATGGTGGATGAGTTTATTTATTGCTCATACTCTAAATTATATGTTCAATGCCCAAGCAAAAGCTGTCTATAATCATATGGGAGCTGGTAATAAGCCTGCAATCGACTTCTATAATAACACCCTAGCCATGAGAAATAGATTGGAGAAAACAGATTGTTTAATGTCAGCAATAGCCTATGGTTCGCTTTCTCGAGGTTGTTACAAACCGACTTCAGACATTGATGTACGTTTCATACCTAAGCCAGGCGAATGGAATTATTGGAAAGCTTGTTTTTGGACATTAAAGGAACGTTGCATTAGTTTTTTATCAGGATACCCATTAGATAGTTATGTGTTTACACTAGAGCACACCCAAAAAGTCATGCGCAGTGACGAACTACCTATCCTAATATTAGAGCGTGATGATACAATCAAGAAATTATATCCAAAACGAATAGAATGGAAAGAATGGTGTAATGTGTTTAAGAGAGAGCAAAAATTGACATCCATGAAATGAATTATGCAACAAAGATTTGAATTCATTGATTTAGCTAAAGGAATTGGAATGATGATGGTCATATATTTACATGTGACAATCAATTATCCTAGCAAAATAAATATATACGCAGGCTCCCACTGGGATATATTTGTACATTCTATGTTCATGCCTATATTTTTCATTCTATCTGGAATGTTTTTTTCAACAAAAACACCATTCAAAGAATGGATAGTAAAAAAGATAAAGAGACTTCTAGTTCCTTTTGCCATATTTTACACATTGACCTATCTATTAAATATAATACTGGTAACATTTCTAAATGTAAACTTAAAGAGTGGTTTCAGCTACTGGGATATATTTGCCGTATTTCATAAGGATGTTTATCCCAACTCTGCTTTATGGTTTCTATTAGCATTATTTTGGTGTTCATTATACTTATATACTATAATAAAAATTACACAGATATTTTGGTTACAGGTGTTATTCGTTGCTATCTGCTTTAGTATAGGTATAATGTTAGATAAGACGGCAACAGATATACCACTATACATAGATACAGCTTTTACATCTGTACCTTTCCTGTATATAGGTTATTGGACTAGAAAAAAGGATTTACTCAATTGGTTGCAATCCCAAAACAAAATTGTACATATATGCTATACGTTCAGCATAGCTGTAATCTGTTTTTTTATAGATTGGCAGATTGGAGAAGGGGTTAGTATGGTTAATAACAGCAACGGTAATCCTTTATATTTTTTGATTGGGGGAGTAGCTGGTTCTTTATCAATTATAAGTTCCAGTTTCCTAATTGGCAAGTTGCCAATAATAAGTTATATTGGTAGATATTCGATGTTTGTACTCTGTACCCACATGTTCTTAACCAACTTATTTACAAAAGTTCTATTGAAATTTGATGTTTCATTTTTCATAAGTTCTATGCTTGCTACTTTTTTGGTTTGCCTTTGCTATTTCATAATCATACCTTCTGCAAAACGCATCTATTTTATAAATAAATTATTATAACAAGGCATAAACACACCAAATGAAAGTAGCATTTACAACCGTTGACCTCTATCCTGGCCGTGAGTTTCTGATGCCTTGGCGTACTGTTATTGAGGTATGCAAAGTGATGAATCTGGAAGGATATAACGTCCAAGTGGTAACCGTACCAGTATCATGCAATAATAATGACTATGAGTTTCATGGGATGAAAATCGTATCTGCCCCTCGTGATTTCAATCGGTTTTGCAGATTTATAGAGAATGAGCAATTTGATGTATTGATTTATCCAATACCATGGCGGGAAGCTTTGAAAGACATCGCCGCTTTTGGCAGATTAAAATGTAAAAGAATCGCTTACATTCCGGGAGGAGTGTATTCCATGGGTAACAATCTCGCTCTTTGGAAATGGGGAGGATTTGCAGCAGCAAAACCTTACATTATCGACACTCTGACATCTTACAGTAGATATGTAAACAAATTGAAGAAACTAGGCTTTTCTTCAATCGTGAGCTTAAGTCCATATACGGCTGATGCAGTATGTAGTGCAGGGTTCAAAAATGCCCTCTGCATCTTGCCCGGCAAAGATAATTTTGAATTACTGGAAGATGAACCGGAAGTTCTAAAACGCATAGGTCTGAAATCTAACGAAAAGTATCTACTTTTTACAGGAGCTCCGGCAACTACACGGGGCAGTCAAGTACTAATGAACGTCTGCAAGCGGTTAGCCCAACGGAAAGAAAACATCAAAGTTCTCTTCTTGATGCGGAAGGATACGGGTTCTGACTTCACATTATTTGAATCGACCTATAATGCTTTGCCAAGTAAAGCTAACGTTTTAGTTGCAACAGAACAGGTTAATAGAAATGAACTGAAAACACTGATGAAACATGCCCGTGGCGTGATTCTGCCTTTTCTGGTTATACCGTCAGAAATTCCTATTACTTACTTTGAAGTACTCTCTTTAGGCACCCCAATCATTACTTTCAAAAATAATGGCACTACCGAATATCTGAAAGATGCATTACTCACCTGCAAGTCGGGCGATACTGCCGGTTTAGCCGAGAATATGAAGCGCCTGTGGGAAGACGATGATTTACATACAGAGCTCTCACAGAAAGCGCTTGATATCATGGCAAGTCACCCTACATGGAATCAGATATCAAGCCAGTGGATCAATCTTATCAAAGAATGAAAAAGTATATTATAATATCGGGCATTGATGGCAGTGGTAAGACAACCGTCATCAACGAACTGACCAAAGCGCTGGAAGCTGAGGGAAAAACGACCGAATACATTTGGATGCGTTTCAATCACTACAGTGTGAAAGCAATGAACATGTTAGCTCGCATGATGGGTTTAAGCGTAAAAGTTCATAATGCTTTTGGTGATGTGTGGGAGCATCGTCTTTATAAAAACCGTACCTTTTGCAAACTCTATGTCTGGTGCTCGTACATAGATAATAAGCTTGCCCGCAGCAAAGCATTGAAGCTGGACGCAGACTATATTATTTGTGATCGCTGGATGAATGATACACTCATTGATTTAGGTGCCGAATGTCGCATTAGCAATATATTAGACGGTAAATGGTACTATCGATTTCAAAACATTCTACCTGAGAATAGTATACAGTTTGTTGTGATACGCAATAAAAAGAATATATTGGATTGTCGGATAGAAAATATAACTAACCCTGACTTCCCATACCGTTATGCTCTCTATGAGAAATTACTAGAAAAGCCAGAAATAAATACGGTAAATAACAGTGGTAATATCAATGAAAGTGTGCAACAAATAATAAATATCATCAAGAAGTAAAAATTATGGCATATATTATATCAAAGTCATTATCCCAACATGTACTAATGGTAGGCAGTGTTTTTAAGACAACTATTCCTGGTGGAGGTGGTATTCAGTCTGTGATAGCTTCTTATAATGAATACATTAAAAACATGCGCCATTTAGCAACATGGAAACCAACAAATAAGTTGAATAAGGCTTGGTTCTTCTTTTACCACTATTTATGGTTGTGGTTTTTATTAAGCTTTGATAGAAGAATAAAAATCGTACATATTCATTCTGCGGATGGCCCTTCTTTAAGAAGAAAATTGATGATAGCTAATGTAGCGAAACTAATGGGTAAAAAAGTAATCATGCACATGCACTCAGCCAATTTGAAAGACATTTATGCAGAAGGAGATGACAATACGAAGAGAAAAATACGTGAAGGTCTCCAAATGGTTGATATAGTAATTGTACTGTCTGAATCTTGGAAAGATTTCTTTATTAGTATCGGCATTGATAAAAATAAAATCATTGGACTCAACAATATTATCACCCCACCAACAGAGAATGTTTTGGCAAAAAAAATGTCTGTATTGGGCAACCGTTTACCTATTAAGATACTATTCCTTGGATGGTTGGGCAAGCGCAAAGGTATTTGGGATTTATTGGAGGTGATTATAGCCCATCAAGATGAGTTGTACGGCAAACTCATTCTAAAATTTGGAGGTAATGATTTTGAGGAGGAAATCAGATCATTGATAAACCGAGAAGGAATAGGTAACATTGCACAGTTTGAAGGATATGTGACAGGAAATAATAAAAAATCATTATTGGAGTGGAGCGACATATATATACTCCCATCATACAATGAAGGATTGCCAATATCCATACTTGAAGCTCTGAGTTATGGTATGCCTATCATATCAACAACAGTTGGCGGTATACCCGAAGTAGTAAAAGATAAAAAAAATGGATTGCTTATAACTGCCGGTGACAAAAAGCAAATCTGGCAATCCTTGAAATTCTTTATAGAAAATCGGGACAAAATCATCCCTTATGGCAAGGAGAGCCTTAAAATTGTAAAACTATATACGCCTAATTATGTAATTCATGATTTAAAGGTAATATATGAAAAACTTTTAAAATAGCACCATGACTAAGATACCTAAATTTTGTCTGACATCGTCTGCCGGTGGTCATTTACACGAACTATTATTAGCCATCAGAAACATAGATACCACCAATAGTTATTGGGTAATGTATAATTCTCCCCATGTACGTAAGTTCTGTAGTGACAAGAAGCACTACTTTGTGATGAATACCTCACCAACAAACAAACTCACATGGCTAGTGAATGCAGTGAAGTCACTGCTTATCTTATTGCGTGAACGTCCGGATGTTATTATATCTACAGGTGCAGGTGTCAGCTTTCCAACCATGTGGCTAGGTAAGAAGCTTTTGGGAGTCAAAGTTATTTATATTGCATCGGCAGCAGATGTCACTCAACCTGCCCGAACTCCCTATCGTGCTTATGGCATTGCTGATCTTTTTCTTGTGCAGTGGCCAGAGATGCTCCATTTATTTCCAAAAGCTAAACTAATCGGTGTTTTATGAAAATACTTTGCTCACTAGGGACACATACACAAGATTTCTCTCGTCTGGCGCAGGCAGTGGATGAGTTGGCCGGCAAGACTGATTATGAATTCTCTGTACAAACAGGTGCTACCAAATACAACTTCAAACATATACAAAACCATTTCGACTATTGCTCCAAAGATAAAATGAATCAGTTGATGAATGAAGCTGATATCCTCATCTTACAAGGCGGTTGGGGAGGTATTGAAGAGGCGATAGATAAAGGTAAACGTTGTGTCTTAGTCCCTCGGATAGAAGGTTCGGAACATATCCACAATCAGGAACAACTCGTCCTCAAACTGGATGAAATGGGATGTGTGATCGGTTGCTTCAATGAGAAGCAATTAGGCGAATGCGTCCAACATGCCTTACAAATGAATGTTCAACCTTTGGAAAAAGGTGATGCTACAGAATGTATTTACAATGCGCTGAACGAATGGTTTGGCTTTAAGAAATTATGAATAACATAAAAGTTTCAGTCATCACAGTGGGAATGAACCACTTGAAGTACATTAAAAACCTATACAGAACCCTCTTGGTGGAACAAAGACCATTAGTCTATTTTGAAGCTATTTACGTTGATAATTGTTCGACAGACGGTAGTCAGCAATGGTTACGTATGACATTTCCAGAGGTAAAAATTATTCAAAATGAACATGTTTATGGTTTCGGTGAAAACAATAATATTGGAGTCAAAGCATCGTGTGGCGAATATATAGCCATCATCAATCCAGACATTGAGATTCTTGATCATGCAATCGATCGTCTTATAAGTTATGCTGACCAAAATAAAGGACGATTTGGAATAATAGCACCCAAATTACTAAATCCTGATGATGAACATACCGTACAATACAGCGTCAGACATTTCATCACATTAGGTATGTTCGTAAACCGTTTTTTTAGTAGAGGTAATGACAATTCTGATAATACCAAAGTGTGTAAATACCTTTGTAAGAATTTGGATACAACAAAAGTTCAGCAGGTCAACTGGGCTATGGGTGCAGCACTTTTTCTAACCAGAAATTTCTACAATCAACTAGATGGATTTGATCAGGATTACTTTCTCTATATGGAAGATGAAGACATCTGTTTGCGTTCATGGAAGGTTGGTAAACCTGTTATTTATCATGGTGAAATAGCTGTCATTCATAATCATCTGCGCGGAAGTTCTAAGGTTGGAAAAAAAATGTTGAGACACTTTCAGAGTTTATTTACATTCTTCCGTAAGCATGGACTAAATGTAAAAAGTTATGTTTAAATTAGTACCTTAAAAATATATTTTTCAGAAAGCTCTTGTTTATTATACACATTATCTTTACATTTACCGCAAATTTCATACATACTACAATTGCTTGTTCCAAACACCTATCCTTGTGACAAGCAATAGCGGAGCGTACTCTGCGGAAATGAACTACTTCTTTATACATCTTTAAGTTGAAAATAACTTCGCTTCTTGGCTATAGAATAATAGCTATATGCCTTTGCTTACTATTGGAGGGTACACAACTACGCGCCCAATATTCAATGGGAAATACTGGGTTACTAAATATTCCTACAGCAGACATGCAAGAAACCGGAACTTTTATGGGTGGCGGGAATTATCTTCCTAATGGCATGACACCATTTAATTTCAATACAGGAAATTACTTCGCAAATGTAACTTTTCTATCTATCCTGGAATTGAGTTACCGATGTACATTGCTAAAAAGAACCCGGTATGACGGGAAGCAAGGTTACTTTCAGCAAGACCGGTCTATGTCGGCCCGAATGCGTCCTTTGAAAGAAGGGAAATATCTTCCAGCATTAGTAGTTGGCACTAATGATCCTTTTAAGGACACAGGTATCAATTACTTTGCCACCGTATACGGTGTGCTGACCAAAAGCTTTTCCATTATTCAAGGTGATCGTTTGGCAGTATCGGCCGGATATTATATTCCACTGAATAATCATAGTGTGCAAAAAGGACCATTCGGAGGGATCAGCTACTCCCCTGCTTCGTGCAGGGAAGTAGCTTTCATGGTAGAATATGATTCGGATGGAATTAATGTAGGAGCCGCCGCAAGAATATGGAAGCATCTCTCTATACATGTGTTTACACGGGAGTTCAACTGTATTTCTGGAGGAATACGATACGAATGCAGACTATTACACTGAGAATAATGACTAGTGATTCAAGCAGAATGAAGTTCTATTCATATTTCAAGATTACGTCTTATTTACGGTATATATCATTTGCGGTATGTTGCTGTGTTCTATCAACCATTCACGCACAAATAACAGAAGAGTTGAAATCCATCGGTATGGAAAATATCCGATGTGCACAAAGTCCCGGCATGACCACTGTAAGTTTTGAAAATAATGTATACAGAAGTTCCTACAATGGCGTAGGAAAAGCAATAGATGCCTGTTTAAAAAGCAAAATACAAGGTAATCTGCAACTGGTAGTATTAGTGAACCAAATCCCCAGATTATGTATCAGCCTGCCGGATACGCTGCTTCAAGCCTATCAGCAAAAAAAGATCACCTTGAAACAACTCTATCAACGAATGGGAATCAGTGTAGATACCGACCAAGCTATGGATGCATTAAAGAATACTGATAAAGAAGTAGCATCTTCTGCTTGGAAGATTGACTTAGTAGTATATCCTGATCTGTTTTTGGAAAATAATACATTTGATGAGCTATATACATACGCTATTAATCTGAATCCTGCCGTAGAAATGGAATTATGGAAGGGAGGCAGAGTGACCGCACAAGTCATTTTACCTATCGCCACCAATCTGAATGGAGAGATGAAACGAATAAGGCCCAGTGTGATTGCTTTATCCCAAGATATAAGGCTCAGGCATAATATCTTCGGGAAACTGACTATAGGAAACTTCACCAACAACCGCATTGGTGCACAATTGGAAATGAAATACCGCAATAACAACGGACGATTGGAATTCGGTACCTTGGTAGGTTCTACAGGATTTTCAGCAGTAACATCGAATGAAGGATGGTATATCGGTAGAAGACAACGCATCAACGCTTCTATTTCAGCATCGGTCTACGAACCTAACACCAACTTGCAATTCGACCTGAAAGCAAGCCGGTATATATATGGAGATTATGGGCTGAGAGGTGATTGTACAAGGCATTTCGGTGAATATGCCATAGGTTTATATGGAATCTATACAGATGGAGAGATTAATGGAGGCTTCCACTTCGCCATCCCTCTGCCAGGGAAGAAATGGAGTCGAAAAGGATTTATCCGGATAAAACCTGCCGACTACTTTGCATGGGCATACAGTATGGTGGCGGATGGCAAGTATATCGATGAACAAATGGGTAAAAGCTACAACGTCAGTCCAAATGAGAACCGCAGCAGCAATTTCTATCAACCGGACTATATCCGCTATTTCCTTATCAAGGAAACAGAAAAGAATACTCGAAATTAAAATAAATACATAGTAAGCATATCAGTATTATTAAATGACAAAGTTTATGAGAAAGAGAAGTTTGTTTTTGGAAGGTTTATTATTAATAACTATGACCTTTGGTATATCCGGTTGTGCCATTGGCGGAGATGATAAAGAAAACGAAATCGTAGAAGATCCGCTGAAAAACCAATCAGAATACTACATTGTGGGTACTGTGAAAAGTTCCACCGGAATGATCTCCAACGCTACGGTGACAATATCCGACGATATTAAAACAACCACCAATTCAAGTGGCGTATATTCATTAGCAGTATCCGAAGCGAAAACATATAAACTGACAATTACTGCAGACGGTTATGAAACTTTTGAAACTACAGCCAGTCTTGCATCCGGTATCGCTAAACGCAGTCTGACAACAAACCATGTCAAGTTAGCTAAAGCTTTGGCTTTCGGTCCGTTGTATAAAGCTAACGGAGCTACTATTGAAGTACCAAAACTGGAAAGCCTTTCTCAAGAGATAGCCGGTATTATAGGTATTCCGATTGATGGAGCAGATGATAATACGAAAATCGCAGCTGTAGCCTTTGAAGAAGCTCGTGTAGCCAACCCGGCAATTTCTACTCAACCTCAGCAGACGCAAGCTTCCAATAACAACATTGCGATTAAAGCAAGTCCTAGCGACGCCAAAGCTACTAAAGATATCAAGATATCGATACCAAATCCAAGTGCTCAAGCTAATCAGGGATATTTCAACATCAACAACATGACTGTTGAATCCAAGAACTTACCCGTAACCAAAGCCGCCTCTCCTAACGTAAACTTTGAGAATAACCATTATATCATCACCATTCCCAAAGGTGAAATGATTGCCGGAAAATATTTCCTTAGAGTGAAGTTTACCAAACAAGCTGAAAACATTGTAGCAGATGGTTACAACTCTGTAAATGGCAAAAATGGAGTCCTGAAAATAGAAAACAGCGACTATAGCGCCCAAACAAACATCCCAGTGAAACTCAAAATAAAAAGCGGATGGGATTATATAACCACTCCGGACAAAGCCCTAAAAGATGCAGGCGCATCCGATGCTTTAGCAACGGAAATCGGTAAATATATCGAGGATGAAGAAGGTGGAAAGAGTGGCTCATACGAAATTGAGAAAAATCTGACCACAAGCATCAGCGGAAACCACGTGTTATACTATGGAAGCAAATGCATGAGCCGAGTGAAAACATATACTTTCAAAGTAATGGTGAACGGACAAAACAAAGATATCGCAATAAAACTGAAAAGTTATGAAGGTCATAAAGAAGAATATACCAATGGTCCTATCAGTCAACATTCAGGTGGAGGTACAGGTACTCAGAAGTAATTTTTAATTAATCGAACAAACATACATACAAATTATGAAGAAAATAGCATTGATCTCAGGTATAACAGGTCAAGACGGTTCATTCTTAGCAGAATTCCTTATTGAGAAGGGGTATGAAGTACATGGCATTCTACGCCGTTCCTCCTCTTTCAATACGGCACGAATAGAGCATTTGTATCTGGACGAATGGGTACGCGATATGAAGAAAAGCCGTCTGGTAAATCTGCATTATGGAGATATGACGGATAGTAGTTCGCTTATCCGCATCATCCAGCAAGTGCAACCGGACGAGATATATAACCTTGCCGCACAGAGCCATGTCAAAGTAAGCTTCGATGTACCTGAGTACACTGCCGAAGCAGATGCCGTAGGTACACTGCGCATGCTCGAAGCAGTAAGAATCTTAGGACTCGAAAAGAAAACACGGATATATCAGGCCTCGACTTCTGAACTTTATGGTAAAGTACAGGAAGTTCCGCAAAAAGAAACAACTCCTTTCTATCCACGTAGTCCGTATGGCGTAGCAAAACAATACGGCTTCTGGATTACTAAAAACTATCGCGAAAGCTATGATATGTTTGCTGTAAACGGCATCCTCTTCAACCACGAAAGTGAGCGACGGGGAGAGACATTCGTTACCCGGAAGATTACCCTTGCCGTTGCACGCATCGCCCAAGGTTTTCAGGATAAATTGTATCTCGGCAATTTAGATTCGCTGCGCGACTGGGGATATGCAAAAGATTATGTAGAATGCATGTGGTTGATTCTGCAACACGATACGCCTGAAGACTTTGTAATTGCCACAGGTGAAATGCATACGGTACGCGAGTTTGCCACACTGGCATTCAAGGAGGCAGGAATTGATTTGCGTTGGGAAGGAGAAGGAGTTGATGAAAAAGGCATCGATATGAAAACAGACCAAGTTCTTGTTGAAGTCGATCCCAAATACTTCCGTCCATGCGAAGTTGAACAGTTATTGGGCGACCCCACCAAAGCAAGAACCCTGCTGGGATGGAATCCTACTAAAACAAGTTTTCCTGAATTAGTAAAAATCATGGTAGCGCACGACATGAGATTCGCCAAGAAGCTCTACATGAAAGCGCAAATGGGAGAATAAATAAAATAGAGACTACAAGAAGTTAACCCTTTAAAACATCAACAGATCATGACATTACAAAGTTTCTTATCAAGCCGTACCGGCAAACGCTTCTACAACTTTTGTTATTGCTGGGGAGCATGCCTCGTTATTCTGGGTGCCGTATCAAAAATAGCATACCTACCATACAGCAACGTTTTTTTAATGGTCGGCCTCATCACAGAAGTATTAATATTCTTCATCTCTGGTTTCGACGAACCTTCTAGAGAGTATAAATGGGAAAGAGTATTCCCTATACTGAACAGCAAAACTGCTAATACAGACCCTAAAGTAGCCGCCACTAACATAAATCTTTCAGGCTTTAACCCTGTTGCGAGTGAAACAAGCAAAATGGAATTAGCTAAATTGGAAGATAATATAAAGAAACTCAGCGAGGCCTATGAAGTTCAACTGAAACAAGCCAACAAACAAATAGAATTGCTGAATAACATGCAGCAAGCAGATTTACAACAGGGTATTCAGCAAATGGCTGCATACATCGAATTGCTCAACAAGCAATACAAACAAATGTTGGATGCACTCAACGTAAAAACCGAAAAGTAAACTACAACTATGCCAAAGTATGTAATGCCGCCAAGGCAGAAAATGATCAATCTGATTTATATCGTTCTGATTGCCATGCTAGGTATCAACGTTTCTCAAGACGCACTGGAAGGGTACGACTTATTCAGTAAAGATTTCCAGCCTCAAATTGCCTTTTTACAAACATACAATGTAAATCTGGGAGCAAATATTGCAAAGGATAAACCGGAACTGGAAACCATTACCCAACAAGTGAGAGAGAAAACTGAAACCATACAGCAGGAATTGAACCAACTGAAAGTAAAAATAGCTCAGACCGCAGACCGGAGCAACTACCAAAACGGTAAGTTACTGAACCGGGATAATATGGACGCCACCCCGAATGTCATGCTAAACTTCGGGCAAGCAAAAATACTCCGGACTAATATAGAGACTTACAAAAAGCAGATGAATCTATTTGTAGGTAATGGAGAGCAGCTGAATTTGTTGGGTAGCTATCTTGATACCAATCCCCAAAGAGGCAATTCATCTTGGGAGAACGAAACCTTCGCACATCTTACTGCCAATGCAGGAATCGCTATCCTCAACAAACTGGAAGAAGAAGCCTTGACTTATGAAAAGGAAGTCTTGCAAGCTCTGATCAATCAAAAAGATGAACTTCCTGAATCGCAGCCCGAAATTCCTCTTATTGATGAAAATCAAATCTACATTAATGGCGCCCCCGTAGATGTATTAGCCAATGGAACTATCCACACCCCGCTGGTGCAAGTCAGTTCGGAATCAGCATCCATCTTGTATAAAGGATATGAAAACAGGCTGAATCTTGTCAGTATCGGTGTTGCCGGACATGATTTGAAGCTATCCATGAAAGGAGGTCAAATCATAGAACGGAACGGACAATATTGGGCAATACCCGATAAGACTGCTCAAAGTGCCGGTATCACTGCCAGCAAAGGTAATGAAGTATTGGCACGCTATGACTATTTAGTAAAAGAGTTGCCTGATCCGATGCCCTATGTAGTTTACAATGAACAAGGAAAGCAACAGTTATACAAAGGCAATGTACCTTTGAGCAAGAGTAAAGTGCAAGCTATGACCGAACTTGTTGCCTCAGCTTCGGAAGGTCCTCAGATAGCCTATCGCATCCAGTCCTTCGAAACCGTCTTCATCAAATCGGGAAGTGACAAAGTGATTACTTTGAAGAACCAGGGGAACAAATTCTCTGAAGAACAACGAAGATTAATCAATCAGCTACAACCCGGAGATAAATTCTACATCACCTCGATCACGGTGTCGGGAGGAGCAAAGAATAACGAGCAGATAGCTTCCATCAATATAGTGTTGATCTAACAAAAAGATAAAACAATGAAACAAACTTTGAAATATATTGTGCTTGCCATGGTACTTCTGTACACCGGCAATCTCGTTGCACAGGAAGAAAACAGCAGAAAGCTTTATGAGAAATACAATTGGTTTGTCTCCGGAACCTTGAACGGTGAATGGCTATTTAAGACTACCGGCAACATGTATTTGGGTGGCAAAATAGGTGGAGGTATTCACCTGGACCGCTTCTCGGCCATACGGTTAAACTTTCTTGCGGGAAAGAATCGTATAGATAGTCAGGAGGCGGAACAATATGGTGTAGGGCTGGATTATATGGTAACACTGGTTGGCAACAACGGATTCCGTCCTTTCAATCTGGCAGCCATCATAGGAGCCAACTTCAACTTTCTGAATACCGACCAACTGGGAATAAAGTATAAGGATATCAGTGCCATTGGCGGTACATTCGCTATCCAGGCATCCTACAATATCAACCGGAAACTCAGTTTCTTTATCGAACCGTCGCTATCTATTCTTCCTAAATATTATAGCGACAAGAATAAAGACAACATGTATTTACAGACCAACCTTGCTCTCGGTATCTCTTACAGTTTTAAAGATAAATACAAAGTTCAGCAGTCACAGAGAAAAGCAAATGCCAATGCTATCAGTAGTGAAGATGCGGAAGAAATAAAGAATAAGATCAACCTGATGCTGAAAGAGATTGAGATATTAAAGGAAGAATACCAGACGAAGCAGAAAGTAAAGCAGGAAAAGAACCTGATTATCGAACCCAAGCAGAAAGAGACGGTATCCATCGACGTCTATTTCGATGAATTTAGCTCTTTTATCAGCCAGGAACAAACCGGTAAGATCGAGAGCATCGGAGAGTGGATGAAGGAAAATCCCGCCTCCATCAAGATTGTTGCTTTCAGCAATGACCTGAAAGACAAGGATGCGGAAGAGAACCTGCGCAGCAAACGTACCGAAGCTATCAAAAGCCTATTAATAACCAAATACCATATCGCTCCCGAAAGAATAAATTCTGCTACTCCCGAATCAATGGGCTATGAGAACAAAACCGGCAGCAATGCCATGATTATTTATATACCCGACCACCAATAGCCCTTTCTTCTTTATGACCATAGCCATTGACTTCGACGGAACTATTGTAACTCACCGCTATCCACAGATCGGAGAAGAAATTCCTTTTGCTACCGAAGCTCTGAAATTACTTATAAAACAGCAACACCGGCTCATTCTTTGGACTGTACGCGAAGGAGATCTGCTTAAAGAAGCTGTAGATTGGTGCAAAGAAAGAGGAGTAGAGTTTTATGCCGTCAATCGGGATTATCCGGAAGAAGCAACTACGCACACCGGATTTTCCCGCAAAATAAAAGCCGATATCTTTATAGATGACCGCAATCTGGGCGGACTGCCCGACTGGGGAACTATCTGCCAAATGATCCAGGAGAAACTGACTTATGAAGACTTGTACCAAGAAAGTCAAGAGCCCCCTCAAGCCAAAAGAAAAAGTCTATGGAACTACTTTAGAAACCTATGATATTCTAAATTAGTTTTTAGGATATAGATCATTCTGCCCCACTTCGGCAAAGAGCTTTGCCAGCTTTTCAATGACCGGTTTCACATACCGTGCACCCTTTTCAGCAGAAGCCTTCTTGGGGTTCCCTACCCCACTGTCTACAGTTGCTTTGTCCCAATGGCGAGGAGCCCAGGCCACTTTTTCATTCAAAGAAGGAATAGCAAAAGGGTTGGATTCACCGTCGCCAGCCTCAGCTAGATTGACCAGTTCAGGATGATAATGCATCATCACAGAAGTTTCCGATTCACCTGCATGATCATCTATTTCAGCTTCAAAGTACCCCTTAGGAGAAACGATGCTGAACCAATCAGTAGCAAGAATCAGAAAATCGGGATATGTAAACGCCAAATCACGAATCATGCCTTTGAAGTTATTACCTCCATGACCACTAATGATAATCAGCTTCCTGATACCTTGCGCATACAGCGAAGCCACAATATCTTCCAAGATAGCCTGCTGAGTAGCATAGCGGGTATGAATACAAAACGGAAGTTCGCGTTGTCCCGGATTATGTGCACCAAATGGCACGGGCGGCATCACCATACAACGAACACCGGAGTTTCGCCATGCCCATTCGGCAGCATCCACCGCAATATCATGTGGCAAAATACAATCAGTAAGATAAGGTAAATGCAAGTTATGGGGCTCTGTAGCCCCCCAAGGCAGGATGACAATGTCATACTTTACATCTTTCACCTTTCCATAGCAGGAAACGGTTAGATCAATTTCTCTTTTTTCCATGATAGTTTATTTTTGGGGGTATGAATCTGTACCTGCAAAAATAAACATTATTCTGACACATTCGCCTTATTGTTTGCGATATTCTTTAGGTGATAAACCCGTATGGTGCTTGAAGTATTTGCCAAAGAAAGACTGATTGGCAAAATGCAATTCGTCGGCTATTTCCTGAATGCTCAATTCAGAAGATTTCAAAAGCGCTTTTGCTTCCAGAACAACTAAATCATCGATCCATTCCCCGGCCGTCTTGCCACTAACCTCTTTCACTACAGTAGATAAGTGCTTGGCAGTAAGAAACATCTTATCAGCATAATAAGAGACACTACGCTCTTCTTTATAAGACTCGGAAATGTAACGAAGAAAGCGTTCGAACAAATCTTCTTTACGACTTTTAGGAACACGTTCCTGAACATTAAATCTCTGATATATATTAAATATCTCATAAAACAATGCTATCAACAGTCCTTGTGTAATTTCAGTACGGAAAGTATTATCTTTCAGCTTCACCTTGCTCCAAAGAAAAGAATGGTATTCTTTAAAAGACTGCAAATCTTCAGATGTAAGACGCACGCAAGGACACTCTTTTATCATAAAGAATAATGGAAACAGTTGTTGCATCGTCGGAAGTACTCCGTCCACAAACCCTTTGGAAATAGCAATAAAGAGTCCTGAGAAATCTTCCGAACAATCTTCATGCTGAATAATCTGGTCGGGAAGCACAATGCCCATCATGCCTTCGAACAATTCGTACTTCTGCAAATTAATACTCATCTTACACCACCCTTTCACACAAACCATGAAACATGCAGCATTCAAACGAGTGGGATAATGAGACGAAGGCATATCTCTAACATCATCAAAAATAGCAAAATCATTGCCGATGAAATCAATCATCGGTAAATGTTGCATCAAAGATATGTCTACATTACGTATATTCCTATTTTCCATTGTTATCGCATTTCGATCACAAAAGTAAGACTATTTAACCTGATATTGTTCTTATCATGTACTTTTCTTTTGCCTTGGTGCCAAATGGTGTACTTTTCTTTTGTCTTGATGCAAAAGAAAAGATACCAAAAGAAAAAATCAAGGCTGCACTTACGGGGCTACTCCGGCAGTATCCGAAGAGGACGGGGCGAAAACTTGCACTTCGTGCTTCGAACAAACGCCCCTTAAACCTCTTCGGATACTACCTACGCCTTACGCCCCTACAGTGAGGCCGGAAAACCATGCGGCATAAAAGTGAAAATGTGTAGTCTCTACGAACAGTACTATTCAGACCCTCTGAATAATGAAGCACATAATTCGCTCCTCCCATCACCTATCCTCAGCCTCCCACCGCGCAGCTTCGGGCATAGGCGTAGGTGCGTCAGCGCAGTCGCTGTCAGGCGCAGGTAAGGGGCGTTTGTTTGAGCGAAGCGAGTTTTCGCCCCGTCTGCGAATGGCAGTGACGGAGTAACACCGTAGACGAAGCCCTTGATCTTTTCTTTTTGGTATCTTTTACTTTTGCATCAAGGCAAAAGAAAAAGTACTCAATGCATTAAGGCAAAAGAAGTGCTTCCCCTTTAATTATAGAGTTTGAAGCCGATGAAGAAGGTTCGCGGTTGTGTAGGTCCGTAGAAGTAACCGGCATCTCGGAATTCTCCTTTATCCAGATCTTTCTGGAAGCTATTGAAAATATTCTGTATACCTGTATTGAGCTGTAACTTGATATGGTCGCGTAGGACAAAAGTATAATTCAGTTTCAGGTTCAGATCGAAGAACTGGGGCGTATGCTCCATACGGTCATTCTCAATATTGGCAAAGGCACCTTCGGGGACGGATTCAGGAGCAAAGTGGGGAACAATCATCTTGCCCGTATAGGTGCCTGACAATGAGAAATCGAAATTCTTCACTGGAGCCGAAGAGAAAGTGAAGTAGCCGTAATAATCCGGAGTTCTGGGCATACGTTTGGTGGTCAAATCGACGCCATCTATTTGAGTCCAGACTTCTTCGCGAGTATAGCGGCTACGCTGTGCGGTGAAACCTAGTTGAAATTGAGCCTCTTTGCCATGAGCTATCTTGGCATCTAAGTTGGCACCATAAACACGGGCGCCGTTACCGTTCCGACGTTCTTTGATGACATCTCCTAATTCGTTCTTACCTATATCTTCCAGGACAAAGACATGGTTCAGGTCTGTGTAGAAGCCTTCTACCAATATATTAGCTTGCCAATGTCCGAGATAGGTAGTCCAATCTACAGAACCGCTATAGCTATTGGAACGTTCTTCACGCAGGTTATCGGCTAATTTGATTTGCACTCCTTCGCCTCCTACAGCCGTTACATGTAAGTCTTCATCGTAGGCTTGGGGAGCACGGAAACCGGTTGAATAAGTCAAACGGGCTTGAAAGTCTTCGGTAGGTTTATATAGGAAGTTGACACGGGGACTGAAAATGAGCTTGTCAATCAGATTGTGTTTATCCAGACGGGCACCAATGAGCATAGTGAGGTAATTCATATTCCATTCGTTCTGAACAAAAGCGCTGGCGATACGTACATCTTGCTCCATATCACGGTGGTATCCGGTCATGATGTCGTGCAGGGAATTATCCTGATATTCCAAACCTCCGGTAAAGGTGGCAGGAGCAAAGAAGCAGTTATCCATATTGCCTACATACATGCCGCCGGCTACCCAAGTCAAATCTTTAGTTTTGCCGTAGGCATTCATGTTTTTCTGGGCTCCATAATAGCTATTGCGGTCGGTATGCTGAATAGAACCATAGAGAGAGAGCTTATGTTTATATTCCTTCCAGAACAGATCGTAGCTGACACCTCCACTGTTAATGATATGTTTGGTTTGTTCCGTTATATCCGTTTCATGGGGTTGCAAATCAAATTTATTACCTCCACGACGGAACTCGTTGGTAGTATGATATTCCAGATTGATACGGCTGAATTGCGTAGGACGATAGTAAGAACGAAAACCGAACGTATTCATATTCAGTTTGCCCAACTCGGAAAAGCCATCACCGTCACGGTCGTATGGATTGCGGTTGCGGTAGCTTTCGTAAAGGGCAATGCCGTATGAGTTATCTTTGGCAACCAATGAAACGTTACCGCCCATATACTGTTCCCAGGACTTTCCATCCATATTAGAGAACATGCTCGACACTTGGAAAGAGTTGTTTATAGGGTCTTTGGTAATGATATTGATGGTACCGCCTACGGCATTGGCACCGAATAAGGCAGAGCCTCCTCCACGCACCACTTCTACCCGTTCGATCATATTCACGGGGATTTGCTCTAAACCATATACACCACTCAGTGCGCTGATAATGGGACGGCTGTTAATCAGTATCTGTGAATAAGGGCCTTCCAGTCCATTGATACGTACTTGTGGGAATCCACAATTCTGGCAGTTATTCTCTACCCGCAAACCGGACTGAAAATTCAACGTTTTCGCCAAGTCGGTAGAGTTGACCATCTCGAATAGTTTTGCGCTCATCACATTGACTACCACCGGAGCTGCTTTACGGCTCACTTCATTACGATTGGCCGAAACAACGACCTCGTCGGTCATAAAACTTTCTTCCACCATCTGAAAATGGATGACTGCTGTAAAATCTTTATCCACTTCCACTTCTTTTTCCTGTGTCTTGTAGCCTACTGCCGATACACGGAGTTTATATTTCCCTCTAGGGAGTTTACGGAACTCAAATTGTCCTTCTTCATTGGAAACCGTACCTTGACCGGTGCCCACAATCAAAACCGTTGCATACGGTATGTTTTCTTCTGTTCCTTTCACGATGACGTGACCGGAAATCATATTGCCTTCCTTTATAGGATTTACGGCCAAAGCTACGTTGGTGCTTACCACTGCAAGTACCAACGCTATTATATATTGTTTCATTAAACTAGCGTTCTTTTAATATTATAAATAAACTTGGAATACATCATCCAAATCGCCCGGAGTTTGCTCTCAAATTGCCCGGAATTTTGGGGTGAAATGCCCGGAGTTTTCAATCAAAACGCCTGGCTTTCGGGGAGTAAACATGAGGCTTTTGGAATGAGAACATGAGGTATTTCGTCAGAATTATAAAAAAACGGTAGGAGGAGCACGAAGTGAAAGTGTACGGATAACCTCTCCTTTGATGGTAGGAGTTGCCTTATCCGCTTTGAGCACAGCCAGCAAAGCACGCATCGGGTGTAGGTTTCCACAGACATCAACATTCGGAGAAAAGAACGTTGATAGATACCCGATAGAACTAAATGAGGTACTGGAATGTGAATGTGTAGTATGAAAAGGGTGCGAGTGTGTAATGAGCACCCCATTTATATAATGAATATGGGTAAATGCCGAAATGCTTGTCTGGTATATGATAAACAATACCAGAAAGCATAAGACACCTATAATTCTTCTTTTTTGCTTCACGTACAAATACTACACTTCGAGTTTAGGGGCGCAAAGATAGTAAATTATTCTTTAACATTACCAAACAAAAGTTCATAATCGCGTTTCGAAGCTGGCACTGCCCATTCTTCCGGAATAAACTTCCATTGATTCAGAGAACGGGGTTCAATCGTGTTCTTACGCTCAATAAACTGCATCAGATAGTAGCGTAAATCCTTATCGGTAGAACTGATGATACGCTCCTTCAAAGCATCTTGAGAGATACCGGCACCCTTCGTCAATAGCTCCCCTCCGCCATTGCCACGATAGGAGTTCAAGGCTACTTTATACGTCTTATCCATGTCAAAAGGGGTTTCATCCGCCATACTGATAATCTGAACTTTCTTTCCATCAGGCTTCGTAACGTCAACCGTATAAATGATACCTGCGGCAGAATCGAAATTGAAACTGAAGTTTTTGAAAGAAGCTCTGTCTTCAGCTCCTTCACGGCGATGTTCACGGAGCAATAATATATGATCTTCGGGAGATTTCATCTGGTTAGTCCATAAGTCATACGACATTTCCAAAGCATCTCTTATCTCTTTTCCTGTAAGGCGCATGGTATAGAGCATGTTTTCATACTTATACAAATTGAACATATCGCTCACAAAGACATCGCCTTCCTTAATTTCGGTATCGTATGATAAGGGAGCAGCAAATGAAATGTCCGCACCACTGATTTCCATTTGTAATTCATGAATCAAGTCTATAAAGGCAGAAGAACCGAAGTAGGCAGGTCGAGTAGAAATGGTTTCTGTAAAATGACCGATCTTTTTAGAAACAAAATTCTGTATGGTTTCATATTGAGGGGCGAATTGTTGCGTGAACTCTTCACTAATACCGTCATCCTTTGTGTTTGTCAGTACTCCACTAATCTGCTTATCTATAACTTTGCCACCACGCAGCTTCAAAGTTACATCTACATCACTCACTACAATCCCATTACTGGCTGGGTCCATAATCAAAACGTTTTTACCGGCTACATTTTCTATTGTCTTCTGCTCACGGGCATGGTCGTGGCCCATCAATACAATATCAAATCCCGGAACGTTGCGGGCTACTTCCACCGAAGCATTTTCACGGTATAAACCACCCATTAGCTGGGCATCTTGTCCGGCATGAAACATACCGATTACCAAGTCCGGTTTTTCTTTTTCTTGAATGATCTTCATCCATTTACGGGCGGTTTCTTCCATATCGTCAAAGCGCAACCCTTTCCATAAGTTCTCAGACAACCAAACAGGAATAGCAGGGGTTATCATACCCAAGATGACAATCTTCACGCCATCACGCTCTAAAACTTCGTATGGTTTGAAGTGTGGCTGTCCGGTGGCAGTGTCGATAATATTGGCTCCTAGAATAGGGAATTGGCAATCGGTAGCCCAACGGTCGAATACGGCACGCCCGGTCTCTACATCATGGTTTCCCATGTTTCCGGCATTGTATCCCATGAAGTTCATCATCTCTGCTGCCAGATGGGGAGCAATTGTATCTATATAGTTGTAATAGTAAGCTGTGGGCTGTCCTTGCAGAATATCTCCGTTGTCCAACAAAATCAAATTGTCCTTGTAGATTTCACGATTCTTTTGCACAAAAGCGTGTACACGCGCCAGACTTCCCGCCGCACCCCGACGATGAATAAAATCGTAAGGATAATAATTGCCATGTATATCACTGGTTTGTACAATCTTCAGTTGTACCACTCTTTCCTGCGCAGGCAATAAGCCCATCATGGAAATAATCGACACTAAAAAACAACTAAATCTTTTCATATTAAAAGTCTACTGTTATAAATTCATCGGATGTGTAAACATGAACCGGGCTCCACCGGTATAAGTAGGATCTATCCAAATCGTCCCACCCCATTTATCGACTGTCAGTTTACAAATAGACAATCCAAGTCCAGTACCTTGTACATATTCATTCAGCTTCTCAAAACGGTCAAACACTTTCTTCTGTTTATCCAAAGGTATACCACAACCTGTATCTGTTACGGAGAATATAGCAAGATTCTTCTTTTTGTCTACTTCCAGCTTCAACGCGATAACACCTTCGGTAGTAAATTTATCGGCATTGGAAAGTAAATTGATAATAACTTGTTGTAAGCGCTGTATATCAATCCGCATTTCCACCGACTGGTAGTCACATTCAAACAGAAATTGATTCTTGGATCTGCGCGCCTGAGCTACGGAAACAACCACTTGCTGGCACACTTGCAACACATCGCAACTTTCTAATGCAAGGGTTATGCGGTCTGCTTCCAAGCGGGACACGTCCAAAATATCATTAATCAATCGGAGAAGTAAATCGGAATTAGTCTTGATAATATCAAAATATGCACGTTGTTCTTCTTCCGAGCTTCCGCCTGCCGACAATACATCCGAGAAACCAACAATCGCATTTAACGGTGTACGTATCTCATGGCTCATATTAGCAAGGAAGGCACTCTTCAAGCGACTCGACTCTTCTGCACGATTCTTTGCATCACGCAAGGCATCTTGAGATTCTTCCAATTCATCTTTCAGTTTTTTTGTATGATAGAAGAAATAAAGGGAGACAAATAAACCAGCCAATAAAACAATCAAAACAGCAGAAAAAGACCATATCTGATATTTATATTGTTCATAAAAAGAAGGTTGAACATTCATCAACTTTACCGGTCCGGAAATAGCAGATATATCTATTTTATTTCCCTTGATGATTTCCTCATCAAATATAGTCTCATTAGGAATAACCTCCATCATATTTTGTACTTGTTCCGGATTCTCCAACAAGTCGATAGCTTGTTTCGCCATATCTCTTCCCAATGGCCGATAGGCAGGTACTATACCTCCAATAGCCCAATACCCCAACCCTACGGAAGTTATCGAAAACACAGGTAGATTAGGGGCAGCTTCCATCATGGAATAAGTAGCATTCCGCATAAAGTAACCATCGTTCATATCTACCCGCCATGTTCCCATCAACAAGACCGTATGATCTGGTAAAGAGTGTAATTTATCGCTGATTGTATAAATAGTATTTACACGTCCATCCAACAAAATCAGATTTAATTCGGGGAAATTCTGCATTTCCTTCGTCACGTATGACTGTAAAGAAACGCCACCGTATGTATTATCGGAAACAAAAGCTATATTTTTAGTATTCGGGTATAGTTTCTTTATCATATTGATGTTACCAGCCACATCATATTCATAAATAAATCCGGTTTTGATAGGTGAATCCTGAAAGTCCTCGTAGAAATCAACGGATGCCGGCATCCATGTTTTCAGATTCTCTTCTTTATCCGGTAACAGAATAGCATTTCTACTAGATAAAGCACTCAATACTGGTGTATTACCTTTTAGTGAATCTTCTAAAGACAAGTAAGCCGCCCATGCTTCCTGACCAATTAAAACAATTAAGGAAGGACTTTCTACTCCTTGATATTTAGCAAGAAGTTCTTTCATGCGTTTTGTCCACCAAGGAGATTCAGAAAAACTTTTGCAGTTCATGTTTTCCAACGCAACGGTACTTTTACCGCCCAATCGTTGAAATTCTTCCATAAAATCAGAGATATTTCCAGATGTTTGACGTGCATCAGGATTATATGAACTTATTATCAATACAGGATGTTCACCTGTCATAGAGAAGGCAGGCAGAAAGCAGAAGCAAAACATCACTAAACTTGACAATATTTTATATGATATATTCTTAAAAAAAATCATTTAGTTCCTTCTTTGGTCGTGGCAAATATACATAATTTTCTCTAATTCTACTATTTTTCTTTGCAAACGATCATAATACTTTATAATCTCCAGTTTCTTAATTCTATCAAAGTTCTCCCTGAAAAAGGTTCTCCCACATCCTCCTCATCTTCGATTATAGTTTTATGAATTTTCTGGATTCCTTCCTTGACTTTAGCATCTACTGATTTAGAACATAATATTGAATCCACACAGTCTTGTACATCAAATGGTTCAAGGATAACCTCGATATTAGGATAGTTTGATATTTTCTCCGTGAATTTACAGCCAAGGGCCGAACCTAAAAGATATGCAGCTAATGGAGTATTACCATAATTAATGATTTGGGCAAATAATTCAATGAGATTCTTACACTGTGGTGCTTGCGTAGCTGCTCTGTATCCTTTTACGCAAACAGCATTACCCGATAAACGAAAATGCAAATTACCATATTGAGAAAGAGGTCCACTATGATTCTGGAGATCAGTACCATAACAAAGACTACCAAATACAGGAATCTCAGACATTTTCAACAGACGTTTCTCAGCCATAGAATCTTTATCCATACGCATTGAGATATATCCGGGTCCTCTTCCTCGCAATAAGTTAGGATTTGACCAGTCCGCCAATTCAATGGAGGGACCATCATTAGGTTTGAGATCTGAATGTATTATTTTCTTAAGAGATGCATTTCGTCTCATATGTGCTGGCATTGATTGATATAAAGAACCCGCTTTGAAACCATCCTTATTAAACCAATCAGAAGCATTTACCGTAACCTGTATGGGTAAGCTACGTAAATAATGCTCCAAAGTTGTAATAGCATTCTCTTTTTTCTCAGGTATCTGAATATATTGGTCTATGAAACTAGTTACCACATTTTTATACTCTGATTCATGTGCATCTATTTCTTTATCTTGTTGTTCTTGAAGCTCATCCAATGGAAGACCTACGCATTTTCTCAATTCAACCAATGGTAATTGAAAATTCTCTTCGGCAAAGGAGCGCGAAATATTACCCACAAATTCCTTAGGAGAATACTCAACTTGCGCGGCGTCTATGGTAACTTTCGGAAGGTCACGTGCATCACTATTATTTTTGTATGCACACAATCGACTCATAAATCTAGCATACAACATATCCAACATTAATCCCGGTTCAATACCTGACCTTAAAGCCATTTCTTTAATTTCATAAGCCGCATCAAACAGAGAAAGTATATTTTTTAAATATAAAGTAATTGGGTCAATACCACTCATCATGGATACACGATGTATCAATAAAGGAAAAGAATCAATAGTATTCTTATTCATTTTTTTCTCATTAAATACTATTGAAGAAGTCAAGGAAAGTTCGTTTACAAAAACGCGTGTCAAGTAGAGAGCTATTTCAGACGTTTTTCCTGGCATATTAACCGCTGATGTATGAGCAATCGCCTCAGCGACACAATCAATAGCACAACTCAACAATACAGAATTATAAAGTTCATCATTCCAGTTCTCAGTTTCAGCTTTATTTAAAAGATACTGTGCTCTGGATGCAAAATCATCAAATAACCATATATTTTCAGAATTTCTTATTCTTAGGAATTCTCTGGAGGGAGAATAAAGCTCCTTTTTTGTCTCAGTACCCCCAAATGGTACTTTCAATATTATATCCCACATAGTAGTCCATGGGATTTTTTCCATCTGTATTACTTTCGAAGTTGAAGCAGTCTGCAAACAATGTCCAGCACCGTAAATGCCATTTATCATTTTCTTCAGTGCTAAACTACTTGAGCGTGAATCTTCTATTATCACTTTTTGAGAGCATGTTACCCCGCTGTACTTTTTCTGTACCTCGTTTTTATGCAATGAATCCGAAGTCACTGTTTCATATTCCATACAACATACACTTATAGTCCATCCACAAAATTAATTATTTTTCTAATTCTGAAAACCTTTTATAATTGTTTTTTGTAATTTTGGCATCCACAATAAATAAAGATTCAAAATGATACAAAATTTTCATCGAATGATATCCGCCGCTCTCGGCATATCGGAAAAACAAATAAGCCAAACCCTTGGTTTGCTCAATGATGGCGCTACCATTCCTTTCATCAGCCGTTATCGTAAAGAGGTGACGGGAGGCTTGGACGAGGTACAAATCGAGTCTATCCAAACACAATATGAAAAACTCAATGAAACTGCCAAGCGAAAAGAAACCATTCTCAATACCATTGAGGAACAAGGTAAACTAACGCCCGAACTCAAAAAACGTATCGAAGAGACTTGGGACAATACCGCATTGGAAGATATCTATCTCCCCTATAAGCCCAAACGCAAAACCCGTGCCGAAGCTGCCCGCCAAAAAGGTCTGGAGCCTCTTGCCACCCTACTGATGCTGCAAAGAGAACCTCATCCCGAAAGTCGTGCCGCCGATTTTGTAAAAGGAGATGTGAAGGACATAGAAGATGCCCTGAAAGGTGCACGTGACATCATTGCCGAACATGTAAGTGAAGACGAACGAACCAGAAATATAGTCCGCAACTCTTTTGCCCGCCAAGGTATCCTTACTGCCAAAGTGGTGAAGGGCAAAGAAGAGGAAGCTGCCAAATACCGGGATTATTTTGATTGTTCAGAATCACTGAAGAGATGCAGTTCCCACCGTCTGCTTGCCATACGCCGGGCAGAATCGGAAGGTTTATTGAAAGTCAGTATCAGTCCGGATGATGAAGAGTGTACCGAACGTTTGGAACGACAATTTGTACGTAGCAATAATGCTTGTGGGCAACAGGTGGCAGAAGCCGTACAGGATGCTTACAAACGCCTGCTGAAACCATCTATCGAAACCGAATTTGCCGTACAAAGCAAAGAACGCGCAGACGAAGAAGCCATCAAAGTATTTGCCGAGAACCTGCGACAATTGCTACTTGCCTCTCCATTGGGACAAAAGCGTGTGATGGGTATCGACCCCGGATTCCGTACCGGATGTAAAGTAGTATGCCTGGATGCGCAAGGCAACTTGATGCACAACGAGAACATCTATCCGCATCCTCCGGTAAGCAAAACCAAAGAGGCCTTCTCGAAGATACAGAAAATGATAGAGTCCTATAAAATAGAAGCCATTGCCATTGGTAATGGAACAGCCAGTCGCGAAACGGAAGATTTCTTGAAGCAACATGTTTTCAATCAAGAAGTTCAGATATTTGTGGTCAGCGAACAAGGTGCTTCTATCTACTCTGCCTCTAAAATAGCTCGTGACGAATTTCCCGAATACGATGTCACCGTTCGTGGAGCCGTATCTATAGGAAGACGTTTGATGGACCCGCTGGCTGAACTTGTTAAAATAGATGCAAAATCTATCGGCGTAGGTCAATATCAGCATGATGTAGATCAGCCGAAACTAAAGAAATCATTGGATCAGACAGTAGAGAACTGCGTGAATCTAGTAGGTGTCAACCTGAATACAGCCAGTAGCCACCTCTTAACCTACATATCCGGACTTGGCCCGCAACTTGCTCAGAATATTGTAAACTTCCGCGCAGAAAACGGAGCATTCGCTTCCCGCAAAGAGTTAATGAAAGTCCCCCGAATGGGTGCCAAAGCCTTTGAACAATGTGCCGGTTTCTTACGCATCCCGCAAGCCAAGAATCCATTGGATAATACTGCTGTACACCCGGAAAGTTATTGCATAGTAGAGCAAATGGCAAAAGACCTGGGATGTAGCGTGATTGAGTTGATAGCCAGTAAAGAACTTCGTCTGAAGATACAACCGGAACGTTACCTCTCTCCCACCGTCGGTATGCCCACTCTAAAAGATATATTACAAGAGCTGGATAAACCCGGTCGTGACCCACGAGGCCCCATCAAAGTGTTTGAGTTCGACAAGAATGTTCGTACCATCAACGACCTGCGCGAAGGAATGGAACTTCCGGGTATAGTAGGTAACATCACCAACTTTGGTGCATTCGTCGATATAGGCATCAAAGAGAACGGCCTGATACACCTTTCCCAACTTGCCGACAGGTTCATTTCAGATCCTAACGAAGTCGTTTCCATTCATCAACAGTTGCGAGTGAAAGTACTCAGCATCGATTACGACCGTAAAAGAATACAGTTGACGTTGAAAGGGGTGGAACAGGGATAGCGATTACTAATCACTATTTCTCAAATAATATCTCATAATCACCACCGTCCCAATCATCAATAACACAGAGCATAAAATGGAACCTTCAAATCCGAAGGTTCCTCCATTGAGGAGATTCGCTTCGGGCAATCGGAGCTCTAGTAGACTTTCTCCAAATTTATTACCACTTACCTCGTATCCTAAAACAGAGCCTTGCAACCAGTTCCAGAACCAATGCAATGCTATAGGAAAACAAAGATTGCGAGTATATATATAAGAGGCTCCCAAGAATATACCCGCCAAAATGATATTCAGGAACGGAATAAAAGCGAAATTCGGATTAAGAATATGCATCAAGGAAAAGATAACAGAAGAGATAAACAGTGCCAGATACTTGTTAAACCCACCATCTATCAAGCATCCCAATATAAAGCCACGAACCATAAATTCTTCTGCGATAGCTACCAATAAATAAAATACAAGAGTCAACAACAAAGATGAAGGTTGAAAAACAAACCCGACAATTTCTACAGCTCCAAATGCCAAAGACAGCCCGAAACCAACTGCATAGAGAATAATAGCAAAAGCAATACCACCCAGCCAATCCTTCCAATGCCCTTTCAAAGATAGTCCCAGTCGTGCAAGAGGAGACTTCCGAATACGAAATACAATCCATGCAGCAAGAAATACACAGATTAACATTATTGTTTCATACCAAATAAGAAACTGAATGTTTGTTGACACCTGAATATTTTTCAGATCATCAAAGACAAACGCCAATGGCATAGTAAACAACATAAAAGAAACACCAAAGAACACAGCAAACATCAATATATCAATCACTGCCCGCCAATAATGCTTGTTTTTACTATCAGTAACCTGCATTTCATCTCTATTTTTTTCTCTTTCCATCCTTTTTTATATTGATTAATATCCGACAAAAATAGCAATAAAAAGAAAAAACTTCATTCATACCTGATAGATTCTTCTTATATTTGAAAATTAATCAATCTGAAATTAAAAGCATGAGACTAAGAAAAATACTCTTAATAGCCGCCGGACTGGGTATGATGCTGAATGCCTCAGCACAAAAATCGAAAACATATTTTGTAGCTAAACCCGGTACTTTAATAGAACTAATGACCGAAGCCGAGGCCAATGAAATTACACACCTCACCCTGCAAGGCAAACTAAATGCCATCGATTTCCGCCATCTGCGGGATGAATTCAAAAATCTGGAATTACTGGATATATCAAACACATCCATCAGCCTGTATGCAGGTAAGAATGGTACTCATTCTGCCGGATTCTACATTTATCCGGCTAACTGCATTCCTGCCTATGCTTTCTGCAAACGTCAGAATGATAGTACATTCGTAGGAAAGAAATCCCTAACCCGAGTAATTCTATCCGATAAGACTAAGAACATTGAAGATGCCGCATTCAAAGGATGCAACAACTTAAAGATTTGCCAAATAAGAAAAAAGAGTGCTCCCAATTTAATGTCCGAAGCATTGGCAGATAGCGTTACCGCTATATTTGTCCCGTTGGGAAGCAGCGATGAATATCGGAGCAAAAAGAAATGGGAAACCTTCGCTTTTATTGAAGGAGAACCTTTAGGAGTAACCGTCCAAATAGGCAAAATGGGAAGTCTTGCCAGCGAATTGCTAAGAGGAGGCATGCAACCCAAAGATGTGAATTTCCTAACCATAGAGGGCAAGCTGGACGAAGCTGATTTCACCTTGATACGCGACTATATGCCCAATCTGGTTTCAGCCGATTTATCGAAAAGTAACGCCACCGTCATTCCAGATTATACTTTCACTCAAAAGAAATACTTATTGAATATAACTCTTCCCCATGGACTGAAAAGCATTGGACAACGTGTATTCAGTGGATGTAGCCGTTTATGTGGAACTCTAATACTTCCATCTGGCGTTACTGCTATTGAATATGGTGCCTTTATCGGATGCGATAATTTGCGCAACGTAGTCGCTACGGGAGATAAAATCACCACATTAGGAGACAATCTTTTTGGAGAAGGAAGGGATAAGCTAATTTATATGAAGCAATAATTACTTTCTTATCATAGCAATTTCACACATATACGAGCGAAGGCTCACACATATATCTGCGTAGCGTTACGCACTTATATGTGTGAGCCTTCGCTCGTATAAGTATAAACAACTTCTTTTATGCTCCGTACATACGTGCTCTCAGTTCCTTGATATGGTCTGAAGTAATGTACTCATCATATTCCATCATTTTGTCGATAATACCATTCGGTGTCAACTCAATAATACGGTTGGCAACCGTCTGTATAAACTCATGGTCATGAGAAGAGAACAGTATATTACCTTTATATGCTTTCAGGTTATTATTGAACGCCTGGATAGATTCCAAATCGAGGTGATTGGTAGGCGTATCAAGAATCAAGCAGTTGGCATTACGCAATTGCATACGGGCAATCATACAACGCATCTTCTCCCCTCCCGACAATACACTGGCTTTCTTCAAAACCTCTTCACCGGAGAATAGCATACGACCCAAGAAACCCTTCATATACACTTCATTGCCTTCGCCAAACTGACCTAACCAGTCTACCAAATTCAAATCTGTATTAAAGAAATCCGTATTATCCACTGGCAGGTATGCAGTAGTGATCGTAACACCCCAGTTGAAAGTTCCGGCATCCGGTTTTGTATTTTCATTTATAATCTCGAAAAGTGCAGTCATGGCACGCGGATCGTGAGAAAGGAATACAATCTTATCTCCTTTTTCTACATTGAAGTTAACATCACGGAACAGTACAGTACCATCATCCAATGTCTTGGTCAAACCAGAAACTTCCAAGATTTGATTACCCGGTTCACGTTCAGGAGTAAAAATGATACCCGGATATTTACGTGAAGAAGGTTTGATTTCTTCAACATTCAGCTTCTCCAACATCTTCTTACGACTGGTTGTCTGCTTGCTCTTCGCTACATTGGCACTGAAGCGACGGATAAATTCTTCCAGTTCCTTCTTCTTTTCCTCGGCCTTAGCCTTCTGGTTCTGCTGCTGACGAAGTGCCAACTGACTGGATTCGTACCAGAAGCTATAGTTACCGGCAAACATATTGATCTTGTTATAGTCAATATCTACCGTATGTGTACAAACTGAGTCGAGGAAGTGACGGTCGTGGCTCACAACCAATACCGTATGTTCAAAGTTAGAAAGATATTCTTCCAACCACATCACCGTGTCCATATCCAAGTCATTGGTAGGCTCATCCAGCAACAAGTTATCAGGATTACCATATAAAGCTTGCGCCAACATGACGCGTACTTTCTCCTTATTATTCAATTCGCCTACAAGGACGTAATGCTTGTCTTCCTTAATACCCAAACCGCTCAACAAAGCAGCAGCATCACTTTCGGCATTCCATCCATCCAATTCGGCAAACTTCTCTTCGAGTTCGGAAACTTTCAATCCGTCTTCGTCCGTGAAATCTGTTTTTGCATACAGTTCTTCACGCTGTTTCATAATATCCCACAGCACAGTATGTCCCATCATAACGGTATCCATAACTGTATAAGCATCCCACTTAAAGTGGTCCTGGCTCAAAACTGAAAGACGCTCTCCCGGTCCTAGCATAATAGTTCCTGTAGTAGCATCCAGCTCACCGGAAATAGCCTTTAGGAAAGTTGATTTTCCGGCACCGTTAGCACCGATAATACCATAACAGTTACCACTAGTAAACTTCAAGTTTACATCATTAAATAGAACTCTTTTACCAAACTGTACTGAAACATTAGAAACTGTAATCATCTGTATATTTACGATTTATTTATTTACGATTTACGATTTAACACCTGCAATTCTGCTGATTGCGGGTGCAAAGATAGTCATTTTTCTACGAATCACCCCAAGAAGCACTGTCAATGTGACATAAAAGTATTACCTTTGCACCGTTTTTAGCAATGGCAACCTTTTTGGCAAAGTTTTTGTTGATGTACACGTATTAGTAATAACTTAAACCCTGAACAGCAATGAAAACAAATCCTTTTTACAAGAACAATAAGAATAATAAGCATAAAAATATGAACCCGAAAGAAAAAGAAAACATCCAGGAAGAAGAGTTGAAAGCTCAAGCTACTCAAGACGAAGGTAATGAGGAAACTACAGCTAACGAAGCTCCTCACGAAAATGAAACTCCTTTGACTGAAGAGGAGAAGCTTACTGAAGAGTTAGCAAAAGCTAACGAACAAATTGAAGAACAGAAAGACAAATATCTGCGCCTTTCTGCCGAGTTCGATAACTACCGCAAACGTACCATAAAGGAGAAAGCAGAACTTATCCTGAATGGTGGTGAAAAGAGCCTCAGCAGCATCCTACCCATTGTGGATGACTTTGAACGTGCTCTCAAAAATATGGAAACTGCTACCGATGTAACCGCAGTTAAAGAAGGTGTAGAACTTATCTACCAGAAATTCATGTCTGTATTGGCACAGAATGGTGTTAAAGTGATCGAAACAAAAGAAAAACCGTTAGACACAGATTTCCACGAAGCCATTGCCGTGATTCCGGCACCGGATAAAGCACTGAAAGGCAAAATTCTGGACTGTGTACAAACCGGTTACACGCTAAACGACAAAGTGATCCGACATGCCAAAGTGGTTGTTGGAGAATAACATAAAACTGTATGGAAAAAAGAGATTACTATGAAGTTTTAGGCGTTGAAAAAAACGCATCAGCAGACGAAATAAAAAAGGCATACCGCAAAAAAGCTATCGAATATCATCCTGACAAAAATCCGGGAGATAAGACAGCTGAAGATAAATTTAAAGAAGCGGCAGAAGCATACGACGTACTAAGCAATCCTGACAAGCGCGCCCGTTACGACCAGTTTGGCCATGCCGGACTTGGTGGTGCTGCAGGCAATGGAGGTCCGTTTGGTGGCTTCAGTGGAGGTATGTCTATGGATGACATATTCTCCATGTTTGGTGATATCTTCGGTGGACGCGGCGGCGGATTCGGCGGAGGTTTCAGCGGCTTCAGTGACTTTGGCGGAGGTTCGCAACAACAACGACGTTATCGTGGCTCTGATTTACGTGTAAAAGTAAAACTGAACCTGAAAGAAGTAGCTTCCGGTGTAGAGAAGAAGTTTAAGCTGAAAAAATATGTTCCATGTACTCATTGTCATGGAACAGGTGCCGAAGGTGACGGCGGTGCAGAAACTTGTGCCACTTGTCATGGTAGCGGTACAGTCATCCGCAATCAGCAAACGATACTTGGCACTATGCAAACGCGTGCCACTTGTCCTACCTGTGGCGGTGAAGGCAAAATCATCAAAAACAAATGTAAAGAGTGTGCCGGCGAAGGTATTGTTTATGGTGAAGAAGTTGTCAGCGTAAATATTCCAAAAGGTGTAATGGAAGGCATGCAGCTCTCTATGGGTGGCAAAGGTAATGCCGGCAAACATAATGGTGTGCCTGGCGATCTTTTGATTCTTGTAGAAGAAGAGCAAGATAAGGATTTGATCCGCGATGAAAATGACCTGATTTATAATTTACTTCTCAGCTTCCCAACTGCTGCTTTAGGTGGTGCGGTAGAAATCCCAACCATTGACGGGAAAGTGAAAGTAAAAATAGAATCGGGTACACAGCCGGGTAAAGTACTCCGCCTACGCGGTAAAGGTTTACCAAGTGTAAACGGTTACGGAACGGGAGATTTATTGGTAAATGTCAGTGTATATGTCCCGGAAGCTCTGAGCAAAGACGAAAAGAAAGCGTTAGAGGATATGGAAGAATCAGATAACTTCAAACCAAATACTTCGATCAAAGAGAAGATATTCAAGAAGTTCAAGAGTTTGTTTGACTAGTCATCAAAGAACAGAATATTAATAACCTGATTTGATATAAGAGATAACTCATTATTTTCCGGTTATGAATTAATTCTGAAAGGAACACAAATTACACAAATAACACAGATATTGCCTTTCTGCATATCTCACTGTACACAGCGCAGCTATTTATTTGTGTAATTCGCGTAATTTGTGTTCTTAACTTTAGGTCATTATTGAATGGATTTGAGCTGAGTAAAGTATAAGTGTTCTAAGATTAAGTATCTTGCTATTTTTGCCATTGTATTGGCAAAGTTTTGCCTAGATGATGGCAAGGTTTTGCCAATGCGATGGCAAAAATTGGCACAATAATATTCATTAGTAGATTCTTCACTACGTTCAGCATGGCAAATACTACAATATCATAATTGTGGTGACATACTTATAAAGAAACAGATGCTTCCTTTATTATTCTATTTCTATTCGGGTTATTTCCTGAGTACGGATTCCCGGCTTCAACTCTCCATTAATAGAGAATACATCGCCATTCCAAACAACTGCAGCTGCACCTGCACGAGCGGTATAGGGAGTACAAGCTATCGTTTGCCACTGCTGCTGACGAGTATTATATGCAAGAATACATTTATTGAAACGATACCACTCTGCCGGATGCGACAAATAGTCGGGTACAGGAACTTGAAGTGCCTGCAAAAATATGTCTTTATGGACGCCGCCCATGCAAAGTATCAGGCTATCACCCCATGCAACAGCAGTTCCACCTCCCAAAGACACCGCATCGCCCGAGTTATTGACCGGAGCAGCCAACGATGTCCATTCACCGGAAACAGGTGAGTAAATATATCCATCAACCGAAAGAGAAGCAGGACGTCCCTCTACCGGAGCAGCAAAGCCACCCCATAAGTAGAAACATGGCTGACCATTGGCATCCAATTGAACAGCACTTACCGGTTGTACGCGAGGAGAGCCCGGGAAAGCTGGAAGTTCTTTCCATCCTTCGGAAAGCCGTTCGGTATTCAGACAATAGAAAGCATTGGAGGCTTTTCCATTCTTATTGCCTCCGGCAATATAGAGTGTATTGCCCAATATGGCACCTGTCATATTATCCAGCGTACAAGGCAGGGAGGGAAGAGTTTCAATCTCAGCTTTCTTATTCTCAATCCGAATGCGATATACTGTTGTCAATGCTCCCTGTTCATTCATACCTCCTGCACAAATAACTCCATCAGAAGTCGATACAGACACTCCATAAGCTACAGGTTGCGGGAGTTTTCCTATCTTCTTCCAAGATAAAATGGAGCCGGTTGAAGTTTCGGCTACATAGATATCCTGATAGTATTTCTTAGTACCTCCATCTTTGGCTAGTGTCTTAGGAAAATTACATCCGCCTGCCAATAATAACTGCCCATCTACCGTACCGGCAAAGCAGGCAGATACACCTTTGGCAAAATCCTTGTCGCTCTTTGGAAAGCCCGGAATCTGCTGTATCTGACGAACTGTCATAAAATCAGCAGGAGCTACTGCACGAAAAGTTGATGCAGGCAATCCGGCACCATTAACTAAATTGGCTCGTGTAAACGGCTGCCATCCATAACGTACAAAACGCGGATTCTTAATCTTCTCACTATAAACTTTCATGCAGTTATTCTCTACTTCGGCAATGGCAGGTTCATACAATCCATCAGCTTCGGCTACTTCAAATGTACATAAGGGTTTACCATCAGCACTATGCATGTCTTCGCCACAACTGAAGGAGACATATACCGCTCCATCACGAAACTCAGCACTTTGGAATAGAGGACCGGAAGGAACTACCTTCTTATACCCATATGTATCATTCAACGCCCAGCGGGACAAACGTTCGCCCACTGGTTTCTTATTAGTAGGATGAACGTCCAGTGAGTCTCCCTGGTCACTGGAAACAGCCATGCCAGTATGAGGTATAGTTTCCAAAAACCTACGCTGGCTGTCACGGAACCTAGGCCATGAGGGTCTGTCAATACTGGATAATTGTACATAATAGAATGGAAGATTCTCATTGTTCCAATTCTTACGCCAACTCTTCACCAATAAAGAGAAAAGTTTCTCGTGCGCTTCTATATTATGTGCATTCGATTCGCCTTGATACCAAATCACCCCTTTCAGTGGATATTGCTCCAAGCTACGAATTCCAGCTTCGTACAAATAGCAAGGCTCGTATGGATGACGTTGCTGAGCATCACTGGATTTTTTCACATTCAAAGCAGCACGGCCACGTACCCAATCCTGAATGAAATCGTTCTTAGTCCAGTCTCTCAATATGGCAGGAAAATCATATTCCAATGTAGATCGGTCTATCCATGCCTCAGTAGGCGAACCACCGATGGCATTACAAATCAATCCAACAGGAACTTTGAGACTATCTTGGAGCATTTTCCCAAAGTAATAAGCTATTGCCGAAAAGTTTCCTGCCGATTGTGGAGAGGCTAACTCCCAACGAGCATCGGCATAATATTGTAAATGATTCAGAGAGTCAAGTACCGTACTCTCCCACTCTACCGCATCTGTCCGCCAACGGGCTTTCATATCGAACAGGCGTATCTGATCATTGGTCGCTTGAGGTATATCTATCTTTCCTGTTCTGGATTGCTTCAGCATAAACTCCATATTCGATTGACCGGAGCACAGCCATACCTCACCTGCCATTACATCTTTATAGACTAGCTTGCTTGTACCGTCTGTTACACTCAATACGTATGGTCCTCCTGCAGCCAAAGGCAACAGTTTGACTTGCCAACGTCCGTCAGAAGCAACTTTTACTGTCTGTTTCTGACGAGCAATATTTACTGTCACCATCTTACCGGCATCGGCCATTCCATGAATAGTAAGAGGACAATTACGTTGCAACACCAGATGATCCGTATAAGTTATAGGCATACGCAGCCCTCCGAAATCTCCCGAAATAGCAGAATACACAGTCTCGGCCAATATCTTTGCACCCTCGGGAGACGGATGAACCGCATCGGGAAGCATGAAAGGATAGGGATATAAGGGTGCTTCAAAATCCATCAGTTGCACTCCGGCTATACGTGCCACATTTTCGATAGCCAACTGTATCTGGCCGCGCCAGTCGCGAGTGCCTGACTCAAAACGGGCATGACGATGAGCAATTGGAGTCAATCGGGCAATGATAACCCGACAATCCGAATTTGCTGCACGAAAGGAGTCTATCAGATTCAAGTAATCCTTGATGAAGAAGTCTTGATAGTTAGGCCAATTTCGCGGATCGGTATCATTTATTCCTAAATGAATCACGACGATATCAGCAGCAAATGCAATAGCATCTTTATAGGCCTGCTGTTGGATATAAGGACGGTGCCCTTCAGACAAAAGTGTGGTGCCGGAATGACCGAAGTTCTTTACCTCATAATCACTTCCCAGCATCTGTTGTAATTGTACCGGATAAGCTTGTGTTTCGCGATCGGGTAATGCAGCACCATAAGTAATACTATTCCCAACACACGCTACTCTTGTCTGCTTCTGTGCAAATCCTGGAAGAGCAAATAGTAATATTAAGAAAGGGATAACAATCTTTTTCATCGTTCGTCTACATAAGGTTTAACAACTTCCACCCACTTCAGATAACCTTTTCCAAGTAGATGCAGTCCGTCGTTGGTATATTCTATATTCATTTTACCGGTTGCTTTATCCACAAAGTTCGAGTAAAGATCGATATAAGTCAAGTTCTTCTGTTTGGCTAATTCCTGCAATCCTTTATTGATATCAGGAATGATTGATCCTTTGTCGGTATGTCCTTTGAACATATTGTAATGATCGGTCACCGGTAATACACTCTGCAAATAAAGTTTCGTACGTGGAGAATCTGTCTGTATCTTCTCGGCAATCAGGGTAATATTCTTAACGATACTGTCTGACGACACTCCTCTATTTACATCATTTATGCCTATCAGCAAGAATATTTTCTTAGGCTTACCGGATAGGATTGCATCCAATCGATCGTATACCCCCATCGTTATATCACCGCTGATGCCGCGATTCTTTACATTAGGATTACTGAATAATTCTCCCCACTCCGCACCATTCGTGATACTATTGCCCAAGAAGATTATATCGTTCGAAGTCACAGGCAACACCTCGAATAAAGAGGCGCGTTGTTGATAAAATGTGGAGTACTTCCGTTCCTGCGCATCGGCAGTCCATGTCATGCAACAGATTACTAATAGTAAGAAAATTCTTTTCATCATAATATTATTTTAAAACCTTTTCGGGTGAATAAATAAGTCCTTCTACTTCCCTACTTCCATCCTTAGATACAAAAACGGCACTAAACATCCATTTCACCAAGCGGACTTGAAGACTTTTAAACTGCCCGATAGGCAGTTTGAGGATTTCAGGATGGTACCATTCTTATCAAAATACTCGGTTCCCCCACCCAGCCAAGATCTTTCGGCAATAGCCAGCATATTGGGATAAAGATGATTCTCTAGCACTTGATTCCACTCTTTTTCCACTAAACGGTCATTCCAGATAGCAATAATTGTCCCTGCAATATCATCAGAACCTTGTTCTGCATTATAAATACGACTATTATACAAAGCTATGATGTCACCGAACGTATCAAAATGGTTTAAGTAATGAAATCTGGAATCAATGGCGGGAATGCCTTTCTGTGCTTTACCACGGTTGCTCCATAGATGAGTCATATCAATCTCACCGGATTGATATTTCCAACCGGGATTCCAAGAGATTACCTTTTTTCCATAGGAGCGGACAAATGCTACCATTTCAGGAACAAAATTTGGATTGGTGAACTTCACTTCGTCCGTACCGATATGAATATACGGAACATCGAATGTTTCGCATACTTCTTCCATCAGTAATTTTAGAATCTTCATCCCTTCGGGGCTTTGCATATCGTGGCGAAATGCACACACAAATGCTTCACTATGCCCCGGCATATCAAATTCGGGAATCAATAGTACGTTATGAGCCTTACAGTAAGCTACTAAATCTTTGGCCTCTTCGAGCGTATAATACTTGCCCGGCATACGAGTGGTGTTTATACTATCGTTCAGCATCGGAAATATCTTGCTTTCCAAACGCCAAGATTGGTTCTCTGTAAGATGCCAATGGAATACATTCATCTTAAAGCGAGATAACATGGCTATCTCCCGCTTCAGTTCTTCAACAGAGATATAGCTACGCCCTACATCCTGCATCAGTCCACGGATACGGAAAGCAGGCCAGTCGGTTATTTCGCAACCTTCAAAAATCACTTTCTTTCCTCGTTTCTTTTGTAACTGAGCTAACGTCTGCATAGCCCAATAAACACCATGTTCAGTAACAGCCTCAACCAGTATTTTGTCAGTGCCTATTACCATGTGGTAGGCTTCATCTTCATTCAGCGTTACCCCCGGCAACGAAGATACTAATCGGACTTCAATCATTGAATGGGATTTACTGTCAATCACACCACCTCGCTCAATAACAAAGTTTTGCCATTCGTCAAGAAGTACCGGTGAAGTAATACGGGTTTTACCCAATGCAAAGGTACCCTTGGAAGCAACAAACTTCTGCGGTTGCGGAAGCAGGTGTTCTCCACCTGCCCGAACCATAGAAATAGTACATATATTTATTAGAATAAGAACGAATAAAACGTATTTATACATTATTTTAGATTTAAGTATGTGAGATTAAAAGACTATTTACTTTACGATATCCTTCAAATTCACAGCTTGAAACGTCATGTGGGCTACACTACTTTCATAGAAAATTCCGATAGTTTCTTTATTTATCATTGACAAACAGGAATATCCCCAATTTTCATCTTCGTCCAACAGGAGCTGATGTTCGGGCAACCAAGTCACACCACCGTCCAAGCTAATCTTGATGGTGATACTATGACGCCCTTTAGTAGTATTGGGATTTGAAAATATCAGTATATCCCTGCCCAACACATTATCTTTAGCTTTCACGCTGATAATACTTGCCATACAAACAGATTCCTGTAAAGCACTACGACTGGAAACATGTTCAGTCCATGTCTTACCCAAATCTTTAGTAATCGATACTGCACGGCTTCCACCACGGTTATCGCGCATGTTCAGCATCAATACACCTGGTTCTACTTCTACTACTTGAGCTTCGGTGGTATTAGTGCGTGCATGGTTGTGTATATTCCAAGTCTTGCCACTGTCTTTGCTGTACATGATACCCGCATTAGGAATGCGGTCCGCACCAATATACTGAATGGGGAATACTAATGTACCATCGCTCATAGTAATGCCACGTCCCGGTCCCTGCAATAAGAAGTACCAAGAAGGATCTTTTACTTGTTCCGTCACATTGATAGGTTCTGACCATGTCTTTCCGTCATCCGTACTTTTGCTCATTACCAATTGTGCTGTATGATTCATATCCATTCCCGGATGCGAACTCCACCAAGCACGCTGATTACCCATTCCGTGTGTCCATGCAGCCACTATCCATACAGTATTTGTCTTGGTGTCGACCAGAATGGAAGGATCGCCCACGCCATTCTGCGCAGCAGGCAACCCGCCTGTTTCACCGAAAGCCAGAGGTAAACGCATTTTCTCCCAAGTCTTTCCACCATCCGTACTGCGGCTAAGTCCTACATCTACATGTTCCTGCAAGTCAACGCTACTATTATAGCGTACATCATACACGCCAAGTAAAGTGCCCTTGTTAGTCGTCACCAAACCGGGGATACGGTATGCGGCGGAGTTTTCATCTCCGGCATGGCGTACTCCCACACCCATACGGTGTTCGATGCCATCAGAAGAAAACATTTTTACCGGAGCTTCTTTTCCGTCCAAAATAATGGAAGTTAGTTTTGCCGTCACCTTTGCACCCAATTGTGTTCCAGGATTCATTTGTAAGCTAATCCAGAAAAAATTCACTCCGGGGAAAAGTTTCTGACCACTCTTCAGCAGTACTTCATTTTCCGGATTAGTTACTTCAGAATTCTTGATTGAATAAGAAGAGTTGGCAGCCAGAGTTTTTCCCGGCTTATGACTGGATATATATTCCACAGGAGCAAAACGGTTCTTGCCTCTATCCTGCAATGCTTCCGTACCTCCATAATAAAGTTTCACAGCATGAATATCAGAAAGTTTCACATCTTTGCCGAAACTTAAAGCCACATTGTCCAATGTCTGATTTTCTCCGGCATTTAAACGAATATAAAACAGCACATTGTCCTGTCTTTCAATCAAAATCGGAATACGCGTTTCACGAACAAATATAGAATCGCCGGCATGAATCACTTGGGTGGTGCCCCATAAAACGAGAAGGAAAAATAGGTTCAATACTTTTTTCATAATATTAATGGATTAGAAATAATAAAAGTTTTAATATTGAAAATGCAAATATAGTAAATATTTTAATTAACAACACCGAATTAATAAATATAATCAATATATAAAAACTAAATAATTCTTATTTGTTTAATACAAGAAGGGATATACTAATTTTGCATAAATTATTTGCTTTCGAGCTTCAGCACTGCTTTTTTCAGTTTCTCAGCCGTAGCTTCAAGTACGATATCTCCCGGTTTATCGGTAGTGGAGACAATAGCAGTCATCATACCGTTGAACACTTTCATTCTCGGAGTCTGAAAACTTTCCAGCGAAGCCGGATTGCCGTTGGCACCCGCACAATAAGAACCGGCACCTTTTACCTTGAAGTGAATTTCGTTTTCGGCAAGCGGACAAAGATTGCCATCTTTATCTACTACCTTTACAGTGACGAATGACAGGTCTTCACCATCGGCTTTGATGACCGTGCGGTCGGCATCTAACTCTATATGATGTGGTATACCGGCAGTATGTACCTCTTTCTCGGCAACAGCTTTTCCATCTTTGTCATAAGCAACCACCTTTATGCTGCCCGGTTCATATTTAGTGTCCATCCACATCAGGCGATAACGTTGCTGACGCTTGAAGTCTGCCATAGAAATCGAATCCCGGCTATTTTCCACCGTTACAGACATATCCTTGCTACGCTTACCCTGACTTTTGCCATTAATGAAAAGTTCGGCAGACGGATAATTGGTATAGACAAAAACCGGAGTCACTTCTCCTTCTCTGCCTTTCCAGTTCCAGTGCGGGAGGATGTGCAATGTCTCTTCTCCAGAATTCCAATGACTGCGATAGAGATAAAAACGATCCTTAGGCAGTCCCGCAAGGTCAATGATACCGAAAAGAGAGGAATGGCTAGGCCAGTCTGTATAGTAAGGAGTAGGCTCTCCCAGATAGTCAAAGCCCGTCCATACAAACTCTCCGATACACCAAGCATTATCTTCATGCCATATCCAGTCATCCTCCGGCAAATTACTCCAGCCACAATGTTCCACATCATAAGAAGAAGACTGATGATCAGGATACTTCTGCATGGAACGACGCTTCACAGGAAACTTGTACACTCCGCGGGAGCTGATTGTAGAGGCTGTCTCACTGCCTAAAATGATACATTGGGGAAGTTTATTATAATTTTCCTGATATTTATGAGGACGATAGTTGAAACCCGCTACATCCATTACAGCCGCCATGTTATTATTCACTACGGCATCCGGAGCATCCATGCCTTGAGTAACAGGGCGTGTAGGATCTTCGCGGTGGCAAATATCCTGAAGCATGCGTGAGAGTTTCGGACCACGGTTACCGTTCCACTGGTCGGGCACTTCATTTCCAATACACCACATCACTATACTCGGATTGTTGCGGTAGTGACGAATCAGATTCACCAAATCCTTCTCTACCCACTCATCGAATATCTTGTGATACCCGTTTTGTACCTTAGCACCTTTCCATTCGTCAAAAGACTCTGCCATCACCATCATACCCATTTCATCGCAAGCACGGATCAGTTCGGGAGCAGGCATATTATGAGAAGTACGGATAGCATTGCAACCCATATCTTTCAGAATCCTAATCTGGCGACGGATGCCCGCCTCATTGGCTATACCACCTAAAGGTCCCAGATCGTGATGGTTGCATACCCCCTTGAACTTCATCATCTTTCCATTCAGGAAGAAACCCTTTTCAGGAATAATCTCCAGGGTACGAATACCGAAACGAGTAGTATATTCATCCTTCAATACATTCCCCTCATATACCTTAGTTTCTGCCGTATAGAGTACAGGAGTATCGGGCGACCACAAAGAAAAATTATAAAGCGTAAAATTCTGATTGAAGAAAGTGGCATCCAGCTTATCTCCCGGTCTGTCATCCGAAGACAACATACGGCCATCCGCCCCTTTAATCTGAGTCACGATACGATAATCTGATATTTTTTTCCCGGCAGGCATCACCAGTTCTGTTTTCACATTGACTCTGGCAAATCCCTCTTCCACTACCGGGGTGGTCACTACGGTGCCCCATACAGGAATATGCACATCTTCATTGATGACAAGATGCACGTTACGATAAAGTCCTGCACCCGGATACCAACGTGAAGACTCCGGTTCGTTTTCCAAGCGCACAGCAAGCGTGTTCTCCTCCTTTTCTTTCAGGTAAGGAGTGGCATCTATAGAAAAGGAATTATAACCGTAAGGCCAATAGCCTGCTTCCAATCCATTGATATAAACACGGGCATGGCTCATGGCGCCATCAAACACCAAAGTGGCCTTTTTGCCTGTCATGGAAGCAGGAGCCTCAAATTTCAAACGATACCATCCCACACCGACAAAAGGCAAACCACCAGTACGTCCAGCATGTTCCATCGCTTCCTTCTGTCCGTCCTGAGTAATGGCTACACTCTGCTTATCATTATGGATACTGAAAGGCCCGTAAATAGCCCAGTCGTGCGGCACCGTCACCGATTGCCATTTGGTATCATCGTAAAATTGCCGACTAAAATCTTTGCTGTCTTCACGGGTAAACTTCCATCCTTTCTTGAAAGTCTGTTCATTACGTACCTGTGCCTGAAGTAATAAAGGTATAGCCAACATTGGAATAACTGCAAGTTTCAATATTCGATTCATATCATTATCTTTTATTATTTTCCTTTCATTTAAAGTATTTTTATTTCACTACGTTATTCCGTCCCCCACTCCGTCGGTTTATCCGTCATCACTACTTGAAGTGTGCCTCCTTCCATCAGTTGCTGGTGGGTGAAGTAAGGTTTAAACAAAGGCTTTCCGTTTAGAGTGGCGCTCTCAATATATTTGTTGACTGCAGAATTGTTCTTTGCCACAATGCGGAACTCCTTACCTTGCGACAGATGAATGGTTGCAGCATTGAACAGTGGACGGCCGATGGAATACTCTGGCTTACCCGGGCAGAGCTGGTAGAATCCCATTGCATTCAGCACATACCATGCAGACATCTGACCGCAATCTTCGTTGCCGGAAAGCCCGTTGGGATTGTTGAAGTATTGACTATGAAGCACACTGTCCACCAAAGCCTGCGTTTTCCAAGGCTGCCCCACCTTATTATATAGATGCAAAATGTGATGGCTCGGCTCATTTCCATGGGCATACTGTCCTATTAGTCCCGATATGTCGGCAGAAGTCAGGTCACCCTCCAAAGCGGAGTCGGCAGTAAACAAGGAATCCAGCTTACCGATGAAGCCCTCACGACCGCCCATCAGCTGTACCAATCCATCCACATCCTGCGGCACGAACCAAGTCCATTGCCAAGCAGTACCCTCACAATAATCGTCTTCACGATGATTGCTAGAACGGGGGTTGAACGGTGTACGCCATTTCCCGTCAATATCCTTTCCACGCATAAAGCGTACTTCCGGATCAAAATAATGACGATAGGAACGACCAAATTCGGCATAACGGCGTTGGTTGACCGTATCGCCCAAAGCTTCTGCCAGTTGGCTGATGCACCAATCATCATAAGCATATTCCAGCCCCTTTGCCACAGCCTCGTGTTCTTTGTCACAAGGCACATAGCCCAGTGTATTCTTATAATATTTGGAAATAGGCATCAATGCGGCATGTTTCAGATAGTCGGTCGTGGCAATGGGAGCCAATGTATCATACTCGGCGCTACGCAGACAAGCTTTCAAAGCCAAGTGGGCATCAAAACCACGGTCGCCCTTCATATAGGCATCTACTATCACAGGCACGGCGTTGTAACCAATCATGGTGCCGGTATAATTTCCGGCAAGCTCCCACATCGGCAAGATACCTCCATCTTGGTACTGCTTCAGCAAAGCATTGATGAAGCGAGTATTCAGTTCCGGGTCAATAATAGTAAGCAGTGGATGCAAGGCACGGAACGTGTCCCATAAAGAAAAGACGGTGTACATGGGCTTATCCGCCCCGGCAGTATGTATCTCACGGTCAAGACCACGGTAGCGTCCGTCCACATCGGTAAACAGACTCGGAGAAATGCCCGTATGATAAAGTGCCGTATAGAATATGGTCTTCTGTTCCGGATCATTTGTCTCAATGTTTATCTTGCCCAGATAGCTATTCCAGTCACGACGAGCATCAGCCTTTACCTGTTCAAAATCCCAGCCGGAGATTTCTGCCAGATTCTTCTCCGCTCCTTCTGCATCTACCGAAGAAAGAGCGACCTTGACCAGTACTTGCTCATCTTTGGCAGTTGCAAAATGCAGTAAAGCCTTCTTCACCGGCAATGGATGCTGTCCCTTTGGCTGAAGGATAGAATCGGTCAGGATTTCACAAGTAAAAGGCTTGGAAAACACTGCCTCGAAATAGACATCGTGCCTCCATGCCCAACCATTGGTATTCTTATAACCGCGAAGCGTAGAGTCATTCACAATCTCCAAAGAAAGATCACGGTTGCGCTGTCCTTGCAGAGAGTAGTCCAGATCAAGGATAAAACCCGCCTCGCTGCTTTCGGGAAAAGTATAGCGATGTAGCGCCACACGCGAAGTAGCGGTCAGTTCTGCTTTCACTCCGTATGTATCAAGGAATACAGAATAATATCCGGGAGAAGCCGTCTCATTCTGATGCGAGAAACGGGAAGCATAAGGCAACGTCTGATCCGGCGAACCGCCCGTCGTTGCGAAAGAAGCAGTAGCAGAAGCAGTAGTGGCAGAGAGTGTTGTACGTTGCTTTCCTACGGTAGGCATCAGCAATATTTCACCATAGTCACCACAGCCTGTCCCACTGAGGTGAAGATGCGAAAAACCGTTGATGACGGTATCCGCATCATAATAGCCCGAACAGGCATCCCAACCGTAGATACGGGTATCAGGTCCCGGTTGTATCATGCTGTTGGGAACAACAGCACCGGGAAACGTGTGTCCATGTCCTCCAGTACCGATAAACGGATTAACATAATCTGCATAATCTTTCTGTACGACATTTGTGCCGCAACTTACAAGGAGTGCTCCGAAAGCTGCTCCCCACAAATATCTGTTCACTGATTTCATACTTCTGCTATCATTGATTCTTCTTTTAGTCTATCACAATCTCATCTACAAACAGGAAACCGTAATTTCCCTTTCCACCATGCCAGGCAGGAATGGAATGTTCCGAAGGAGCAAGGATATGTACGTAACGGGTCTTGACGGGTGTAAATGTCTGTTTATGCTCGTACAAGCCATTGCGGTCAGTTTCCTTCATTGCCGGATATTCTTCCGAGAAGACTTTAGTAAATATCTTGCCGTCATCCGACACCTCGATGGAGATACCACGCACATCAAACACCCAGTCGCCCTTCTCCACACAAGTAGTGAAGGTTACGCCGGAAATTTCAGTAGGCTGCTGCAAGTCGATGGTCACATCCATGTCATTGCGGTAGAAAGCAATCCATCGACCGGTCTTGTAATTGCCGTTACCTTTCAGTCCGTCGGTCAAAGTAGATATACCCTTGAACTCGTATTGTTTGTTCACCGGTTGGTTCGCCACGATAGGCTTGCAGGTGGACTTACTGAAAACGATTTTTTCGGAAAGGATGCGGCTGTTGCCAGCAGGGCGTATAGCCATAGCCTGAAGCGGACAATTCTCCTTGATGGAAAGCACGCTATCTGCTACAGGTGAAGCGGCAGTAGGCTCCGTACCATCCAATGTATAATGAATAGGCGCGTTGTCGATGGTATTCATGCGTACATCTATGGCACCAGTCTGTGTATTGGCCTGAAAATCGGCAGTCACATCGAACACATGTTTAGCGTAGTTATAACCTTCGACCTGATATAACTTGATGAGCTGCGGCAGACGGTTCAAGAAGTTTCGATAGTTCTTCTTTTCCGGCTGGCTCCATTGAATTTCGCAGAGGGCAGCCCAACGCGGCAATGCCATATACTGCAAATGTGCAAGTGTAGGTATGTATTCCGTCCAGTGGTTGGCCTGAACACCTATTATATATTTTTGTTCTTCGGGAGTAAGCGAACGGGGCATCGGCTCGTAGTTATAAACATGTTCCAATGGCAGGTAACCACCAATGCCAAGAGGTTCGTTTTCCGTATCCTTGGTCTGGTAATAGTCAAAGTAGAGATAGGTGTTCGGAGTCATAATTACATCATGATGCTGCTTGGCAGCCTCGATGCCTCCGCTTTCGCCACGCCAAGACATCACGGTGGCATTCGGTGCCAGACCGCCTTCCAGCGTCTCATCCCAACCTATCATCTGACGACCATGTGTATTCAGGAATTTCTCACCATGATTGATGATAAAGCTTTGCAGATATTCTTCCTTGCTATGCTTAGCATCAGCCTTGATACCCAAAGCCTTGACGCGTGCCTGACATTTAGGACAAGTTTCCCATTTTACTTTCGGGCATTCGTCACCACCAATGTGTATGTATTCCGAAGGGAAGATATCCATTATTTCCGTCAGTACATCGTCAATAAAAGTCAGTACACTGTCATTTCCAGCACAAAGTACATTGTCAGACACTCCCCATATCGTCCATACGTCATACGGTCCTCCTGTACATCCTAAATGGGAATAAGCAGCTAGTGCAGCCTGCATGTGTCCGGGAAGGTCTATTTCGGGGATCACGGTGATATAGCGTTCAGCGGCATAAGCCACAATTTCCTTAGCTTGCTCCTGGGTATAGAATCCGCCATAGGGTTTGCCGTCATACTCACCAGAGTTTCGGCCGATAACGGTTTCCTTGCGCTGGGAACCAATCTCGGTGAGTAGCGGATATTTCTTGATTTCAATGCGCCAGCCTTGGTCATCGGTGATGTGCCAGTGCAGACGGTTCATATTATGCAGCGTCATCATGTCAATGAAACTTTTCACCTCCTCCATTGTGAAGAAGTGGCGGCTCACATCGAAGTGAACACCCCGGTAGTCGAAACGGGGGGCGTCATTTATTTCAACATCAGCCAGTACAGGAGTGCTGTTTTCTACTACGGGGATGGACTTGCGTAAAGTCTGGATTCCATAGAATACACCCGCCTCGCTTGCACCTGAAATGACAATACCTTCACTACTTACTTTCAATTGATAGGCTTCCGGTTTTTCGGTATTCGGAGCCAATTGGAGAAGAATATTTCCCTTACCTTCAGTGCCTGCCTCTGTCTGATAAGTCTTGCCGGTGGCTTTTTTCAAATAGTCAGCCAGGTATTGGGCATTGCGCTGCATGGCCTCATTTCCATCCTGATAGATAATTTTAACACCGCTACTCAATGTAAACTCACCGTCGGTAGCCATCACAATCTCTTGAGGGATAGGAATGACCTGGTAATTTGCTTCAGTTTTTTCACCGGAGCAGGAACATAGCCATCCGGTCATGACAATCGCTGCTGCTGTCTTCAATAGGTTTTTCATATTTACAAGTTTTAAAAAATTAATAAGTCTCCCGTATATGCTTTATGGTTATCTCAGGTTTTACCCCTTTCTTGACTTCCGGAGAAGTAATCACAATCTTACGCGTCTCTCCCGGCAGAAGGTCAAAGAAATTATCTGTAAAACGTGCGCCTTGATAAGGTATCTGCACAAAAACGTCCTTTGCCAACTTCGGAGAGGAAAGTGTAACTTCACAACTGCCCTCCAAAGTCTTTACACTATACTTAATAGCGGTTTGAGGCAAATTCAAGTCTTTGGTGGGGACAAAATAATGCACATCGTGCGCCACCTCACGTCCGGTCTTGTCTTTGAGAGTGAGCAACAGATAGCACTCTTTGCGCCGGCTCTCGTCCGCCCACTCATTCAATGCTTTGCCAAACACCTTCACAGAGGTATTGGCGGCAACTTCCGTCTTCACAGACTGTCGAGTCAGTCTCTTGCCGCTGAAATCCATCAGTTGCATATCTAGAATCATACCTGTAGAGTTCTCCAGCTTATCAGAAAGCAGATAAACATTCAGATTACCTTCCTCATGTACAGGATTGATAATCAATGGGGCAAATGCACGCTTAGCTTGATAATGCAGTGCTTTCCAGTTACCGTAATAGTCAATGCCCGACCACGATACAACCGGCCAACTGTCATTCAACTGCCAATAGAGAGTACCCATGCAGTAAGGACGGTTGCGGCGATGTGCTTCAAAACAATAGCGCATACCCTGTCCTTGCAGTACAAGACCCACATAGACAAAATCCTCGAATTTCTCAGGCACAATGAAGTCACGTTCCATATAAGTACATATCAAATCGTTACCTAAGGAACTCTTCTGATGGGCATTCATCACTTCAGATTCTATCTCATAATCTTCGGGCGAGGCAAACGTAGCGATAGTCTTCATTTCGGGGAATGATTCAAAACCGAACTCGCTCTGGAAACGGCCGAACTCTGTGTCGGATGACTCAAAAGTCTTCTTGCCATACCAGATACCCCAGTTGTGGCTATCACCAATCTTCCATGAATCAGGACGTCCCCAATTGGAGAAATAAGGAGAGGTATGGACATAAAAGCGTCCCTCGTCCCACTCCTTCACTTTGGCAGGAAGCAATTCGCGGAAAAGCTTGTCGTAGTTGCGATAAAATTCTTCATAAACTTCGGGGGTGAAACGCGATTGCCATCCCCAATATTCCAAGCCTTCCAGTATCTCGTTGTTGCCGCACCATATAGCGAGACAAGCATGATTGCGCAAACGCTTGATATTATAATCCGCCTCATGGGATACACGGTTCAAAAACGTAGGGTCCGCCGGATAGATAGTACATCCGAACATAAAATCCTGCCATATCAGAATGCCGTTCTCATCTGCGAGGTCATAGAAGCGATTATCCTCGTAAGTACCTCCTCCCCATACACGAATGACATTCATGTTGGCTTCCTTGATATCACGGAACAGGGTGGCATATCGTTCATCGGTCATGGAGGGAAGCAAAACATCATTGGGAATAAAGTTCGCTCCTTTGGCAAACATTGGAATACCGTTCACTTCAAAGTAATAAGATTCGCCATGTCCATCCTTTTCATTCACTAAACGGACGGTACGCAGACCGATACGGTGGTATTCGGAAGCTATCGTCTTTCCCCGACAAACCACTTGTGCCGTAAAGTCATACAGGGTAGGTTTTCCCCAGCCATTCGGCATCCAGCGCTCCGGATTCTTTATCTCGACAGGAACTTTCACATGATTGATGCCGGGATTCAATACCACCGACTGTCTGACTGTAAGAGGCTGCCCGTCCTTCAATGAACAGGACACAATGATTTCAGCTTCCTCTTTTCCTGAAAGCACACTATTTATCTCCAGTTCATTGGAAATTTCTGCACGCTGATCGGTCAGCGAGAGTTGTTTTACATGATAGTCACCGATGGTAGCCACATCATAGAAACGCAGGAAGGCGGGACGCCAGATGCCACTGGTCACCATACGGATTCCCCAGTCCCAGCCATAGCTATAAGGTGCTTTTCGGGTAAATACACTGAGCCGCTTATCCAGATGGTCATTGTCTGCCGGATAGTCGAATCCATTCGATGCCCATTGCGGCAATGTCTCCTTGATGGGTGAGCGAAAAAAGATGTGCAACCTGTTCTCTCCGCAGCGAAGTACTTCTTTCACCGATACGGAATAACCCACGAACATATTGTCCGCCTTCAATAGCAGCGCTCCGTTAAGATAAACGTCCGCATACGTATCAAGCCCTTCAAAAGTCATCATGGCAGCATCCCGCGAAAGTTGTTCTTCAGTCACGGTGAAGACAGTCTTATATTCCCAGTCTTCATTCTCCACCCACTGGATTTTTTTCTCATTAGTCCCGAAGAAAGGATTGGGAAGTAATTGGTGATTCAGCAAGTCCTGATGTACAGTTCCAGGCACGGTGGCAGGCATCCATTTGTCAGTACCCGACTGTGCAAACATCCATCCTTGATTCAAAACTAATATTTCCGAAGTGTTATTAGCCCGGGCATACAACAACCCAAAGCAAACAATAAAAGTGTACAAAATTTTACTTCTCATGTTCTTAGATAAAGGATTTTGTGCAAATATACTATTTATATATTTAAAACATGCAGTGTGTTAATATATATTTTTAGTTTATGCAGCATACTTAATTAAATATTATCATTTTACCCATTGGTTTTTGCTAACTTTTCACTAAAACATCAAACTCTAATGAAAATACCACAAAAAAAGTCATTCTTTATTTTTTGCTTACGCTGCTTACTTTGTATGCTTCGGCTCAGAAACGCACCAAAGTGACATGCGTAGGAAACAGTATCACTTACGGTTACACTCTACCCGAACATGAAACACAATCCTATCCGGCGCAGTTACAACAAATGTTGGGCGACACCTATCAGGTGGAAAACTTCGACAAGTCGGGAGCTACTCTGCTAAACAAAGGACACCGCCCCTACATGCAACAAGAAGAATTTCATAAATTCATGGCGTTTGCCGGTGACATTGTGGTCATTCATTTAGGAATCAATGATACCGATCCATGCGACTGGCCCAACTACCGAGATGAATTTATCCGTGACTATCTGGCATTTGATTACAGTGAAGGCTTACACAGTGCCGACGGTCAGCCTCTACGCACTTTCGAGGTCGCAGAAATTGACGGATTGTTCAAACCTGCCGTTGCCGAGGTAGAAGGAAACCGCTTGAAGGTTTATAATAAGAGTATCAAAAATCCACGCTATGTGCGTTATGGTTGGCAACCTTTTACACGGGCCAATTTAGTGAATGAAGCAGGATTGCCGGCTTCTACCTTCCGGGCAGAAGAAGTTCCAAATTAACTTTGTAGCGGAGAATACCCGCACCTTCCTTCTCCGCTACAACTCCGCTATTCCTCCGCTTACGGGTATTCATAAGCGGAGGAATAGCGGAGAAATAGCGGAGCGGGTATATTTCATTCATAGTAACTTTCCGGATATAAGTATCTTGTAAGATACAAAATCTCGCCACCGAGGAACAAAGCGTTCGGCTCCGAGGAGCGTTCCTTTCCCCAGTGCCGGACAATTGGTTCATTTCTGGCGGGTTTTGAATTAATTTGAAGTAAATGAAAGTCTAGCGCAGCCTAAGCCTGAAAGGCTTTTATCTTGCAGCCCAGGGCATCGCCCTGGGTACAATAATAGGTTGCTAACGTTGCGCCCTGAAAGGGCAAAAGTCACATATACAGGTATTATGCCCTTTCAGGGCGCGGGGTGTGTAGGCATTCAGAGACCCAGGGCGATGCCCTGGGCTGTAAGATAAAAGCCTTTCAGGCTTAGGCTGCGCTAAATTATTATTTAGTTCATATATTCCCTTTTAACTCCTTTCTTCTCCGTTATGAAACTGTACCAACTTATTTTTTAAGCATTACTAAAAATGGGAGGGGAGGAAAGTGCTAAAATGTACTTTTTAAAGTAGACTCAAGAATGCATTTATCTGTTGCTATTGTCTCTTTATTCTTTAAGTGTTACTTAATATTTTACATGATTTCATCCAGTCGGACAACTGTATATCCCTGGTCTTTAATAAGATGAAGTATCTCTTTTAACAGAAGGTCACTGTTAGGCATACGATCATGTAAGAGAATGATAGAGCCGGGACATAACTTCTTGCGAATACGTCGCAATATCTTTTCAGTGTGTGGTTGTTGCGTGTCGAAAGTCCTGATATTCCAACCGATAGTAGTGTAGCCCAACTTTTTGATAGTTTTAGCTATAGTAGGGTTAGTTACTCCAAATGGCGGGCGGAATAGTTTCGTTTTCTGCGAAGTTACTTCTTCCAAAGCTGCTTGACAGGCTTGCAAGTCTTTCTCCATCCTTGAAAGACTGTATAGAGGAAAAGTATTAGTGTGTGAAAAGGAATGATTACCAATCAGATGCCCTTCACCAATTATCTGCCGGATTAACTCTTCGTTTCCTTTTACTTTATTACCGATGCAGAAGAAGCATGCCGGTACTTGTTGCTCCTTGAGAACTTGCAGTACTTTAGGAGTCTGTATCGGGTCCGGTCCGTCGTCGAAGGTGATAGCTACTATCTTTTCTGTTGTTTGTTTCTTGCTGAACACCTTTAAATAAATATTAGACCGGATGTTGCAAGAAGCATAGACAAGGAAAGCAACCGCTAGAATGATTATAATTTCTGTTATCATTGTCTTTTGCGGATTAAAATCAGTGAGTGGTTAATGGAATGAAAATGGTTGTATATCAAAACCGTTTGTTCCGGTGCAGTCTGTTCACCGAATGCTTTGACTACTTTCCATACTGCATAAGACGAGGCAGTGGGGTATTCGCCACATTCATCTTTAAAAGTACTACAGGTGGCATTAGAAAACAAGCTGTTTTCTAATGCGATGTATGGAGCATCTTCTTTAGAATGACCATTCTTACCGGTGACAAACCAGTCTACTTGTTCGGGTGTCAATTGGTGTTGTTGCAGGAAATGATGAATTCGTACACTTATTTCCTCTACGGAGGCTGTATCTATAAAAGTGGATACTCCAATGACTTCAGCCAAAGTGGATGTTGTTTGTTGATGTCCAAGTAGGAAGAATTGCGCACCCTCTCCTGCTTGTATATCTTTCAGCAAACCCAGTCGTTGATGTAAGGTGTAACTACTGGGGGTGATCTCGTCAATGGTTCCCAGTAATACATTCTTATTTCCTTCCCAGATTTTCATCATACCATCCAGCAAGGCACTCTCGAAACTCAATCCCCGATGTACATACGTCATGTTGTAGGCATGTATTTGCCTGATTAATGCTATTTGAGCACCGATAGTATTGAAAGTAGACTGGATAAATGGGGTAGGATTCAGCAATCTTTCTTCATTTTCGATGATGGCATTCAGGAATTTTTCGGTATCTGCCAGGCAACCCAGTCCGGTGGCAGTGATAATGGCGTGTACTTCTTCGGAGGGCAGCGAACTGATGCACTCCAACCCGCAGGTAACTCCCATTTTTATGATGCGGCTCATGCGTCTGCGTAACGTGGCATTTGTGATAATGCTTTTGTAGTCCGGTTCGTTGGCAGACAGATACAGAGTGTTTTCTGAAGTGACGTCTGCATGAATAGAGGCGATATGATTGATATAAACAGGCTGCATCATTTCTCTTTTAAAGTGGAAAATAGGATTGAGGAATTATTTCCTCCGAATCCGAAAGAGTTTGATAATACATTGCGGATAGATAAACCTTCACGGAAAGAAGTCTCAGGTATCAGTCCGGTTTCTGCTATCGGTTCTTTAAAGTTTAGATTGGGATAGACAAAACCATGATAAACGGAAAGGACTGAATAAACGGCCTCAATACCTTCAGAAGCTCCCAATGTATGACCGATAAAAGCTTTTACAGAACTGAATGCAGGGGCGTTTGTTCCAAAAATACGACGAATGGCAATTCCTTCCGAGAGGTCATTACTCGGAGTTCCTGTGCCGTGCACATTGATATAATCTATTTCTTTGTATGGGATGTTATTCTGCGAAATGGCTTCCTGCATAGCTTGAAATGCACCATCTCCTTCAGGAGAACTGCCCGTCTGATGAAATGCTTCATTGACATTGGCATATCCGTTTAACAGACAATAGGCTTCTTTCCGAAGAGATTTTTCAGATTGTAGAACAAGGTAACCGGCACCTTCTCCTAGATTCAGTCCGGCACGGGATGCGTCGAAAGGACGACAATGCTCCTTATCAAGAATCAAAAGTGAATTAAATCCATTGAGGGTGAACTTGCATAGAGCATCCGTGCCTCCTACAATGGCGGCATCCAGTAAGCCATGTTGAATCATGCGGGCTCCTAACATGATAGCGTTCGCAGCGGAAGAACAGGCTGTACTGATAGTTGTAACAAAATCTTTTACTCCTAAGTAGCCGGCTATCATCTCGGTACTTGCCCCACAATCATGGGAGATGACTTCCCTTAACCGGCCTTTCTCGGGGGCCTTTCTGAATGAATCGTAGAAATGCTCGCTTAGATCCATTCCTCCTACCGAAGTGGAGGAAATAAAACCGGTACGTAAGGATGCAATATCCAGTTTGGCATCCTCAACAGCCTCTTTAGCAGCGAGGCATCCCAGTAATGCTGTTCGTGACGAAGTTTTTTCAACGTCTAAAGATAGTAATCGTTTTAGGTCTTTATTACTGTATTTAACCTCCGATACAGGCTAAAGATAGTAATCGTTTTAGGTCTTTATTACTGTATTTAACCTCCGATACAGGCACATCGAGTACTGTAGGAAAAAGGGTTACTTTTCCCATGCCATGCTGATGCTTTCTGAGCGAAGTTATATTCTCAGCAACTCCCAGACCAATGCCGGAGACAACACCTAAACCGGTTACGTAAATCTTCATTTATTCTGGTTTTCAGAGATATAATCAGCCAAAGTGCGTATAGAATAAAAAATCTGTTTCCCTTCTGCCGGGTTCTTTATCTTGATTCCGTAATTCCGTTCCAGGATGAGAATGATTTCGAGTGCGTCGATGGAGTCGAGTCCCAATCCTGCATCACCAAACAAGGGTGCATCCGTATCAATGTCTTTCGGGGTGATTTCTTCAAGATTCAATTCTTGGATGAGTTCTTTTTTTAGTTTGTCTATCAATTCTTCCATATTTTTATTCCATTAGTTTAAATTCTGCTTTATATTGTTGCTTTAATAATTCACACCACCCGATTATACAAGCCTTTAAGTTCCCTTTTTCCATGACAATCCGTGCATATTGTTCCAGTTTGCCCGCATCTAAATCCTGTTCGATGAAAAAGGTATTTTCACCTTGTATTTTATGTCGGATACATATTTCTCCTGCCACAACATTAGGTAAAGTATACACAAATACTGCGGGGCTGGCTGCATGGTCTCCTTCCTGATTGATAATTTCCTGATGATGAATATCCGTGTGCAGTGAAGAAGCTGAATTTACCAACAAAATGCCGATATCTTCCGGTCGGAAGTTTTTATCTTGCAGCAGATATTCGGCAGCAGTATATCCTAGTTTGCAAAGGTCGTCCATTTTGTAGAACTTCATGTTACTTCCTCCTATATTTTTATAGGCTTGGCGGATAAATAATGCAAAGTCAGTAGATGTAGAAGAGAAAAGCGGCTTTTCGTTAACTTTCACACAAGCATTTTCTATGGAAACGCTTGCCGTAGTGCGGATCGTTTTCGTTTTCTGTTTTTTAGAAGATTGCTTTTGGAATGCAGGCAAGGTCAATACTATGGCTGCGTTGCATCCCCCGAATCCGGATGCAGTTTTAATGCAATGCTTCATTGGCATTTCACAATGATCTGCCTGGACTATGATGGGCATACTTACTCCGACTTTTTCATAACCTAAAGTGCCAAACAGCATATTCTCTTTTAATTCATGCAGGCAGATAATGGATTCAATAACTCCCGATGCTCCTAAAGTATGCCCGAAGTAAGGCTTCATACTATTTACAGGTACAACTTCCAGACCAGCTAAATGAATGGCCTTGGATTCCATTTCGTCGTTATAGGCAGTAGCCGTTCCATGTGCATTGATAAAACTGATATCTTCGGGATTTACTGATGCCTCCTCCATTGCTTGGCGCATGGCGAAATAGAGTCCGTCTCCGGTACGTGACGGTCCGGAAATATGGTTGGCATCATTGCTGATAGCTCCTCCTGATAATATAATATCCAAATTACTTCCTTCGGAACTCAGCAGAATAGCTCCACAAGCTTCTCCTAGATTAAGTCCGTCTCTCTCTGCGTCATAAGGACGGCATATCGTGGAACTAACTGATCGAAAAGAGAGAAATCCGCTGGTAATGAAATGGGAAAGTATATCACCACCTGCTACAATAACTTTCTTATATCTGCCTGTTTCTATCCATCGCTTGGCTATAATCAAAGCTGATACTCCTGATATACAGGCATTAGATATAATCTCCACTCGATCCTCAGCCTGAAAATGTCGGCCGATTCTTTTTCCCATTTCCCATAGATAAACTCTGATGTCCGGTTCGTTGGGATGATGGGCTAATAGATCTACATTGCCTTTGGTGGTAGAAAGGATTAGTCCGCAATCATTGTCCGCCAAACTAATGCCTGACTGGGATAATATATCTTGGATGGTAAGTATAAATAATTGTTCCAGACGTGTATAGGTATCCGGCCCTTTGACTGAATCGGAAATAGTAGCAGCCAGTATGGAACTATCGGCTATCACTCCTGCTTCATGCCTAGTAATTCCACTCCGGTATTCTCGGATCGCTTTTAAATTCTCTTGGGTATTCTTTCCTAAAGAACTTATCAGGGAGTCTGCTGTAATATATACGATTATCGGATGTTCCATCTCTTTTTCCATTCCTGATAAAAAGTAGGTGTTACTAATTCCAGTTCTCTGTTTAGGTTCAGAAAGACCTGAGTGGTGCTTCCGGTAGCTACAATATTTTGGTTTGTAGCTCTGTAAAGCACATATTCGAATTTTATTTTAGCGGCTTCACAGGAGATATATCGGGTCTCGATAATCACTTCTTCACCTACCGAAAGAGGCTGTTTAAATTGGCAGGTTAAGTCAACGATGGGTACCATATATCCTTGCTCGTATATATCCATGTATCCTAATCCATAGCGTTTTCCGAAAGATTCTCTTCCATCCTCAAAATAGCGGACGTACTCACCATGCCATACGATTTGCATGGAATCCACTTCGCTGAAACGTACCTTGGTGGTGGTACGATCAATGAGTGCTGCTGTATGTAGGTTCGTTTTTTGTTTCATTTCTTTTCTAAGAATATTTTCATCCGGCATTCTGCAATAACTTTATCAGAAGTGCTTACACAGGCACTCACTAGTGTTATATCGAATACTTCCTGGATAATTGTGATTTCGGTAGATAATATTTGTCCGATTTCCGGTAAATTATGAATTGCCAGCTTATCTACGGAACCGATAAAGCCTAATGGTATCGGTTCGTCTTTTTGTAAGTAGATATATCCGATCCGGGCAGCCGCTGATTGGGCAATATGTTCGATGATGCCGGCTTCTTGTAACTTACCTTCTTGACAGAATATATTGTCAGGAGTAATTGTCAAACCTGAATAGGAATAATCGTTTTCAATGCCGTAGAATGTATCTACCATAACGATTGGCGGACGTTGCGGTATCAGGTTCAAGATGCCTTCACCTTGTATGATAGGGAGTGATTTCATTTCAGTTTACATTTAACGATGCTATGTCCCAATCCCAGATTATCATATATCTCTTCTATTTCCAGTCCGGATGCATGGATACAGCGTGCCATATCATCGGAATGGTACATTTTGCTATTTCCGTTGGCCATTGCTGTGAAATAGATACTGATTTGTGTCAGGCAGTATGCAGCCGTTTCAAACTTTTGTCTGTCCCAAAATGTCTCCATTATATAGAGTCTGCTACCTGTTCCCATTGATTGTGCGGCACGCGACAAAATACTGGTTACTTCGTCTTCGGAAAAACAATCCAGAAACTGACTCATCCAGATGGCATCGAATCCTTCAGGAAAAGGTACATGCTTGTCGAGCAGATTTACTCCATGTCCATGAATACGTTCATATCCAGAAGTGTTTTTTGTCTTTTGTTTCATCATTTCCAGCTGTTGTGGCAAGTCCATGATGGTGACTTCTACTTCTTTATTATACTGTACGCATCTGGTAGCCCATCTTCCGGTATTTCCTCCTACATCCAGTAAGGTTAGGGGAGAATCCTTGAAAACAAATTCAAGAGCTTGGTCGAATGAATTATCTGAGTAGAAGTGGTCAAAGCCAAACCAGCTTTTTTGTACTTGTTCGGGTAAGCTGGATAACCCTTCGTAGATGGTAGGCCATTCTCCAAACTCTTTTAAACCTTCCGGGCGTTCATTAATCAATGCTTCTTCTAAATGAAACAAACCTTTATAGTTCACATCTTGGTTAAAGTCCATGTTAACTTTTGCCATTTCATCATTCAACAGAAACCATCCGGCTTTGGCTAGCAGATATTTGTTATCTTCTATCAATACCGTGCCGATTGTAAGTGATGCTTCTAGCAGAACTTGTGCCGCGTAGCGTGATAATCCGGTAGATTGGCTGATTTGTTCCAATGGCATGCCTTCCCTATTATCAGAAAGCAGACGGAAGATACCGAATTTCAGCATCAGGCGTGATACCTGAAACACAACAGGGCCGAAGGCTATTTCTTGCGCCAGTCGTTGTGCCTCTACTGCGGAGAACCGTTCTTTGGTGTATCTTTTTTGTAATGAAGAAGTTCGTTTCATTTTGTTTTTTCATTTTATTCAGGCAACTTCCAAAAAGGATAATAATTAAACCATTGTTCGGGATATTGCTTGATTATAGTTTCAAGAGCGTTGACGTATTGTTCTAACAGTAATTGCTCAGCTCTTTTTTCTTTTGAACCGGAGACTTTTTCTGCTTGTATGAAGTGGAAATGATAAGTCTGCTTGGCTTCTCTCATGGCAAAATAGAACACAACCGGGACTTTCATCCGCGATGCCAAAAGGAATGGACCGATTGGAAAAGCAGCCTCTTCCCCCATGAATGTACAAGTCAGCAACTTATCGGCATTTAAATAACGATCTCCCTGGAAGCAAACATATTCTTTATTATTCAGTGCTTCCGTAATTTTGAATATATGAGCCAGGTTGTCTTCATTAACTGGTATTATTTTATAAGGTTGCTGCTGCCCGTTCTTTTGCAGTACTTCTTTGATCTTTTGATGTTCGGCATCATACATTACTACATTCATCTTCTTGCTGTAATCGTTGAAGAAGGGAGTACCTATTTCCCAGTTTCCAATGTGGGCGCCAATCATGATGACTCCTTGATCACCGTCCAATACATTCAGAAATTCTTGATAATGATTGAATTTGAAATGATATTTGTTTATCATTCCATTACTGATGGCTACTTTGTCAATGAGTATCTGCCCTAAGCGATAATAATTGTTCAGAAGCAAACCTGCCGAATGTAAGTGATTTCGTTTTAAGATACAACGTGCGTAGTACCAGATACTCTTTGTCGCTTTCGGTGCGAATGGTATGAAATAAAGTACGACCAGAGCCAGAAAACCATAAGCGGCCTTAATGCCGAGATACCTGATCATGTAGATGAAAAACAGATATCCGGAAACACCACCACGGGTTTTACCTTTCCACATCTCCTTTATTCGTTTTTATTTTCTGCCATACGGGTGATGACGAGGTTATAAAAGTCCTGGAATGTTTTGATTCCTACAAAGTCTTGTCCGGTCACATTAAATCCGAAGTTCTTTTCAATTAGCACTACCATATCAACCAGGTCCAGACTATCTAACTCAAGTGTTTGCATGAGCGGAGCATCAGACTGGATAAGATCAATATCTACTTCAAATTCTTCGGATAAGGTTTCTCTTATCTTTTCAATGATTTCTTCGTTGGTCATACTTATTTTATTTCTTTACTTTTTTAATAATTAGGGTGGAATTTGTACCACCGAATCCAAATGAATTGGATAAGAACGTATCAAACTCCGTATTTACTCGCTGAGCGGGAATATTGAGCAAACAAGATGCTTCGTCCGGTTCTTCAAAGTTCAGGTTGGGGGCAATGAATCCATTCTGCATCATCAGGGTGGAATAGATAACTTCGCTGGCTCCCGCCATCCACATTTCGTGTCCGGTCATGGATTTGGTGGAAGTTACATACGGGCGATGTCCCTCGAATACTTCAGCAATGGCTTTTGCTTCATTCAGGTCGCCAATAGGTGTAGAGGTAGCATGTGCATTGATGTAGCCAATTTTCTCCAATGGGATTTCTGCATCCCGGATAGCCATCTGCAATGAACGCTTCGGACCATCTATATTGGGAACGGAGATATGGTCGCCATTGGATGAAAAGCCATAACCTATTACCTCTGCCAGTATGGGAGCACCTCTTTTCACTGCCGATTCGTAGCTTTCCAGCACTAAGCTGGCACCGCCTCCGCTAGGCACAAGTCCATCCCTGTTTTTGTCGAAAGGTCTGGATGCTTTATGAGGATCATTTTCCCGGGTGGAGAAAGCGCTTAATCCGTCAAAGCTGCCAACAGAAAAAGGATTAACTTCCTGTGCACCCCCACATAGAATGCAATCTTGCAGTCCTGATTTGATAAGCAGATATCCCATGCCAATGGCGTGAGAACCACTTGCGCAGGCACCGGAGATCGTAAAATTCACTCCCCTGAGCTTGAATATGACTGATAAGTTCATGGAGACAGTCGAGTTCATAGATTGAAAAATAGAACCCGAACCTACCAAAACTGTATTTTTCTTTTCACGAATGATGTCTATGGCATTTATAACCGGTGCAGTACTGCTATCATTTCCGTAAAGTACACCTACTTCGTTGGCTTCAAGGAAGGCATCGTCAATGCCGGCATTTCTAAAGGCTTCTACAGTTGCCATGTAGGCATACTCTCCCTGTTCTGGCAAACAATGACGTTTCCGTCTGTCTAATAGCTTTTTGAGGTCGGGACGTTCCAGCAATCCGGTTAAAGCAGAGAGGTATCCCAACTCTTTTCGTTCCGGGTCGATGCCAATTCCCGATGTCCCGTTATATAAGGAGTCTTTTACTTCTTCCAGATTTTTTCCGATACACGAGTAAATCCCCATTCCTGTAATCACAACTCTTCTCATGTATATAATCCTCCATTAATTGAAATAACTTCTCCTGTGATATAAGAGGAATTGGGAGAAACCAGGAAGCCTACTAAATCGGCAACCTCTTCCGGTTCACCGAAACGTCCGGCGGGGATGTGTTTCTTCCATTCATTTTCATTGATATCTTCGGTCATCTCTGTGCGGATAAATCCTGGCGCTACAGCATTAACGGTTACATGTTTCTTGGCTACTTCCTGAGCTAAAGCTTTGGTTGCAGCGATAATGCCTCCTTTGGCAGCAGAGTAATTGGTTTGTCCGGGCATGCCTTTGATTCCGGATAATGAAACGATGTTGATGATACGTCCGAATCGTTTTACCAACATGTTTTTAAGTAATGCCTGGGTTACGTAGAAAAAGCCGTTCAGGCCGGTGTTCAGCACTCCGTTCCATTCTTCTTCGGTCATCCATAGCATAAGATTATCTTTACGAATACCTGCATTATTAATCAGAATCTCTATATATTCGTCAGGGTGCTGTTGACCCCAGTTACCCAATGCTTTGGACACAGCCGCTGAGTCGGTGACATCGAACTTCAATAATTCTCCTTCTCCACCCTTTTCATGGATCATCTGTAAGGTCTTTGCAGCTTCTTTATCGTTACTTTGATAATTTATCAGCACTGCATACCCCATATCTGCCAACTTGATGCTGACAGTACGACCAATGCCCCGGCTTCCGCCTGTTACTAATGCGTACTTCATTTATTGTTTGTTACATTTTATCATTTATTCCTCAAAGTGTAGATCGAACTTTTTAGTTTTGAGGTATTTATTCATAGCCTCAATTTCTTTGTACTTTGGGGTATCTTTGGTGAATACGGGAAAGAAAGCCCGTATCTCATTGTATACACAGTGCGATTCTGTACTTAACTGCTCCTGTATTTTCAAATAATCTACGGCTTGTACAATCCCCATGAATAAAATACTCATGACCTGATATGAGTTTTCGACGACTGTTTTAGCAATTAAAGCCGAATTTGTTCCCATACTTACAATGTCTTGATTGTCATTGTTATTTGGAATGCTATGCACATACATTGGATTGGAAAGTGTCTGACATTCGGCAGTTGTCGATGTAGCCGTAAATTGTGAAGCTTGCAATCCATAATTTAATCCTAGTACTCCCAGATTGACAAAAGGAGGAAGTATTCCGTTGATGCGGTCATGGAACAGATAGTTCAGCTGACGTTCGCAGAGCATGGTTAGTTTCGTAATGGCAATTTTTAATTTGTCCATTTCAAAAGAAACATAATCTCCGTGGAAATTTCCGCCGTGGTATACATTTTGCGTTTCCGGATCTACAATAGGATTATCGCAAGCCGAATTAATCTCATTGATGAGCACTTCTTCCGTGTTGGATAAGGTGTCAAGAATAGGGCCTAATATCTGAGGGGTGCATCTTAGGGAATAATAAGGCTGCACTTTATGTTCAAATATCTTTTCTTTGTGCTTTTGGCTGTATAACTCATTTTCTCGTTTACGGGTACAATGGCTGTTTTGCATCCAATCTCTCATGACCTCAGCTATTTTTTGCTGTCCTTTGTGATGTTTGGCGTCATTTAGAGGTCGGGAAATGAAATCATCGTACGATCCTGCGATTTCATTCATCATAACCGATGCACAAACCGACCAATTAAGTAGTTGGTAAGCATGTATCAGATTAACTACACCTATGCCTGTCATAACAGAAGTGCCATTGGTAACGGAAAGTCCTTCGCGTATATGTATGGAGAAAGGTTTAAGCTGATTTTTCTCAAATACCTGGGCGGTAGGTTGTAAGTGGTTTTGATAGAATACTTCTCCTTCTCCGATCAGTGTCAGTGCAATATGGGCAAGTTGTACTAAATCCCCACTTGCACCTACGCTGCCATGTTCGGGTACATAGGGGCAAATGTTTAAGTTGATAAACTTTACAAGTAATTCTACCAATTCAGTATGTACACCCGACTTTCCTTGAAGAAAAGTGCATAGCCTGGCAATCATTGCAGCCTTTACATAAAGTGGGGGTAAGGGTTTACCCGCTCCGGTAGAATGGCTTCTGATGATATTATATTGTAGTTCAGTTAATGATTTGTCTTCGATTCTATATTGAGCCATAGGACCGAAACCTGTATTAATTCCGTAAATTATTTTATCACTTGAGAATCTCTTTAAGAAGAGAAAACTCTTTTCAACTTCTTGAATGCAATCATCGGAAATAATAACTTCTTCATCATCAAATAGCAACTTCCGGAGTATTTCTAAATTAATATATTTACCGACTATCATAGTATACTTATTGATATAATGTGCAAAAGTAGGCATTTTATATCAATAATGTAGGCGTTGAACTAATAAAACTTTTGCTCGGAAGATAGTTTCAATCCTCTATTCTCGTTACCTGTTTGATGTTTTGAATTTGTTTTAAGTTATCACATATACTTCGCACATCATCAACATCGTGCACATAAAGCTGAATCTTTCCTTCAAAAATGCCATCGGTAGTTTCGATGGTCAACTTCCGGATGTTTACATTCAGTTGACGGGAAATGACTTGTGTCACTTCATTCAGCAATCCCATGCAGTCAATACCTTTGATATAGATAGTTACGAGGAATGAAAGTTCCTTGTGGGTATCCCATTCGGTGGCAATGATACGGTTGCCGTAACTACTCTTGAGTCGGGAGGCGATAGGGCATTGACGCTTATGAATGATTACCCGGTTCTGTTCATCAATATAGCCCAAAACATCATCTCCGGGGATAGGATGGCAACAATCTGCCATGATATAATTCTTCGAAATGGTTTCCTCGGTTAGTTTTAGGATTTGTTTGGTATTGATTTTCTCTTGCGGAACTTTTTCTTCCGGTTGTTCTTTGATTTCTTTGTTATCTTTATTACCGAAAGAGAAGGTCAGGTATTTCTTCCAGTTGGTACCTTGCTTTTCTTTAAATACATTCTTGTCCGCATCGCTCAAGACGAGCTTTTTGCTACCTACTGCTACCAGAAGTTCATCAAACGTGTGGAAATTATGCAGTTTTGTCAGCTTGTTTAAGGCTGCATCATCAATGCGAATCTCTTCGTTCTTAAAGAAGTCGGCTATAATCGCTTCACCTTCTTTTTGGTAAGCTTTCGCTTCTTTACGCAGGATAGTAGCAATCTTGGCACGGGCACGGGCAGTGGTGGCATACACTTCCCATTCCGGCTGTACCCGTTGTGATTTGGATGTTAGTATCTCTACCTGGTCACCACTCTGCAATTTATGGCTGAGAGGTACCAATTTATGATTTACTTTGGCACCGATGCAATGGCTGCCTATATCGGTATGCAGAGAAAAAGCAAAATCCAGTGCAGTAGAGTTCTGTGGCATTGTTTTGAGATCACCTTTCGGGGTGAAGACAAATATTTCAGAAGCAAATAGATTGAGCTTGATTGTATCTAGAAAGTCGATGGCGTCCGGCTGTGGATCGTCCAGAATTTCCTTGATGGTGCGTAGCCATTTTTCCAGTTCGCCTTCGTCTTCGCTACCACCACCGTCTTTGTATTTCCAGTGTGCTGCAAAGCCTTGTTCGGCAACGTCATTCATGCGCTCGCTGCGGATTTGTACTTCAATCCATTGTCCGTTATTACCCATCAAGGTAACATGCAGCGCTTGGTAACCATTTGCTTTGGGATGGCTTACCCAGTCGCGCAGACGATCCGGGTGTGGCTTGTATATCTTGGAGATGGAGACGTAAATGTCAAAGCAATCGTTCAATTCTTCCTCCTCATTGCGAGGCTCGAAGATGATACGGGCAGCTAGCAAATCATAGATTTCCTCGAAAGGCACATGTTTGGTTTGCATCTTATTCCAGATGGAATAGATGGATTTTACCCGCGCAAGGATACGGTATTTCAACCCCATCTTGTCTAATTGGGCACGTATAGGAATGGTGAAATTGTTGAATACTTTGTCACGCTCTACTGCAGTAGCGGCAAGTTTCTCTTCTATTTCTTTGTATTCTTCCGGATGTTCGTATTTGAAGCTCAGGTTTTCCAATTCAGTCTTTATCTTGTACAGACCTAAACGGTTGGCTAACGGAGCGTATATATAAAGGGTTTCACCCGCAATCTTGAACTGCTTGTTAGGCATCATGGAGCCGAGTGTGCGCATATTATGCAGGCGGTCGGCTATTTTGATAAGTATCACACGAATATCATCGGACATGGTGAGCAGTAACTTCTTGAAGTTTTCTGCTTGTGCCGAAGCACGGTCGCCGAAGATACCGCCGGAGATTTTAGTCAGTCCATCTACAATTTGGGCTATTTTCGGTCCGAAGATATTTTCTATATCTTCTACTGTATAATCGGTGTCTTCTACTACATCGTGCAGCAGTGCGGAACAAATAGATGTTGATCCCAGTCCTATCTCATTACAGACGATCTTAGCCACTGCAATGGGGTGCATGATATAGGGTTCGCCCGAACGGCGTTTGATACCTTTGTGTGCCTGATTGGCAAAGTTGAATGCTTTGGTTATTATTTCGACGCGCTTGCGGTGCTTAGTTGCCAAATAGTCGTTCAACAGTTCCTGGAATGCCTGGTCGATTATCTCTTCTTCGGCTTTCTCTTTCTCCTTCTGGCTTAAGTTTTCTTCCATATACTGTTTTTTCTCCTTTCTTCTTTCTCTTTCTGCAAAAATAAGCATTTTTCAACACCGTACAAGCTTTGGGAGTACTTTTTCTTTCGGCTTGCCCCGAAAGTAAAAGTACCAAAAAGAAAGAGGCACGGGCTTCGGCCTACTCCGACACTGCCAGGTGCAGACGGAGCGAAAACTCGCTTCGCTCAGACAAACGCCCCTTACCTGCACCTGACAGCGCCTCCGCTTACGCACCTCCGCCTATGCCCGAAAGCTGCGCGATGTAAGCGCTGCGCTGTTCATAGCTTTTTGCAGCACGTTTAAATTCTACAACGTTCAGCGGTACTTAAACATAGTGCAACGCAAGAGTAGCAATCGTATTATATATAATGAGTAACCTAATCACAACTCCTATTACGCCGAAAGGTTTCCCGGCATCACTGTAGGTGCGTGAGCGTAGGTGTCAGCAGAAGAGGTTTAAGGGGCGTTTGTCTGAGCGAAGCGAGTTTTCGCCCCGACCTCTTCTGGTGGCACCGGAGTAGCACCGAAAGTGTAGCCTTGATTCTTTCTTTGGTATCTTTCTTTCGTATCAAAACGAAAGAAAGTACTTTATTTATAAATCTTCAATCGCTTGCCTGCTGAAATGTTGTTATTGCGCAGTCCGTTCCAGCTTTTTAACTGACTGACACTGACTCCATATTTGCGGGCGATGCTGCCAAGATTCTCTCCACTACGGATTTTATGGTAAGTGGCATTCCCAGAGGATGAGCTGCTTTTGCTGCTACGAGTGTTGGAACGTGTGTCGTTTACTGCTACCACTTTACGATTTTTGAATAATTCGTCGTTGCGGTGTGCATAAATTGTATCTTGCTTGTCGATAAAGGTGCTGATGGAGTTCATGGGGAGACGTAATGTTTGAGGTTTGCTCTCTCCCGGGATGATATTCTTCTTGTATTGTGGATTCAAACTCTTGATTTCATCAAGGTTGATACTACAAATATCGGCTATTTGTTCAAAATGGAGGTTACGGCTTACTTGTACGGTGTCTGTTGCATCTGGAATATTGGTTTCCATGGGGCAAATGTTGTGCTTGCAATAGTAAGTCATCACATAATTAGCTGCAATGAATGCGGGTACATAACCTCGGGTTTCTTTGGGGAGGAAGTTATAAATCTCCCAATAATCGGTCTTACCACCGGAACGGCGGATGGCTTTGTTGATGGTACCGGGACCACAGTTGTAAGCAGCAATCACTAAGTTCCAATCTTTATAAATATCATACATATCTTTCAGATAACGTGCGGCAGCCCAAGTGGCTTTTATCGGATCGCGACGTTCGTCTACCAGACTGTTACTTTCGAGGCCGTACATTTTTCCGGTTCCCAACATGAATTGCCATAGACCGCAAGCACCGGCACGCGATACGGCGGAAGGATTGAGGGCTGATTCGATGATCGGCAAATATTTCAGTTCGAGAGGTATATCATAAGCATCAAGAGCTTCTTCAAAGATAGGCATGTAGAAATTGCATGCACTTAACATGAAGGCAACATGGTTGCGCAGGCGACCTGCATACATATCAATGAACTTACGTACGATTTCATTGTATGGCATCTCCATAACGGTCGGCATACGAGAGAGCCGATCTATATAAGTGGAGTCGCTGAACAGAGGATTTTCGGTAGAAGTACTACAATCTTTACCTAAATCTATGTAATTTTTTGCTTTCCAGTCGGTGAACAAACTATCCAGTGGATAAGTCATACTCTTAGGAAGTTCAATGCTTTCTTTTCGTTCTGTTCCATTCTCTTGGATAAGTACGTCGATACTTTCCTGTGCATGTATTTGTGGTGTTGAAAAGATGCTGAACAGGAGCGAAGTACCGATGATGATTTTCTTCATATATGCTGGCTTATTTATCATGAGTATATTTATTATGTTTGTTGGTATTAGAATCGGAAACTACATTGTACGCCTACCGACCTGTTCGACGAACCGGTCATTTGGGTGTTGATTACTGCAGGCTCAACCTTCATACTTAAATCCGGTGAGATGTCGAAGTTGGATAATTCCGCATCTACATAGGCATCTACTACAGATAGCAAATATACGCCTATAAAGGCAAAGATACTTAGATCGCGGTATCGGCGGTAGGTGTCTTTACGTTTTCGGAGGGTCTCCGTTAACTGCGAGGTAGATACATTATTAATATAACCCGGAGGTAATAGGTCTGTGATGCTGCTTGAATTCCAATTTCCATTTACGGCATCCTTGTAGGCCTGGGAATAATCCTTATACATTTTGCCGTTCCATGTAAGTGCATAGGCACAACCGGCAAAACCACCGTAGAAGATGGGTAGTTTCCAATATTTACGGTTGTAGATTTGTCCGCCACCGGGGATGACGAGGGCGAGCCATGTGGCTTTTACAGGATTAGGAACCCATATTTTGGGACTTACTGCTTTTTGAAGACTGTCCTTAGGTACGGGGGGAGCTTCCAGCGAAGGATTGGCCGTAAGTTCAAGCAACTTCTTTTTATTTTCTGCGGCAATACTGTCTGCAATGGCAATACTATCCGACTTAAGTGAAGTTATGTCGTTTATCTCGGTGTTCAGACTGTCAACTAATGGACGCAAAGGCCGAAGTACGGTGCTGAGGGAGTCTGTTTGCTGTCTTTGTGACCGCTTTGCTGCGGCACGTGGACGATCCTGACCATACATAGCAATCCCTGCCGTCTGCAAAAAGCAGAGAAGCAGGGCAATCGTTATTTGATATATTCTTCTTTTCTTTGTCATTTATTTCTTCAGCGTATCAAGGATGCCGATGATACGTTCCAATTCTTCTTCGTTACTGAATGGGATACTGATTTTGCCTTTTCCTTTCTCTGAACAAGTAAGTTGTACTTTGGTGCTGAAGAAACCTGATAGTTGCTGTTTCAACATGTTGAATTCTTCGGGCAACTTGGCACGTTTGGGAGCAATCTTGCGGGTGCCGCTTTTTACGGTTTCGCCTTCGCTCAGGGACTTTACAATTTCTTCTACTTTACGAACGGAGTAGTCGTGCTCCAGAATTTCTTCGAATATCTTTACTTGCAGTTTGGGGTCACCAAGAGTTACCAGGGCACGGGCATGTCCCATGTCTATCTGTTTGTTTTGCAGTCCCATTTGTACGGGTGCGGGCAACTTCAACAGGCGCAGGTAATTGGCAATGGTGGTGCGTTTCTTTCCGACACGCTCGCTGAGGCGTTCCTGGGTTAGTCCGTATTGCTCTAACAGATGTTGGTAGGCAAGGGCTATTTCCACGGAGTTTAGATCTTCGCGCTGTATGTTTTCAATGAGTGCCATTTCCATGACGTTCTCATCATCAGCTGTACGGATGTAGGCTGGGATACTAGTCAGTCCGGCAAGTTGGGAGGCACGGAAACGACGTTCACCGGCGATGATCTGATAGGTTTCGTCGTCTACCTTTCGCAAGGTGATAGGTTGAATGATCCCTATCTCGGAGATGGAGTCGGCAAGTTCCTGCAACGCTGTTTGGTCAAATTCACGGCGGGGCTGGTTGGGATTGACTGCAATCTTCGACAGTTCTATTTCGTTGATGGAGGAAGAGCCTTCCGTCTGCACTTCATCCATGGAGAGCAGGGCATCCAGCCCGCGTCCTAATGCGTTTCTTTTCTGTGCCATCTATTTATTTACAATTTGACGATTTACAATTTACAATTTGGCTGCGCACTTAATCACTAATCACTGACAACTAATCACTAAACTCTCAATCACCGCTTCTCGTTGCGGTCGATCAGTTCCTTAGCAAGTGTCATGTGATTTTTGGCTCCGGTAGAGTCTGCATCATATAATATAGTAGGCAGGCCGTAGCTGGGAGCTTCACTTAACTTAACGTTACGTTGGATAACGGTTTCGAATACCAGTTCCTGGAAGTGGCGTTTCACTTCATCGTAGATTTGGTTGGCTTGGCGTAGACGAGAATCATACATCGTCAACAGGAAGCCTTCGATTTCGAGAGCCGGATTCAGCTTGGATTTGATGATTTTGATCGTATTCAGTAATTTACTGATGCCTTCCAATGCGAAATATTCGGCTTGAACGGGGATAATTACAGAGTCGGCGGCAGTAAGTGCATTGATCGTAATCAGCCCTAGAGAAGGAGAGCAATCTATCAAGATATAATCAAACTCTTCTTTCAGCGGGACAAGTACTTCTTTGAGTATTTTCTCGCGATTTTTGAGGTTTAACATTTCTATCTCGGCACCTACCAGGTTGATGTGGGAAGAGATAACCTTTAAGGTTTCTATCTCTGTGTCATGAAGAGCATCGCGCACGTTAGCACGGTCGATAATGCATTCATAAATAGTACATTCCGACTGCTTGATGTCCACGCCCAAGCCTGATGAAGCATTGGCCTGCGGGTCTGCATCTACAACGAGCACTTTCTTTTCAAGCGTGGCTAGCGAGGCTGCGAGGTTTATTGTCGTCGTAGTCTTGCCTACACCACCCTTTTGGTTTGCCATAGCAATTATTTTTCCCATAATCTCAATATTTTATCGGCAGCGAAATAAGTGATAATTCCGTATAGCACCTACTAAAAAAGAGAAATATTGCAAAAACGGTTGAAAAGTCGCCTGTTTTGTTAATAACTCACAGACGGTTATGTTACTTTTCTGTTGCCAAACCGTTTGAAAACAATGTCTTTTCTTTGTTTTAGCAGGCAAATATACATATTAATATTGAAACAAAGAGGCTTTTTTGCCTCGCTTGCAGAAGATTAAGATTTGTTTTATGCTTTTACTCCTGCTGTTTATACCTTGGCTTTGAGGCTTTATTCAGTGAATGTGTGCTTTCTATCTCTCGGTCATATCCTCCGAAAGCATGTGTTTTATCTCATTGGTATATAGTGTATTATCGTACCACCCCTATAGGATACGCCCGTATCTGCCAGTGGAAACGCTCGTATCTGCTGCTGGAAACGTCCGTATCTGCTAGTGGGTACGCCTGTATCCGCAGGTGGGGACGCCCGTATCCGCTAATGGGGACGATCGTATCCGCTGGTGGAAACGGTGGTAACCGCTGATGTAACGGACGTGCATCTTAGTTCCTGTTGATTGACGTCTATATCAGTGTGTTAATAAACTGCCAGATGAAGTATCCACATACAACACATTTCAATACAGTACCGAATAGAAAGCCAAATAATGATCCTAAACCGGATTTTAGTGCTTGACCAGTTGCTCTGCCGCCTAACAGTTCGCCAAGAAAGGCACCGAGGAACGGACCGAGAATAATACCCCAAGGCATGAAGAATAGTCCGACAACAGTACCTATGAGGCAACCGCGCGTTCCCCAACGACTCCCTCCGCTGTATTTGCTTCCAAGCATAGGAATGAAGTAGTCCAGCACTTGCAAGAGAATGACAATAAACAGCCATGTCAGCAGTTGAGCCGTAGTAAATTGTGCTTTATCTGTAAAGTGTAGCAGCAGCAGGCCTGCATAGGCTACGGGTGGTCCAGGAATTATCGGTAGGAAGCAGCCTGCCAGCCCTATAATCATGCAAAGTGCCCCTAGAATGATAAGCAAAATATCCATAAGCTTTGTTTTTTTGGTGAGTATAGTGTAATACAAAGATAACAATAAAGTTATTTTTACTACTTTTGCAGTCAGAAAAATAAGTTAAGTATGGAAAATCAAAGACCTTTGATATTGATTTCCAATGATGACGGTATCATTGCGAAAGGTATTAGCGAGTTAATAAAGTTTCTTCGTCCGTTGGGCGAGATTGTAGTGATTGCACCAAATGCTCCACGTTCAGGAGCTGCCTGCGCATTGACTGTTACGGAACCTATTCATTATCAGTTGCTACGTAAAGATGTAGGGCTGACTGTTTATAAATGTTCGGGTACACCGGTAGATTGCGTTAAACTTGCCTTTCATACTGTGCTCGACCGTAAACCGGATCTTGTGGTAAGTGGTATCAATCATGGTGACAATTCTTCTGTAAATGTGCATTATTCGGGAACAATGGGTGTGGTGATTGAAGGTTGCCTGAAAGGTATACCCTCTATCGGTTTTTCACTTTGTAGCCATGAACCGAATGCTGACTTTGAGCCGGCAGGACCTTATATCCGTGAAATAGCTCGTCAGGTTTTGGAGAAAGGTTTGCCTCCGTTGACATGCCTCAATGTGAATATCCCTAATACAAAAGATCTGAAAGGCATTAGAATTTGCGAACAAACAAAAGGACAATGGGTAAACGAGTGGGAAAACTTCGCTCACAGAGGTGATACCCATTATTACTGGTTGACCGGTGAGTTCGAGAATAAGGATAATGAAAATGAGAAAAATGACCATTGGGCACTCGATAATGGCTATGTAGCTATTACTCCGACTACGGTGGATGTAACTGCTTACAGTTTGATAGAGGACATGAAAACTTGGTTTAACTCTCCGCTTCAATGAAATATTACCTGATTGTTGGTGAAGCATCCGGCGACCTGCATGCCTCGCACCTGATGGCTGCCCTGAAAGAAGAAGATCCTCAAGCGGAATTTCGTTTCTTTGGCGGTGACCTGATGGCAGCGGTAGGCGGGACTATGGTGAAGCATTACAAGGAGTTAGCCTATATGGGCTTTATCCCTGTACTGTTGCATCTGCGTACCATCTTTGCTAACATGAAGCGTTGTAAAGAGGATATCGTGGCATGGCAACCGGATGTGTTGATACTAGTTGACTATCCGGGTTTTAATCTGAATATCGCTAAGTTTATTCATGCCCGGACAACGATTCCTGTTTACTATTATATATCTCCTAAGATTTGGGCTTGGAAAGAATATCGCATCAAGAATATCAAGAGAGATGTCGATGAACTCTTCTCCATCCTCCCGTTTGAAGTTGAATTCTTTGAAGGAAAACACCAATATCCGATACACTATGTCGGCAATCCGACGGTGGATGAGGTGACGGCATTCTGTTCTTCCCATTCAGAAACGTTTGAGGACTTTGTGCAATCGAATGGATTGAGTAGCCAGCCTGTCATTGCACTGCTTGCAGGTAGCCGTAAGCAGGAAATTAAAGACAATCTGCCGGATATGCTTCGGGCTGCTTCTACTTTTACTGATTATCAGCTGGTGCTGGCAGGTGCTCCGGGCATTTCTCCTGAATATTACAAGCAATATGTGGGTGACGCAAAAGTGAAAATCATTTTCGGGCAGACATTTGCCTTGTTACAGCAGGCTACAGCTGCATTGGTCACTTCGGGAACGGCAACATTAGAAACAGCTTTGTTCCGTGTGCCACAGGCAGTGTGTTATCATACGCCGATAGGAAAAGTGATCGCTTTTCTGAAACGTCATATACTGAATGTGAAATACATCTCTTTGGTTAATCTTATAGCAAACCGTGAGGTTGTGAAAGAATTGGTTGCCGATACAATGACAGTAGAGCAGGTTCGCGCCGAATTGAATCGTATCTTATATAATAAGGAGTACCGGCAGCAAATGCTCGATGGTTATCAGTATATGGCATCTCGCTTAGGAGAGGCTGGAGCTCCGAAGCATGCCGCCCGCAAAATGATTGATTTACTTAATGAACGTTGTCGGGAATAGCAATATTTAAAGAATTTGTTAAAATAGATAGAGCCGGTGCAGTAAATGCCCGGCTTTTGTATTTTTTAGACAGAAACAAATGAAATATAAACAAATAAAAAGAACTTTGATTATGAAAAAACTACATTGGCTTTTTATGGCGATTTGCTTGGCAGTGATGCCTGCGTTACAATCATGTGATGATCTCGACGATGGTTATTCAGTGGGAGATTTTACACCTCCCTTGTGGGCTACCGTACGTGTTACCGGTGGTGCATTTTACCTGGACTGTGATACTTGGGGAACACTTTGGCCGGTTAATACGAACCTTGGTTGGTATGAACCTGCTGATGGTCAACGTGTAATAACGACTTTCAACCCACTTTATGATGACTTTCAAGGTTATGACCATGCAGTAAAGATTCTGCGTATGCAGGATGTATTGACGAAGGGGATTGAAATTATGACTCCTGAGACTGAAGAAGAATTTGGAAATGATCCCATACTGATCTATAAAGGGGATATGGGTATCAGTGGCGGTTATATGAATATTATTTTCGCACAGAACCTTCCGGCAAAGACCAAACATCGTATCAGCCTGGTACGTACAGAGGAAGGTGAGACCTTGTATGCGGAAGATGGTTATATCCATTTGGAACTGCGTTACAATACATACGATGATGTAACCGGTTATCGTGCTTACGGAGCTGTATCTTATAATTTGAATAGTTTGGATATAACTTCTGCCACAAAAGGTATCAAACTAAAGCTGAACTCCAAAGTTAACGGTGAAGTGGAGCTAACGTTCGATTTGAAGAATTCGGGCAATAGTTCGAAGAAATCAACAGAAGATTTTTCAAAGATGCAATTGCAGTAAATAGTGTGTTGTGTATGAATGTTGAGGGCACGGAGTTATCTAAAACTCCGTGCCCTCTTCTTATTCTGTTTATTGAGAATTACTTGTGTAATTGATTAATAGTATTTTTCAATCCCGCCAAATCCTGTTATCTTTTTATTTTCTTTCGTTTTGCTGATGAAGTGATTTAATCGTTTCTCAAACTCCTCCAAACGTACCCTTGCGGCTTCAATGTAGGCAATTCGGATTCGCTTGTATGAGTCGGAAAACTGTTGATAGTTTTTCCATACTATTTTATCTTCCTTCAATTTGTCGATTATGTCTTTGGGAAAAATAAAAGGTTCAGATAAGACTTTCTGTATTTTATCCTCAAACCTTGAGTGTATCATTTTATTTTCCAATAGCCATTTAAGTCTTTCTTTATTGGCTTGCGAGTACGTACTTTTAGGATTTCTGGGTGTGAAACGCTGAATCTTATGTTCTTTATCAAGCGATTTTATCGTACTGTCAATCCATTCGAAACAAAGGGCTTCTTCAACCGCATCATTGTATAAAATACTTTTTTTGCCTGACGACTTAGTGGGGAATACAAACCATATTTCCTTGGCGCTGTCAAAGTTGGTTATTAACCACTTTCTCCAGTCTTCCCGATTCTCAAAGTACTGTATTTTATTTTCTGTCGTCATAAGAAGTTATTCAAACTAAATTGCTTTTATTTGAACAGCGTCATAACATATAAATAAAGAACAGCAGCCGGAATAGCCATCAATGCACTATCGAAACGGTCGAGCATACCTCCGTGGCCGGGTAAAATGTTTCCTGAGTCCTTAATACCTAGTTGTCGCTTCATTAACGATTCCGTCAAATCTCCCCAAGTACCGAAAATAACAACTACTACTGCCAGGCCTGCCCATTGCCACATAGGCATGAACGGGAAGAAGTGGGCGAATACAAAAGAAGATGCGACGGAAAATACACCGCCTCCAATACTCCCTTCCCATGATTTCTTAGGAGAAATACGTTCAAACAAGCGGTGCTTGCCGATTAAAGAACCTACACAGTAAGCTCCCGTATCACTCAGCCAAATAAATACGAAGATAGAGAGTGGCAGGATAGGATTGTAAGTTACACTACTCGTTTCCGGAGAATTTTGAAAAGCAAGTACATTCAGCAAGGCGAAAGGTAATGCTACGTATAGCTGACTAAGCATAGAGAATGCCCAGTTACCGATAGGATTCTTTTTCTTAAGGTATAATTCTGTAATCATCAGATAGAGTAAAATACCTAAATAGGGGAGGAATACACGTGCATCAGCAGCCGAAGTACAGAATCCCATTAATGCGAGAAACAGATAAGCGCCTCCTAATGCAGTAATGATTTTGTTGGTACTGATGTCTCCGCTCTGATTCACTAAATGTGAGAACTCGTGTACACTCAGCGCACAGATAAGGGTAAATAATATACCGAAAGAAAGGGGGCTGTAAAGAATACAGCCCACTAATATTGCTACGAATAACACACCGGTTATAGTGCGTTGGATAAAATTGTTTTTCACGGTGTTTCCGTTTTAATTTTTAGATTCAGTTCCTGTAGAGGGCTGATTATCTTCTGCTTTACTGCCGTTGCTTTGCTCATTGGCGGCTTCTTTTTCACCCTCTTCTTTTACTTCTTTTTCGGCTTCCTTAGCTTTGATAGCCTCTTCTGCTTCAGCTTTCTTCAACTCATCCGAAATTTTGGTAGCACTGATGATCTCTTCTGAACGTGAAGCCCAAGGACGTTTGCCGAATATATGTTCTACATCTTCTGCGAAAATCACTTCTCTTTCAATCAGTATTTGTACCAAATTGGCATGACCTGCACTGTTCTCTAAAAGAATTCTTTTAGCGCGAGCATACTGCTCGTTTACTATATGCTTCACTTCTTCGTCAATCAGTTCCGCAGTCTTTTCACTGTACGGACGGTTGAAGGAGTATTCATCATTATTATAGTAACACAGATTAGGTAACTTTTCGCTCATACCTAAGTAGGCGATCATACCGAATGCTTGCTTTGTTACACGTTCGAGGTCATTCATGGCGCCCGTGGAGATTCTGCCTAAGAATACATCTTCGGCAGCACGTCCTCCTAAGGTGGCACACATTTCATCGAGCATTTGTTCTTTCGTTGTAATTTGACGTTCTTCCGGAAGATACCAAGCAGCACCTAGAGCACGTCCACGTGGTACAATTGTTACTTTTATCAAAGGATTGGCATATTCCAATAACCAGGAAATACTGGCATGACCAGCTTCATGGATAGCGATGGAACGGCGTTCTTCCTCGGTAGTGATTTTAGTTTTCTTTTCCAAACCACCTACAATTCGGTCAACGGCATCCAGAAAATCTTGTTTACCTACAAACTTCTTTCCGTGGCGGGCTGCGATCAATGCAGCTTCGTTGCAGACATTAGCAATATCGGCACCGGAGAAACCGGGCGTTTGACGAGCTAATAAGTCAACATCTACTGAATCGTCTATTTTGATGGGGCGCAAGTGTACGCCGAATACTTCTTTACGTTCGTTAAGGTCAGGCAAATCCACATGAATCTGGCGGTCGAAACGTCCGGCACGCAACAAAGCTTTGTCCAATACATCTACACGGTTGGTGGCAGCAAGGATGATAACACCGCTGTTAGAACCAAAACCGTCCATCTCTGTCAATAACTGATTCAATGTATTCTCACGTTCATCGTTACCTCCCATGGCAGCAGCCTTAGCACGGGCACGTCCTACGGCATCTATTTCATCGATAAACACGATACAAGGAGCTTTCTCTTTTGCCTGGCGGAAGAGATCGCGAACGCGGGATGCACCCACACCGACAAACATTTCCACAAAGTCGGAACCTGCCAATGAAAAGAAAGGTACATTGGCTTCACCGGCAACTGCTTTTGCAAGCAAAGTCTTACCGGTTCCCGGAGGGCCTACCAACAGTGCACCTTTAGGTATTTTACCTCCCAAGTCCGTATATTTTTGTGGTTCTTTCAGGAACTCTACAATTTCTTCCACTTCTTGTTTGGCACCAACCAAACCGGCAACATCTTTAAATGTTACTTTGATGGGAGAACCTTTTTCGAACAGTTGAGCTTTGGACTTTCCTACGCTGAAGATGCCTCCGCCACCGCCCATACCTCCGCCACCACTCATACGGCGTGATATGAATATCCAGAAACCGATCAGAAGCGCGAACGGTAATATCTGCCAAAGGATGGCACCAAAGTAGTTACGTTTCTTTTCGTAACTGATAGAACCGTCGAAACGGGCTTCATCCTTTTCTTTCTGAATAAAGTTACCTAAGCTTTCGCGAGAAGGGGCTTCGGTAGTTATCATAGGATTCTTGCCTACTTTGCTGGAATCTCCACGAAATACATTAGGAACGAACTGCGGTTTGACAAAAGCTTCTACAGAGTTGTCGTCAAAACCGGTAACTTTGCTTATATAGCCGTCACGAACATATTGCTGGAATTCGTCGTACGAGATGTTTTTGGTTGCCGTACCACTTTCGTTGGTAAGGTACAAGCCCAGAAGCATCATAGCTATAATCATATACAGCCAGTTCAAGTTGAACTTGGGCATGTTTACTTTATTGGGTTTCTTATTGGTATTATTGTCCATAAGTTTAAATTAATCGAGGTCGGGGATTTGGGTTAGTTTGGCGTCAGCCCAAAGATGTTCCAGGTTGTAGAACTCTCTTGTTTCCGGTAAGAAAACGTGTACTAATATGTCGGAGTAGTCCATGGCTACCCATTCCGCATTGCGCAAACCATCAATGGCAAACGGTTTCGTGTCAGCACCTTTGCGTGTAAAATCCTTTACGGATTCAACAATAGCTGTCACTTGGCTGGGGGAGTTTCCTTGGCAGATGACTAAATAGTTACATATTGTATCGCCTATCTTGGTTAGATCTGCTACAATGATTTTTTTTCCTTTTTTATCCTGAATACCTTCTGTTATCTGTTGAATTAGTTTCTTAGCTTCGTTCATTATACATTATTATATTAAAACAGTTGACAAATATACGTTGAATTCTCATATCAAACACGTAAAAGAGGAAAACTCTTTTATTTTTTGATTTTTTTTAGTTATATAATTCTTTGGACTACGGTGTCTTATTAGAAAATTAGGAAAAAAATAGCAGAATTTGTTTTAGATTATCGAAATCTTTGTATCTTTGCAACCGCAAAACAGAAATGGTTTGTTATTGGGCTATGGTGTAATGGTAACACTACAGATTCTGGTCCTGTCATTCCAAGTTCGAATCTTGGTAGCCCAACTCGGAGACCCCGTTAAGATTTTCTTGACGGGGCTTTCTGTTTTTAGGCACATTCTGTTCTGTAAGCCGGAAATATTAAGTAATTTTGTTGCCATTCAACTCAAATAAAGATTATGGCAAAAGAACTAGAACTAAAGTACGGCTGTAACCCCAATCAGAAGCCGGCCCGCATTTATATGCAGGAGGGGGAATTACCTATCAAAGTATTGAATGGACGTCCGGGTTATATTAATTTTATGGATGCACTAAATGGGTGGCAGTTAGTAAAAGAACTGAAAGAGGCTACCGGAATGCCCGCTGCAACCTCATTTAAACATGTGAGTCCTGCTGGTGCGGCAATTGGATTGGAACTGGATGAAACAATGAAAAAGATTTATTTTGTAGACAATCTGCCACTTTCTCCGTTAGCTTGTGCTTATGTACGTGCCCGCGGTGCTGACCGTATGTCGTCATACGGTGATTTTATCGCTTTGAGTGATATTTGTGATGAAGCTACCGCCCGTTTTATTAACCGCGAAGTTTCGGATGGCGTTATTGCGCCGGGATATACCAAAGAAGCACTTGAAATATTGAGTACTAAGCGTAAAGGTACCTACAATGTAATCAAAATCGATCCTGATTACCGGCCTGCTCCAATTGAACATAAAGATGTTTTTGGCATTACTTTTGAACAAGGACGTAATGAGATTAAATTGAATGGTGACGAGCTGTTTACTAATATTCCGACTCAAAACAAAAACTTCACGGATGCTGCAAAGCATGATTTAATGATAGCGCTTATTACTCTGAAATATACACAATCTAATTCAGTTTGCTATGTAAAAGATGGCCAGGCAATTGGTATTGGTGCAGGACAGCAGAGTCGTATTCATTGTACACGTTTGGCAGGTAATAAGGCTGATATTTGGTATCTGCGTCAACATCCTAAAGTATTGAACTTACCTTGGGTGGATAAAATTCGTCGCGCTGACCGTGACAATACGATTGATGTTTACATTAGCGATGATTATAATGATGTTTTGGCTGATGGCGTTTGGCAGCAGTTCTTCACAGAAAAACCGGAAGTGTTGACAAGAGAAGAGAAACGTGTTTGGCTCGATACACTGAAAGGTGTTTCTTTAGGTTCCGATGCTTTCTTCCCGTTTGGAGATAATATAGAACGTGCGCATAGAAGCGGTGTGGAATATATAGCTCAGGCAGGAGGTTCGGTACGTGATGATCATGTTATTGAAACCTGCGATAAGTATGGTATTGCTATGGCATTTACCGGTATTCGTTTATTCCACCATTAAAAGAGGAGAATAATACCGTTAATAAGGTACACTCTTAAAAGAAATGAACCCCAAAAGTCAAATAAGACTTTCGGGGTTCATTTCTTTTGTTATTCTAGTGTTTAATTCTCGTTCTTAATGTTGTCATCAAGTACTTTAATCTTTTCTTTAACCAGATCAATATCAGCTTTCAACTTCTCTACTTTGCGATTGATCTCAGTCAGTAGGCTGTTACCTTTCTTTGAAGAAGCAGTAAGGAAGCCTAGGTTGTTTTCATAGGTCTGAAGTTCGTTCTTCATGTTATCTAAGGTACGTACCAACTTTTCGCGTTCGCGGTAAAGTGCCTGCGGACTACCTTCCTGTATGGAACTGATAGAAGATTTGAAATTACTCAACTTCTTATTTGAAGCACTTATATTGAAGCGGTCAAACAATTTGTCTACTTGACTGTGGTATGACTTATAGATCTTATCCTTTTCTTTGAAAGGAACGTGTCCTATGTTATTCCATTCCTTCATCAAGTCGCGTACAAGCTGAGTGGCTTCTTCTGTATCCATGCTCTCGTCAATGCTGGCTAACTTATCTACGATGGCTTTTTTCTTTTCCAAATTTTCTTGTTCAACGGAACGTTGGGAAGAAGTAGCTTTATTCTTCTGTTCAAAGAAGTAATCGCAAGCAGAGATGAAACGTTTCCAGACAGCATCCGAATATTTTTTGGCAACCGGACCGATTGTTTTCCATTCTTTTTGAAGTTTGGTTAGTTCATCGGCGGTAGTTTTCCAGTCAGTACTGTCTTTTAATGCTTCGGCCTTTTCGCATAGAGCACGTTTCTTGTCCAGATTTTCGTTCATGCCTTCCTTCAAGGTTTTGAAGAAATCGCCTTTCCTATGGAAGAACTCGTCACATGCTTTACGGAAACGCTCGAATATCTTGACGTTCATTTTCTGTGGAGCAAAGCCGATGGTTTTCCACTTGTTTTGCAAAGCAATAATTTCTTGTGTCTTGCTTTCCCAGGATGCGAAATTCGTCAACTCATTATAGTCGATAGCCTCAATAATTTCGCAGATTACAGTTTTCTGATCGAGATTGTTCTGTTCTGTTTCTTTTAGAGACTCAAAATGCTGCTGGTGGCGGCGGTTTACATTAGTCGACGCTACTTTAAAACGTGCCCAAATCTCATCCCGCAATTCTTTGGCAACGGGACCCGTATCACGAAACTCCTGATGTAACTTCTGTAATTGATGGAAAGCTGAGACTACATCCGGCTCGTCTGCCAGCTTCTCGGCAGCTTCACAAAGATGTGTCTTGATCTCTAAATTCTTTTTGAAATCATATTCGCGGAATTCGTTGTTCAGTTTCAGGAGGTCGTAGAATTTCTCAACGTATAGTTGATAGTTTTTCCAGAGTTCATTTACCTTAGTCTGAGGTACGAGTTTGATCTCATTCCATTGCTGTTGCAGTTTCTTGAATTCTGTATAGCTTTTATTGGCATCATCGGGAGATTCAACCAATTCTTTCAGTTCCTCGATAATGGATAACTTGACCTGTAAATTCAGTTCTTTCTGTTTTTCTTGTTCGGCGGTAAGTGAACTTCTCTTCTCTTTGATGACGGACATGATATTTTTGAATTCTTCTTCCACATCATCTGCCAGTGGAACGAATTCTTCTGCGACACCTCCGTTTTCTACGAATAGTTTCTTTGCCGCTTCTTGTTCAGCATTATGTATTTTGTAGAAGATTTGCTTCAACCCATCAATGTCACCTTTGGACGCATTTTCTACATCCTCGGCAATTTCTTTCAACTTGGCAAGAATATCTTCTTTAGTGAGCTTCTGAACTGGTTCTACCGGCTTTTCTGAAATCACTTCTTCAGCCGGAGTTTCTGTTGTTGCCGGTTCAGAAACCTCTGCTGCTTTCTTTTCTTCTTCTAATTCCGCCGGTTTTTCGGGGAGATTAGTGTCATGAGTGTCCGTCATTGTATTTACTTTTTAGAAACGGGATGCCCCGTTTGGGTTACATTAAGCTACAAATTAATGAAATAAAATAATCACTTCATACTTTTTTTCTGTTTTTTTTCTGTTTATTCCTAATCTTTCCTGCTGAATAAGAGGGATTGAACCTCAATGGGGTATTAAGATAACAGAACAGTAATGCCCATATACAACATCATACCAATAATGTCATTAGTAATAGAAATAAACGGACCGGTAGCAATGGCTGGGTCTACTTTCAGTTTTTCTAATGTCATAGGTACGAGTGTACCGAATATGGAGGCAAACATAACTACGGCAAACAGGCTGATTGATACTGAATAAGTAACAGTAGCAGTGCTTCCAAACCGTATAAAATTATAGATATATACCAGTAAAGAAATGATTGTCGCATTAATGGATGCTACGATGGCTTCCTTGGTTACTTGCTTAAAAGTATCTTTAGCATCAAGAGAGCTATTGGCAAGACCTTGTACGATGATTGCCGATGACTGGGTTCCCACATTTCCTCCTGTTCCGCCAATCAGCGGAATATAAAGAGCCATTTCGGGATGCATGGCAAAGGTTGTATCGAAATTGCCTAATATCATGGAATTTCCGATTCCTCCTATCATTCCGATAAGCAACCACGGGAGGCGGGCAGAAGTTTGACGCATCACATTATCGTCTGTCTCTACGTCTTGTGACAAACCTGATGCCAACTGGTAATCACGTTCAGCTTGCTCACGTACTTCGTCCATGACGTCGTCTACCGTAATTTGTCCGACCAGACGTCCGATACTGTCTACAACGGGAACGGCAACCAAGTCATACTTCTCAATGGTCTGGACCACCTCTTCAATAGAAGTGTCTACATGAACGGAAATAGGGTCTTTTCTCATTACATGTTTCACCTTGGAGACAGAAGGTGAAGTAATCATCTTCTTTAGTGGGAAGACACCTTGCAGGCGGTCTTCATCGTCAATGACGTATACGTAATAGATCTCATCGAGCTTTTCGGCTTGCTGGCGCATCTCTTTCAAGCATTCGGGCATACTCCAGTTCTCGTTGACGGTTACCATTTCAGTACCCATCAAACCACCGGCAGTATCTTCGTCATATTTCAAAAGGTCGACGATGTCACCTGCCTGTTCAATGTCTTCGATATGCGAGAGGACTTCCTCCTGCTTGTCTTCATCGAGTTCACGCATCAAGTCGACGGCGTCGTCCGTGTCCATATAGTCCACAAAACGCTTGGCGATGGTTTCAGACGGAAGAAGTTCCAGGAACTCTTTCCGGACATCTTCGTCCATTTCAACTAATACGTCAGCAGCAGTCTCATTGTCGAGAAGACGGTAAACGAAGCGGGCCTCTTCCGGTGCAAGGTCATTGCACAATTCAGCAATATCTGCCGGGTGGAGGTCAGTCAAAAGCATTTTGACGTTTTCTGCGTCTTTCTGCTCTATAAGACTTTTGACTTTATCTATGTATTCTTCGTTTATTTCCATAAGATGAGTTGTTAAAGCCTATTGTCAATACATTAATTATAAGAATAGATCAAGGGGACTATCATTCTCCACTCTCTTTCGGAGAGGGGGTGGGTGTGAGGCTTTTCAGTGCTTCTTCCACTTGATTGGTCAGATTGATAAATTCTTGAACCGATAACTGTTCGGGACGCTTGTTGAACAGGATGTCTTCTGTCAGCGGGCAGTCTTTGCCGAGTATCGGTTTTATGGAATTTCTCAGCTGCTTGCGTCGTTGGTTAAAAGTGGTTTTCACTACTTGCTTAAACAGCTTTTCGTCGCAGCCTAACTCTTGCGTATTGTTGCGTGTCATTCGTATAACAGCACTTTTTACTTTGGGAGGCGGATTGAATACATGTTCGCTGACGGTAAACAAATATTCTACTTTGTACCATGCCTGGATCAACACACTTAAAATACCGTATGTCTTACTACCGGGACCAGCAGCGATGCGTTCGGCTACCTCTTTCTGTATCATGCCCGTACAACAAGGTATAATATCTTTGTTTTCGAGCATTTTGAAGAATATTTGGCTGGATATATTATAAGGATAGTTCCCTGTCAGAACAAAAGGTTTCCCGTCGAATAACCGTTGTAAGTTCATTTTGAGGAAGTCGTCTTCAATAATGTTTTCCTCTAACTGTGGATAGGCTTCCCTCAGATAGGCAACGGACTCAAAGTCTACCTCCACAACTTTGACCGGACGCTCTTTCTTTACCAGAAACTGGGTTAATACGCCCATACCCGGACCAACTTCCAATATGGGAAGTTCGGGACACGCATCCACTGTGTCGGCAATATCCTGCGCCACTTTCAGGTCTTTCAGGAAATGTTGGCCGAGAAACTTTTTGGGTTTAACTAATCTCATTTATCAACTAAATCGTTACTTTTGCAGCGTGAATGCAGGTTGCTGAATGATGCTCCTTGTCTTCACGGAGCAAAGGTAGTTCTTTTCGACGAAGAATGAAGAATGAAGATTGAAGAATTTAGAAAGACAGCATGAATAAACTGCTAAAAAAGACATTAAAGATAGTCTTACCTATTCTTTTGGGTAGCTTTATCCTCTATTGGGTGTATCGTGATTTTGATTTTTCCCGGGCAAAGGAAGTCCTTCTACATGGTACAAATTGGTGGTGGATGCTGTTTTCGCTACTGTTTGGTGTAATGAGTCATGTGTTTCGCGGATGGCGATGGAAGCAGACGTTGGAGCCTCTTGATGCTCATCCTAAAACGAGCGACTGTGTGGATGCGATATTTGTATCTTATGCTACCAATCTTATTCTGCCACGTGTGGGCGAAGTTTCCCGTTGCGGGGTACTTTCCAAATACGATAATGTTTCTTTTGCCAAATCACTTGGTACGGTTGTGACGGAACGTCTGGTAGATACGCTTTGTATCCTTCTGATAACCGGACTTACTTTCTTGGTGCAAATGCCTGTATTTCTTCGTTTCTTTGAAGAAACGGGAACCAAGATTCCATCACTGGTGCATTTATTTTCGTCTCCTTGGTTTTATGTTTCTTTGTTCTCAGTGATCGGGGTGTTGATACTGATGTACTATCTTCTACGTATGCTTTCCTTCTTCGAAAAAGTGAAAGGCATTGCGCTAAATGTATGGGAGGGAGTTATGTCTCTTAGGAATGTGAAGAATGTTCCACTGTTCGTACTTTATACAGTGATGATTTGGATTTGCTACTTCTATCATTTCTATCTAACTTTCTATTGTTTCGAGTTTACGGCACATCTTAGCTTTCTGGCAGGGCTGGTGATGTTTGTAGGTGGAACATTTGCCGTGATTGTTCCTACTCCCAATGGAGCGGGACCTTGGCATTTTGCCGTAATTACAATGATGATGCTTTACGGAGTAAATGCAACCGATGCAGGTGTCTTTGCGTTGATAGTGCATGGCATACAGACGTTGCTGGTCATAGTGCTTGGAATCTATGGGTGGTTGCATCTCTCACTAGTTAACAGGAAGAGGGGATAACTGTCATCTTTTTCTTTGTAAATAAATATTATTTCTTACTTCCTTTTTAAAACCCCCGTCAGAATACCTTCTAAGATGGGCTGTAGATTTTTACTAAAAATTGGGTGAAGATTTAGTAAAAATCATCCGGAAATTTAGTAAAAATCCACCTGATTTTTACTAAAAAATAGTTGGGGCCTATTTGTGTTTATTATTTTTGAAATATATAGTAGAAGATTCTTTTATAAAGCACTTCATTTTATAGAATCTTCATAATCATTCCACGCTCAAAAAAAACTTTGCTTCGTCAATATCATTTTTCCGATGAAAAAGGGTTATTTATTGTGAGTTCTCTGAATAAACAAGTATATTTGCGAAAACTAACTTTTTAGAACTATGAGTACAATCTTAAATTTAACTCCACAGAATGTGTGGAAGCATTTCTATTCATTGACCCAAATACCCCGTCCGTCAGGACACATGGAAAAGATTACCGAGTTTTTGGTTAATTTCGGTAAGGGGTTGGGTTTGGAATCATTTGTCGACGAAATAGGCAATGTGATTATCCGTAAACCTGCCACTCCGGGTATGGAAAACCGTAAAGGCGTAATCCTTCAGGCACACATGGATATGGTGCCTCAAAAGAATAACGATACCGTCCACGATTTTGCAAAAGATCCTATCCAAACTTATATTGATGGCGATTGGGTGAAAGCAAAAGGTACTACTCTGGGTGCAGATAACGGTTTGGGGGTAGCTGCTATTATGGCTGTTCTTGAAGACAAGAATTTGAAGCATGGTCCACTGGAAGCATTGATTACCAAAGACGAAGAAACAGGTATGTACGGTGCATTCGGATTGAAACCCGGAACTATGAAGGGTGAAATCCTGCTGAACCTTGACTCTGAGGATGAAGGTGAACTTTATATCGGTTGTGCAGGTGGCATTGACATCTCAGCTACATTAGAGTATAAGGAAGAAGAACCGGTTGATGGTTTCGTTGCTCGCAAAATAACCTTGAAAGGTTTGCGTGGCGGTCACTCCGGTTTGGAAATCAATCAGGGACGTGGCAATGCCAACAAGTTGCTGGCGCGTATCGTGCACGATTTATTGATTGAGTTCGATTCACAACTGGCAAGTTTTGAAGGTGGAAATATGCGTAATGCCATTCCGCGTGAAGCACATGCCGTATTGGTGTTCAATCCTGAAGATATGGATGGATTGGAAGACTATATTAAGGAATATGAAGCTCAACTCAATGCCGAATATGCTTCCATTGAAAGCGATATAACATTGAAAATGGAAGATGTAGTAGTTCCTGCCTCAGTAGTTCCGACAGAAATCCAGGATAATTTGATTAATGTCTTGGTGGCTTGTCAAAATGGCGTAATGCGTATGATACCTACTGTACCCGATACAGTGGAGACTTCCTCCAATCTGGCAATTGTGACTATTATTGGTGGTAAAGCTGCGATTCATATTCTGGCTCGTAGTTCTTGCGACACCATGAAGGACTTTTTGGCAGACAGCTTGAGTGCATGTTTTGCTATGGCAGGTATGAAGGTGGAATTGAGTGGCGCTTATTCCGGTTGGCAACCTAACGTTGATTCACCGATTCTGCATGCCATGAAGCAGTCCTATAAACAACAATTCGGTGTAGAACCTGCTGTGAAAGTTATCCATGCCGGTTTGGAGTGTGGTATTATCGGTGCCAATTGCCCGGGGCTTGATATGATTTCATTTGGTCCGACATTGCGTTCTCCCCACTCACCCGACGAACGTGTTTTGATTTCTACCGTACCTAAATTCTATGACTTCTTGGTAGCTACATTGGAACAGACTCCGGAAAAGTAATTGATATATAATATATAAATAAGAATAGGCAGGATGCTTTAGGGTATCCTGCCTATTTTGTTTATGACAGCTTGCCTTTTGTCTACCGAAAAGACCCCGCTATCCCGCCATAGTATGTCAAAAACATTGCAATAAATGGATACTAATTGACCTAAGTCAAGAAAATGTGTTTTAAAACATGTTTTCCTTGGGTTTATGCTTGCGTTTCTGAACAAAGGCTCTAATTTTGTGTTGTAAAACATAGGAATGATAAGATAAAAGATTGGATTTTAAGGATAACAAAATTGATTTTAGGAGGATAACAAAATGAAAATGTTAAAGAATTTATTTAGTCACATCGGTGGAGCCGATAAGAACATTTGGGGTTATGTAATGCTCTAAGCATGCATCCCCGTTTAGTTAAGTATTGAATTTTGATTTTCAGGTATTAGTTTAATTTTTTTAAGGTTATGAAGAAGAAGATAATGAAGACTTTGAGAAGCATTCTTGCTGAGGTAGGTAGGAATGAAGCATTATCAATGGGTTATACCCTGAAGAAGTAAAGTACACAAGGTATTAGTTTAATTTTTAAGGTTATGAAAAAGAAGATTGTGAATTCGTTTAAAACGATTCTTACCAAAGCGGGTAAGAACTGGATGGAGGCAATGAAATACTATAGTCTCCAAATGTGAGCACACTAACTTAATTTTAGAATAGAGGATATGCTTTCAAAGCATAATCCTCTATTTTTTTTGCCCAAAACTGCGATTGTTTAAACATTATTCGTTTTCTTTGTTATTAATACAAAGACTAAGAAACGAATAATCATGAATAAAATTCAAAGATTTTGTAATTTGCTGCTGTTGCTGACTGTTTTTGGATTGTCGGCAGTGCATGCACAATCGTATGATAAGTTGTGGAAACAAGTAGAACTGGCTCAGAAGCAGAGTCTGCCACAAACTGTAATAAAGCTAACCGATGAAATTTATCGGAAAAGCGAACGGGAGCAAAATGCTCCACAAATGTTGAAGGCTTATCTGTGTAAGGAAACCTATCAGCAGAGTCTGACTCCAGACAGTATTTATTCCAATCTCAGGAATATGGAACGTTGGGTGCTAACGGAGAAAAATCCGGTTAACAAAGCTATTTTACACTCTTTGTTGGCGCGCGAGTATGCCGATTTGATGCAGAATAATCGTCGTGCTCTGCTTCCGAGAACTTTACTGGATGTCGATGAGGCTCCCGGCGATGTTCGTGAGTGGAGTACCAATCAGTTTGTGAGCAAGATAGACGAACATAATAATGCGTCTTTACAAGACTCGCCTGTATTACTCGAAACTTCTGCCGAGAAATTCATCCCTTTTATTATCCTTGAGGATGGAAGTCGTTTCTACAAGCACGATATGTATCATTTGCTGGCAAGTCGTGCCATCTCTACTTACAATGATTTAAGTGGTTTTAATGTAGATACTTTGATATGTGCACGCATAAATACGATTTATGAGAATATGATAAATGCCTACCGTCATCGTGCAAGTTCGGAAGATGCCGTTTTGCTCTGCTCGCTGGACTATTGGGATTGGAAAGTGACGAATGGTACTGGTAATGAACCTTATCAAACTTATCGTATTCGGAAAGAACAAATAGATAAAGCACATATCCAGGCACTGAATGACTTGATTCAAGAATATGGCAATCGTGAAGTATGTGCAGAGGTGTATATTAAAAAAGCAATCTGGCTGCGTACGGATGGAGAAGGGCGTAGCGTTGCCGAGGCGCTGAAGGTTTGTGATGAAGGGTTAAAGCGTTATCCATCCTACAAACGCATTAATGAACTGAAGAATATCCGAGAGCAAATATTACAACCGGAACTTGTTGTAACTACCCGTGAGAGTGCTTATCCTGGTGATTCGGTAAATATGAATATTAATTTCAGTAATTTATCCGGGTTTACCTTGAACTTGTATGCCACTACTTTGAACAAAGTACCTTATATGGATCATGGTATCAATAAAGATACTTACAAGAAATATGCAAGGAAACTATCTTCCACGCATTATGATTTACAACCGTTACCGGGCAAAGGTAAGTTGACCGAGGACGTGCCTTACCTTTCTACGGATACTGTATTTAAGTTTAAAATACCTCAGGAAACAGGTGTATATATTCTTCAGATTGTGCCGGACGTCGGTACAACCCCTACTGAAGATAAATTCTTGGTATCTACCCGTTTCAAAGTGCTGACACTGAATCTGGGAGACGGACGCATGGAAGTTACTACCTTGGATGCTTCTAGTGGACAGCCGATTGCCGATGCAAAAGTGAGTTTCTATTCTTCTTACAATGAAGAGAATCGAAAACTTTTGGCAGAACTTGTTACTGATGCAGGTGGAAAAGCTGTGCTACCTTGGCAGAAGGGGATCAGTAGTTATGTAGCAAGTAAGGGTAAGGATACTGCGATGATGCCGCAGTCTGTTTATATGAACCGTCCAAATAACGATAATAAAGAGGTTGACTGGAAGACAATAGCTTTGCTGACCGACCGCTCTCTTTATCGTCCGGGACAAACTGTTTATATAAAAGGTATAGCCTATAAACAGAATAATGACAGTGCTCATGTACTGGAAGGCATTAATTATGAAGTTGTACTATTAGATACTAATCGTAAAGTACTTGCTACTAAGAAAGTACGGACAAATGATTTTGGTTCCTTCACCACAGAGTTTGTGCTCCCGGCGGCTTGTCTCAATGGTATGTTCAGTGTGCAGACTAACGATCCCCGATCTACCGTTTCTTTTAGAGTGGAAGAATATAAACGACCTACTTTCGAAATAACCTTTACGCCGGTTTCGGAAGCGTATCGGCTAGGTGACAAAGTCCTATTGAAAGGAAACGTTAAAGCTTTCAATGGAATGATGGTACAAGATGTACCGCTGGCTTATACCGTGAATCGCCGTAATCCTAGACTGAGTTATTGGAGTGGTTCGGAGAAGCCATTGCTTGCCGATACCATACAACTGAATGCCAACGGTGATTTTGCCATTCCTTTGACCTTGGATGCACCTATTGAGAATGAAGGCAGATTTGGGAATGTCTATACGTATAGTGTAGAAGCCGTTGTGACGGACGAAGCTGGTGAAACACAAACAGCATCCTATAATCTGCTGGCAGGATCTAAAGCCTATTCGTTCAATGTCAATTTACCTCAATATATATGCAAAGAAGATAGCATGTTCTTTACTTTTGGTGTGGATAATATAATGAGTATTCCTCAGAATATTAAAGGCACTTACAAACTATATTCGTTTGCGGATATGATTGAGAATTCTAAAAAAGAACCGAAGCAAGTAGTACTTGAGGGAGACTTTATTGCTAATCAGCGCCAAGACTTCTCTGCATGGAGCAAACTGCCTTCAGGAAACTATAGTTTAGAACTTTCTGTTCGTGATAGTTTGGGTCGTGAGGAGAATAGCGGAGAGTATTCAAGCAATCGTTTCTTACTTTTCTCAAAGAAAGATACACGTCCGGCTGCATTTACAAATTTCTTCTATTATAAAGAAAATGAAGAGTTCGATGCACAACATCCTGCTGCTTTCCTTTTAGGAACTTCTTATAAAGATGCTTACGTACTTATGGATGTTTTCTGTGATCAGAAACGTATTGAGAGTCGTGCGCTTCAATTGAATGATACGATTATCCGTATGGAGTACCCTTATAAAGAATCGTATGGCAATGGAGTATCTATACTTTTCAACTTTGTAAAAGGTGGGGAAATGTATAGCCAACAAATCTATCTGAAAAAACGGCAACCGGAACGCACTCTTGATATGAAGTGGGAAGTATTCCGTGACCGTTTGCATCCCGGACAGGAAGAAGAATGGAAACTTGTTATAAAGACTCCGCAAGGCATGCCTGCAGCTGCTGAAATGTTGGCAACCATGTATGACGCCTCGTTAGACAAGATTTTTAAGCGTAATCAGCTATTGCGAGTATTCTATCCGGATAATCTTTATAGTGTTTACCGTAATGCGAGTTATTTTAATAATAGCTATTTCTCAATCTACTTCCCGTTAAAAGCTTGGAGAGTACCGAAGTGGAGGTATGATTATTTCTATTCTCCTTATGGTAAAGTAGAAAATTTGTCCCAGATTGTAGAGGATGGTACCCGTATAGAGGCTACTGTAATGAGTTATAGAAGTGATACTAAATCGACTACTGGCGGACTGAAAATACGAGGAGCAGCAAATATGGCTGCTAAAGCGGGAGCCGTTCAAGAAGAAGCTGAGGATAATTTGGTAACTGACGTTGTTTTTGAATCGGAAAAGATTCCTGTTGGTAGAGAAACTTTGCAGTCAGTTCCCGGTCTTCGCACTAACTTTGCAGAAACAGCCTTCTTCTATCCGCAACTTCGTACAAACGAGTTGGGAGAAGTTGCTTTCTCCTTCACCATGCCTCAGAGTCTGACTCGGTGGAACTTCTGTGGTTACTCGCATACTAAGAACATGATGACGGGAATGCTCGATGCAACAGCCGTCACTGCTAAGGAATTTATGCTAACCCCAAATATGCCTCGCTTTGTCCGTGTAGGTGACGAGACCCAAATTGCCGCTACTATTTCTAATTTGTCGGGCAAGGCAGTAAAGGGAACGGCTACATTCACGCTTTTTGACCCCATGACGGAGAAGATTATTTCTTCCCAGCGTCAGAAATTCTCTGTAGAAGCTGGAAGAACAACGGCCGTTAACTTCCATTTTGAAACGACCGACCGGTATGATCTGCTTGGTGTACGCATGGTAGCGGATGGTGGTACGTTCAGTGATGGCGAACAACATCTTTTGCCTATATTAAGCAATAAAGACTTTATTACCGAAACGCTTGCCATGCCTATTCGTGGTGAAGAAACCCGTACATTCTCATTGGATAGCCTATTCAATCATAATGCCCGTACAGCAACCGAACGTCGTTTGACGGTAGAGTTTACCGGAAATCCTGCTTGGTATGCTGTGCAAGCTTTGCCGGTACTGAGTTTGCCATCAACAGACAATGCTATATCATGGGCTACAGCTTATTATGCCAATAGCTTGGCTGGTTATATTGCCAATAGCCAGCCAAGCATCAAAGCAGTATTTGACAGTTGGAAACTGGCAGGTGGAACTAAAAATACTTTCCTCAGCCAGTTGGAGAATAATCAGGATGTGAAGAATATCTTACTCGATGAATCACCTTGGTTACTGGAAGCTACTACCGAGGCGGAACAACAAGCACGTATTGCTACTTTGTTCGACGTCAATCAAATGAATGGCCGGAATCTTTCAGCTTTCACCAAGTTAAAAGAACTACAGGGCGAAGATGGTGGATGGAGTTGGTATAAAGGTATGTCCGGTAGTCAATATATTACCGGTTATATCACCGAATTACTAGTACGTCTTCCTTTAATGACTAAAGAACAACTTCCTTCGGAAGTAGTTGCAATGAAACAGAAAGCCTTTGACTTTCTGCATAAGCAAGCATTGGAGGAATACCGTATGATTCGCAAGGCGGAAAAGGACGGCGCAAAGATTACCACTATTTCCGATGCTACCATGAATTACCTTTATCTGGTAGCCCTCGGTAACGAAAAGGTACCTGCTGCAAATGAAGCTGCCTACCGCTACTTTCTCTCTATGGTAAGTCGTAATCTAGAGAATGGAACGATGGTATGTAAGGCACAGTCTGCCATTATCCTGTTGAAAGCCGGACGTACAAGCCAAGCTAATGAGTTTGTAGCATCCATCAAGGAACACTTAGTGCAAACGAATGAAATGGGTGCACATTTTGCTTTCTATGCCAATCCGTATGCTTGGGGAATGTTGCCTATACCTGCTCATGTTGAAGTAATGGAAGCACTGCTTATGGCAGGTGGAAACGAAACATTGGTAGAAGAAATGAAACTTTGGTTGCTGAAACAAAAGCAGACCACCAGTTGGGATTCTCCGATAGCTACGGCAGATGCTGTATATGCTTTGCTTTGCCAAGGTAGTGATTTGTTGGATAATCGTGGAGATGTACGCATCACTTTGGGTAATAAAGTAATGGAAACTCTTTCACCGGCAAAGACTGCTGTTCCCGGATTGGGATATATAAAGGAAACCTTTACACAAGGCAGTCCTGAACTAAAAGCTAAATCCATAACAGTAGAGAAACGAGATGCCGGTATAGCTTGGGGTGCTGTTTATGCCCAATACCTTTCACCTATATCCGATGTAAAACAACAAGGTGGTGAGTTGAATATTGAAAAGAAGTTGTATATAGAACGTATTGCTGCCGATGGAAAGAAGTCCTTGCAGCCAATTGCTGATGCTACTCAATTGTCCGTTGGTGACAAAGTCGTTTCACGCCTGACCATCAGCTTGGATCGTGCTATGGATTTCATTCAATTGAAAGATCAGCGTGGCGCTTGCTTCGAACCGGTAGGAGCTCTTTCCGGTTATCGATGGAATAATGGTTTCGGCTATTTTGTGGAAGTCGAAGATGCTGCGACCAACTTCTTCTTCGATCATCTGGGTAAGGGTGTCTATGTGCTGGAACATAGTTATCGCATAGCTCGTGGTGGAACGTATGAAGCCGGTCTGGCTACCATACAGTGTGCATACGCTCCGGAATATGCTTCACATTCGACTGGCGGAACTGTAGTTATAAAGTAATAGAGAAACTTAAATAGTGATTAGTGTTTAGTGATAAGTGATTTGAAGGAATAAGCAAATCACTTATCACTAAACACTAATCACTATTTATTTTAGGTACTCTCAACGAAAACTCCTATTTTTGTGCAGCTAATTTAGAAACAAAATAAATGAAACGTATCTTTACTACTTTATATGCACTTGCTGCTGTGGCATTGGTAGCTGTGGCACAGCCGCGCTTTACCTCTAATACCGAAATGCATAGTTTCGGTCAGATAGAATGGAAACATCCGGTGACGGCACAATATACCATTACAAATACAGGTGACCAACCTTTGGTACTTACTGAAGTTGAGCCGGATTGTGCGTGCTCAATAGCCCAATGGACTAAAACACCAATTGCTCCGGGAGCAAAAGGTACTGTTAATGTTACTTTCGATGCGGAGGCATTGGGACACTTTCAGAAATCCGTAGCAATCTATACGAATGCTCAACCTCATTTGGTCTATTTGAAGTTTAACGGTGAAGTGGTACAGGAAATCAAAGACTTTACCAAGACACATCCTTATCTGATAGGTCAGATACGTATTGATAAGAACAGCCTTGATTTTCCGGATATACACCACGGTGAACGTCCCGTTATCCATATTGGTGTAGTAAATCTTTCAGATCGTCCTTATGAGCCGGTTTTGATGCACCTGCCTCCTTATTTGGAAATGGAAGTGAAGCCTGATGTTTTGCAGAAAGGAGAAAGAGGTGTTATTACTCTTACTTTGAACTCAGAAAAACTGACTGATTTTGGACTTACACAAGCTTCTGTTTATCTGGCCCGTTTTGCAGGTGACAAGGTAGGAGAAGAAAATGAAATTCCTGTTTCCGCTATTCTTTTGCCGGATTTCTCAGGTATGACTGCTACTGAAAAGGCGAATGCACCTGCTGTTAGTCTGTCTGCCAAGGATATTGATATGAGTGCAGTGCTGACGAAGAAGTCGAAAGCCCGCCAGGATATTACTGTAACCAATACCGGTCTCTCTCCTTTGCAAATAAGCAAGCTGCAAGTATTCCATCCGGCAGTAGGTGTTAGTTTGAAGAAGAGTGTGTTGCAACCGGGCGAAAGTACCCGTCTACGTGTAACGGTTGAAAAGAAAAATATCGGTAAAAAGCGTCGTCATCTTCGTTTCTTGATGATAACTAACGATCCGATGCAGCCGAAGGTTGAGATTAATATTAAAGCAAAACAATAAAAAGTTATGAGTTGTTAGTTATAAGTTATTTGTTTATATTCTTAATAGAGTAGTAGTATACAAAAAACTTATAACTAACAACTCATAACTAATAATGGAGCATTATGGAACATCCGGAAAATAATGAAGCATACAAAGGCTTGGTTGTCAATGCAGGCATTGAGCAACCGTCATCTGTGAATCCTTATCTGAAACGGAAAGCAAAGAAACGCCAGCTTACTGTTTCGGAATTTGTAGAGGGCATTGTAAAAGGCGATATTACAATATTGAGTCAAGCGGTAACATTGGTGGAAAGCGTGAAACCGGAACATCAAGCTGTGGCGCAAGAAGTGATAGAAAGATGTTTGCCTTATTCGGGGAACTCTGTTCGTATTGGCATCAGTGGTGTGCCGGGGGCTGGTAAGAGTACTTCTATTGATGTCTTCGGTCTGCATATTTTAGAGAAATATGCAGGAAAACTGGCTGTTCTTGCCATCGACCCTAGTAGCGAACGCAGTAAAGGCAGTATCTTGGGTGACAAGACGCGTATGGAGAAACTTTCTGTGCATCCCGATTCGTTTATTCGTCCCAGCCCCTCAGCAGGTTCATTGGGAGGTGTAGCTCGAAAGACACGTGAGACAATTGTTCTTTGTGAAGCTGCCGGTTTTGATAAAATATTTGTTGAAACCGTCGGGGTAGGGCAAAGTGAAACAGCCGTGCACTCTATGGTGGATTTCTTTTTGCTTATTCAACTTGCTGGAACCGGAGACGAACTGCAAGGTATCAAACGCGGTATCATGGAGATGGCGGATGGCATTGTTATCAACAAAGCCGATGGTGACAATCTGGACCGTGCTAAGTTAGCGGCTGCCCAGTTCCGTAATGCTTTACATCTTTTCCCTGCTCCTGATAGTGGATGGACACCTCAGGTTCTTACCTATTCAGGTTTTTATGGCTTGGGCATAAAAGAGGTTTGGGATATGGTATATCAGTATATTGACTTTGTAAAGGAGAATGGTTACTTTGAGTTCCGTCGTAATGAACAAAGTAAATATTGGATGTATGAGACAATTAACGAACAGCTCCGTGATAGTTTTTATCACAATGCCAAAATTGAGTCCATGCTGGCTGATAAAGAGTCACAGGTACTGCAAGGCAATCTTACTTCGTTCGTTGCTGCCAAGAAGCTACTCGATACCTATTTTGAAGAACTGAAAGGGTAATGAGTAGTCTTTAATTTATCCTACCATTAATATCTATGACTAACACTTACGAAGACAATATGGGAATAGCGCGGCGGTTTACCCGCCGCCTTCATGAACTCCCTTCCGAGGAGTTAGAACTAATAGCCGGTTTGTTTGTGCGCCATGAAGTGCATAAAGGAGAACTATTACTCAGTGAAAAAGATATAGCCAAAGATATTATTTTTGTAGAAAAGGGATTGCTCCGTCAGTTTTATTTTAAGGAAGGACGTGATATTACTGAGAATTTTGCGTGCGACGGAGATGGTGCCATGTGCATTGTCAGTCTGTTTACAGGACACCGGAACTGCCTGCAACTGGAATCTTTGGAGGAAGGAGTGATTTGGGCTATATCGTATGCAGGCTTAGTTGAGTTATCCGAGCGTTACTTACATATTGCTCGTTTTCATCGGCACTTGCTGGAAGGTTCACTTATTCTATCTCAATATAAAGCAGACTCTTGGCGCTTCGAAACATCGCGTGAACGGTATGCACGTTTCTTGAAAGATTATCCCCAAGTTGCCAAACGGGCATCAGTCAATCATATTGCATCTTATCTGTTAATGACGCCGGAGTCTTTGAGCCGGGTGCGTGCCGGAGTACTATAGCTTTTTCCCTTCTTGCTCGAAATCTTTACGTGACTTACTTTGAGTCACGATATATACCCCGAGGAATACTAAAGCAATGGCAATCCCTTTTTCCAGATTGAACGTCCCCATCCCCAAAATGATAGCAGCGGTTGAGGCTACAATGGGTTGCATATAGTTGTACATACTCACTACGGTGGGGCGCATCAGTCTTTGAGCGGTCATGATAAATATATAAGCAAGAAAACTGCCTCCTATTACTACATAACTGACCTGTAAGAATGCAGCTGACGATATTCCACTCCACTCAATGGCTGCTACATCACGGTAAGAGAAGGGGATATAACACATGGAGGCGTAGATAAACATCCATTTATTCAGGGTGATGGGAGAGTACTTCTGCGATAGTCCCTTGAATACAGTAAGGTAGATAGAGAAACTGATCTGTGCTACCAGACAAAGAAGATCGCCGATGATACTGCCGTTGCCGCTACTGGCACTTTGACTGCTTATGATAAGTATCAGTGCTCCCATGGCTCCAACAAAAATGCCTAGTACTTTCTTGTTTGTAATGGGTTCTTTCAAATAGAGAGCTGCAACAATCATGGTGACGATGGGTAAGGTCGTTGTCACAATAGAAGCATCTATAGGAGAGGTTAAGGAGAGTCCAAAGATATAAACTCCTTGGTTAAAAACCAATGCAAACAAAGAAGCAAAAAATATCTTCAGCATATCACGATGATCGACTTGCTCTCGCTTGAAGAAGAGGGATAGCAACCAGAAACAGGCTGCTGCTCCTACCATACGAAAGGTTGTTACTGACAACGGAGAGAATTCCATCAAAGCCGATTTGCCAATAGGAGCCATTAATCCCCATAATATGTTTGCGGTCAGAGCATATATATGCCCTTGAATATTTTTGTTCATAATTTGTATTATTGGGCTGCAAAAGAACAACTATTTTCTGAGATAAGAAACATCTGTTCTTCTTTTTTATTTTCTATCTTTGTGGCTAAAGTGGCAAAAACAATAAATTGTCCGAATATGAAAAATTATCTGATACTGGTGAAAGTCGCAATTGCAGTATGTGCTTTCTTATTCTCTATACAAGATATCCATTCGCAGGAATTGGACGTCAAGCAAATCCAAAACCGCCTACTGGATTCTCTTCGTAGTAATATCCTCAACGAACGGCAGCAAATGGAATGTTATGTGGATCTTTATGATTTGTCTGACGACAGTAATAGTCAGTCTGCTTATATCCGCGAGGTTTTGAATCGGGCTTTACGGTTGAAAGATCAGGAATACATTTTTGAAACACTGGATATACTTTGCCGCATTCATAAAGACACTCCTGATTCCTTACGTTATTATCAACATATAGGAGAAGAATGTCTGAAGGGAGACTATCGGAACTTCTGTATGGCATGGCTCAAGGCCTACCCGTCTGTCCGCAAGATGGATGAGGCTGATAAACCCGATGAGGCAAATGGTGAAATTTCCCGCTACAAACAACATAAGACTAATCTTTCGGATAAGCCGCAAGAGGTGAGATGGGAGATGATTCTTTGTTCGGCTATGGAATGCGTGGAATATTTCTCGCCCGGAGTTATTCGTTCAGAAGACCGTATTACACATTTAGAAAACATTCATCGGCTGGTTAGCGAACTTCCTTTTGGAGTTTCTTACAAATTCAATTGGTACTATCTGACACGCTTAGAGTTCATTTACCGTACTATGAACCGGGCGGATGGCGGTGCCAAAGCGGTGAAGACTTTGGATGAACTGGAGCGGCTTTATGATACCCAGTTCGAACGACCTTTTTATAAGAGAAGGCCTTACCTCCGTATCCGTGATCGTGAATCGTTGCGTATAGGTGTCTATTGCGAATTACTTTACTTGGGAGAGGCTATCGGCAGAAAGAGGGCGGACGAGATTTATCTTCGGATGAAAGAATACTATCAGCCTCTGAAATCTGAAGAAAGCAGGAGGGATTTCTTGTCTTCTGTCTTGCCCTATTACTCTTATACGGAACAGTATGACCTAGCACTGCAAGGTGTTAACGAATTGCTGGCACAGACCGACTCGACCGATATGAACAGGCGGACTGAACTGCTGGCAAAGAAAATAGAACTGATAACGCGCTGGAAGCAGCACTACGAAGAGGGTTTCAACGCTTTCTGGGAATATAACTCGCTTATGGACCGTACTCGGATGGAAGAGACTGATGAGAAACTGGCAGAGATGCGCTCATTGTTTGAGGTAGATAAACTGAAGATAGAACAAGCTGAACTCCAGGCACATTATCATCGTATCGCTTTAGTGGCTGCTCTTGTATTGTCATTTGTCTTCCTTGCGTGGGGATTTTATCAATATTGGCTGAAGCGGAGGCTGAAAGCTGCCCAGCGGGCTTTGCTCTTGGCGAACGAGAAAGTGGCCGAAGAAAGTGAACGAGCCAAGGCTAGCGATCGTATGAAGACGGAGTTCCTCCAGTCTATGTCTCACGAGATACGTACTCCGCTTAATTCCATCTGTGGTTTCAGTGCCCTGTTGCTGAACGAAGACATAGATACGGAAGAGAAAAAGGTATTCCCTGCCATCATAGAAAAAAACTCCCGCCAGCTGACGGACTTGTTCGAGAGTATCTTACAGGTGTCGGATTTAAGCAGTTCATTGGAACTGTTTCCCATGGAGCAGGTGGATATCCTGCCGGATTGTATCGAACTTTTTGAGGCATATAAGCAGAAAACCAGTGCACGCGGACTGACCTGTGTGTTTGATAGTGTCTTGACACAATGCCTGATAAACACGAACGTCCTCTATCTGAAATACGTTGTGGAACATCTTCTGGGCAATGCTGCCAAATTCACCGAAGCCGGAAGCATCCGTATGAGCTTGGAGCGTATAGATGACAAAGTGCGTATCAGCATAGCCGATACGGGAGTGGGGGTTCCGGCAGATAAGGCTGGGTATATCTTCGGCCGTTTCACCAAACTGGATGACTTTATGCCGGGCACCGGACTGGGACTCTATTCATGTCGCCTCATTGTCAACCGGTTGGGTGGTTCTGTTTATTTGGATACCTCCTATCAAGGCGGTGCCTGTTTTTGCATAGAATTGCCGGGCTAGGGACGATTTTATGTTCAGAAGAGTGCATAATCAGAGATAATACTCTATATTTGTTTCCATTAAACCTAAGAAATCATGGAAGTACAGGCCGATTATATTAAACGTATTGAGATACACGGATTGTGGCATCGGTACAATATAGCTTGGGATTTGCGTCCCGACGTAAACATTCTTTCGGGTATTAACGGAGTGGGGAAGACTACCATTCTTAATCGTTCGGTAGGGTATCTTGAACAAACTTCCGGTGAAGTAAAAAGTGACGAGAAGAATGGTGTGCATGTCTTCTTCGACAACCCTCAGGCTACTTATATTCCATACGATGTTATTCGTAGTTATGACCGTCCGCTTATTATGGGAGACTTTACAGCCCGCATGGCAGATCCGGAAGTAAAATCGGAACTGGACTGGCAGATATATTTGCTTCAACGCCGATTTCTGGATTATCAAGTGAATATAGGCAATAAAATGATTGAATTGCTGAATGGTACTGAGGAACAACGTTCACAGGCTTCTTCTCTTTCTACTCCGAAACGGACATTTCAGGACTTGATTGATGAATTATTCAGTTATACCCGTAAGAAGATAGATCGTAAAAGTAATGACATTGTTTTCTATCAGGATGGGGAGAAATTATCTCCTTATAAACTTTCTTCCGGTGAGAAGCAAATGCTTGTCATACTGCTGACAGTCTTGGTGCGCGATGGTGGCCATTGTGTTCTGTTTATGGATGAACCGGAAGCTTCACTTCATATAGAATGGCAACAGAAGCTTATAGGCATGATACGCGAACTCAATCCGAATCTTCAGCTTATCTTGACTACACACTCACCTGCCGTCATTATGGAAGGCTGGCTGGATGCGGTGACGGAAGTAAGCGAAATCAGTACAGTGATTAGTGGTTAGTGATTAGTGATTTATTGATGATTCCTTTCAATACAAATCATGTAATCCTGAAACACACGCTAATCACTAATCACTAACCACTAATCACTATTTTCCGTGGCAATATCTTTAAAAAATAATCTGACTTCGGCTTATCTGGATGCCGCACACAAGCTCTCGCCAAAGAAGGCTAAGAGACGTATTGTGGCTTATGTGGAGAGTTATGACGATGTAGCTTTTTGGCGGACGTTGTTGGCGGAGTTTGAAAACGAAGAACGTTATTTTCAGGTTATGCTTCCTTCGGCTACCTCGTTGGCTAAAGGGAAAAAAATGGTATTAATGAATACGCTGAACACGACAGAATTGGGAAGGAGCCTGATAGCTTGTGTCGATAGTGATTATGACTTCCTGTTACAAGGAGCTACCAACGTATCCCGGAAGATAAACCGCAACCCTTATATATTCCAGACATACGGATATGCCATTGAGAATTTTCACTGTTTTGCTGAATCTCTTCGTGAGGTCTGTGTGCAAGCTACGCTGAATGACCGTTTTATTCTGGACTTCCCGGCATTCTTAAAGCGTTATTCACAGATTGCTTATCCACTGTTCTTATGGAATGTTTGGTTCTATCGCCAGCATGATACCCATACCTTCCCTATGTACGATTTCAATGCTTGCGTACGTTTGCAGGATGTAAATATCCGTCATCCATACAAGTGTCTGGACGAGATGCAGCGCTCGGTGTCGGCAAAGCTCTCAGAATTGCAAACCCGCTTTCCGCAGAACATAGAAAATGTGGAGCATTTGAAAGAAGATTTGCAAAAGTTAGGGCTGACTCCCGATACTGCTTATCTGTATATACAAGGACATCACATTATGGATTGTGTAGTTTTGAAAATCCTTATACCTGTATGTACGGTTCTACGTCGTGAACGGGAACAAGAGATAAAGCGCTTGGCAGAGCATAATGAACAATTCCGTAATGAGTTTACCGGTTATGAGAATAGCCAGGTCAATGTCGCTTTAATGTTAAAGAAAAACAGTGGTTACAAGAACCTTTATCTTTACCAGTGGTTGAAAGAAGATATAAAGGAGTTCTTGGAGCGGGAGAAACTCTGAGCAATAATAACCTATCTAAATAATCGTTTATGGATATATTGAGAGATATAGATGAGCTTCTTATTTCTTGGGGCATGATCCCTTCTTTAGCGAAAGCACTCGATCAGTATATTGCTTTTGCTATTGTTTTGATTATTGCATTTGCGGCCGATGCAGTATGCAGGCATATTCTTTTGAAGGCTGTGGCACATTTGGTAAGGAAGACAAAGGCTACTTGGGATGACATCGTATTCGACCATAGAGTAATGGTACATGTCAGTCGTATGGTTGCACCGATCATTATCTATATATTTATTCCTGTGGCTTTTGCCGATACAAATTCTGCGACTTTAGCATTCTTGCAGCGCATTTGCCTGATCTATATTATTATTACATTCCTTAGTTTTATCAATTCTCTTCTGAAGGCTGTTTATACGGTATATAGTGAAAGGGAACAACTTCGCGACCGTCCTTTGAAAGGTATGCTGCAAACAGTGCAGGTTACCCTTTGGTTTGTGGGGGCTATCATCGTGGTGAGCATTCTTATTAATAAGTCACCCGTTTCTTTACTGGCAGGTTTGGGAGCTTCAGCAGCTATTTTGATGTTGGTATTCAAGGATAGTATTATGGGATTTGTTTCCGGCGTGCAACTTTCTGCTAACGATATGTTGAAGGTGGGCGATTGGATTGCGATGCCTAAATATGGTGCGGATGGAACAGTGATTGAGGTGACCTTGAATACGGTGAAAGTGCGCAATTGGGACAATACGATTACCACCATTCCTCCTTATCTGCTTGTCAGCGATTCTTTCCAGAACTGGCGTGGTATGAAGGAAAGTGGAGGACGGCGTGTGAAGCGTTCCATCAATATCGATATGACCAGTGTTAAGTTCTGTACTCCGGAGATGTTGGCAAAGTATCGTAAAATCCGTCTACTGAGAGACTATGTGGAACATACGGAGCAGGTTATTGAAGAGTATAACGAAGAGAACCACATTGATAACTCCATTCTCGTCAATGGCCGCCGCCAGACCAATTTAGGTGTATTTCGTGCCTATCTGACTGCTTATCTGAAAAGCCTTCCCGATGTAAACCAGGAGCTTACTTGCATGGTGCGTCAGCTGCAACCCACCGATCACGGAATTCCGATGGAACTTTATTTCTTCTGTTCTATTAAGGATTGGGTGCCTTATGAAGGAGTACAAGCCGATGTCTTCGATCATGTACTTGCCATTATCCCGGAATTTGATTTGCAAGTATTCCAGTCTCCGTCAGGTAGGGATTTTCAAAGGGCTTTCTCCTGAGAAGGTCTTCGGCTTTCAACGGTTTCCGATTCTCAATAGCTTCTTGTTCCCGGAGGTTTCTTATTCCAGCCGGTTAAACTCCTATATCTATTGTATCTCTCATTAGGACTTAGTACCTCTAATCCGTATATTGAGAGGACATAATATCCCCATCTTTTAGAGTAAAAGACCCGGATCTTTTACTCTAAAAGATGGGGAACTATTGCATAAAAAGACCCGGATCTTTTGGGGTAAAACATCCGGGTCTTTTGCTATCTCAGTCGTAATATGAAGCGGGTTAAGCTATGGACTGTGGGGGGTAGCGTGTGTGTTTACTTCACCCAGTTGCCTGCCATCCAGTCGCATTCGGCTTTAATAGCAGCAAAAGAGGTGTATTTCAGATTGGCGTCAATGGTGTTTCCGGCAGCTACAAAAGCATCGTTGGTATAGATACCTTTTTCGTTTTTCAAAGCGGAATCAACCGTCATATTAGAGAGTTTGGAAGTACCTGCCAACAGGGCTTTTTCGGTCTCTTCACTTTCCAGGGTAACGGCATTTCCCTTACCGCAAACTTTGGCGTTGTCTATGGTGACTTGAGTGCCTCGACGCAGACGGATACCACGTTTGTTTTCTGTAGAGCCGTTGCCTACGAGAATGAGGTTCTTCAGTGTCGGGTGAGCTATCGGTGTAGCGGCAAAGTCATTTTCGTAGTTATCTGCTTCGATGAGGCAGTCGCAGTCATAACCCAATGTGGCTTGCGGTTCCTGATAGGCTACGAGGTTTGTAGCTGTGCCTCTCCAACCTTCTGTCCAGTCATAAGAGTCGTCACTACAGCTTACTACAACCATGTTGCTGATATTAACCGTACCGCCGAAGAATTCGAAACCATCATCAGAACCTTTGTAGGCTTCGCAATGATTTACGGTAGTTCCGCTGCCTACGCCATAGAAGGTGATACCATTGGCTTCTTTTTCCGGGTTGAATGCGTAACCGCTATATTCCACACGTACATATTTCAGTGTACCGGAGTTGTCGGCATCATCCTTACCGCCGTATGCAGCATCGCCGATTTCGGATATGCCGGAGCCGACATTGGTTTGTGCCTTGCCGCAAATGTGGATACCACCCCATGCACCCGGTTCAGTCACGTCGCTGGTCATTACGATAGGCTTATCTGCGGTACCAACAGCATTGATTTTACCGCCTTGTTTGACAAGGATATAATCTACAATGTCGTCATCGCCGATAGCGGTGATTGTCACACCTTCTTGGATATGCAGAGTGGCACCGTTTTCTACGATATACTCACCGCTTAGTTTGTAAGAATTACCAGCTTTCAATGTTACGTCCGAGGTAACTGTGCCTTTCAGGGTTGCGCCATTTTCTACTTCATTACCATTATTTTCTCCATCCCCATTGCTATCATCGCTGCATGCGGTGAAGAAAGACATTCCGGCTAACATTGCCAGAGAACACAATTTCCAGTTTAATGATTTCATACTAATTGAATTAATTAAGTGTTATTAATACTGTAACTATCTATTTAAAAGTTGTAGCTTGCGCCTACCTCGAAGCTGGTGCCTCGTTTATAGCGTTCCACTTCTATATTTTGTCCTGTTTTGGGTACATCTTGATTGAAGATAATAGCACGATTCAGCAGGTCGTTCACTTGTAGCTTCATGCTGAAATGCTTGTTGAAGTTGTAACCGGCGTTGAAGTTCAGTGTGTGTACAGCTTGTTGCTTCACGTCGCCAAGCCCGGAAATCCCTACTGAATGAATGCGGCTGCCTTGTAGGTTGTATAGCAATGCCAGGTTCAACTGACGCTCTTCTCCGAAGCGTGGGGAGTAGGTGAGGTCTGCATTCACGAGGATGGGCGATGCACCTTGCAGAGAACGTTCTTTGTTGGTATAAGCACCACTTTCGGGCAACTTTACGTTAGTGTACATATAGCTGACATTGGCGCCTAGTCGCAGATCGCGTACCAACTGCTTGCGGATTTCTACCTCTACACCACCTGCCATGCCGTTATCTGCATTGTTGAAAGAGTGTATCGTGCTTCCACCGTTGAGCATCTGTGTACGTTCTATAGGTTTGTCCAGGTACTTGAAGTAACCGGTAACGGAGAGCATGTCGCCGTTCTTCTTGAAGAGCTCGTAACGCAGGTCGAAGTTTAGATTATAGCCATTCTGCAAATCGGCATTACCACGTATCTGTGCCGAACCGTAGGATTCCTGATATAGGAATGGTGCCATTTCGATGAATGATGGGCGGGTGATGGTACGTGAAACAGAGAAGCGTACGCTGTTCTCTTCGTTCACCGCATATCTCAAGTTTAAGGTTGGAAAGAAGTCGTTTTTGTCCAGATCACGGCGTTTGGAATACTTTTCACCTCCGTCTGTGGCATATTTCACCCACTGTTTGCTGATCTCGTATCTTACGCCGAGGTTCACCAGCATGGATTCCATAGGGTAGAAGTCGGTAACTATATAACCGGCATAGATGTCATTACCTGCTTTGTAGGTTTCGTAGGGATACATGTAGCGTCCCACGGTGATATTGCCGTTGGCTATATTCTCTTGATTCAGAAAGCCGTCTGTGTCGTAAATGTTGTCAATGGTAGGTTTCAGCTTTCGCACATCGTAATAGAAGCGTGTACCTGCATAGTCCCGGTTCTTGTCCTTGTAATTGAAGCCTACTTTGACGAAGTTCTGTTCATTCCATCTCCATTTCAAACCAAGGTTGGCATTCCATTCTTCTTCATTCAGTTCGCCGAAGTAGCGTGCGGTTTCTTGTTGGTTCAGGGTGAAAAGGCTGAGACCTCCCTGACTGTTCTTGATGTACATCACTTGGCGGCGGTCGGGTTCTTCACTACCTGTTTTGCCGTAAGAACCTCCCCAAGTCAATTCCCACTGTTCGTCTTCACCGAAGTTGTGCAACCCGTTCAGTTGATGGTTTTGCAACGTATAGATATGGGTGACGTTGTTGCTTCCGGTCAGTTCATAGCCTTCAGAGTCTTCTCCCTCCCGGCGCTGGTAGGTATCACTGGCGTTGCGGGCATAAAAGAAGGTGTAACCGATTCGGTCATGCTTGCGTAGCGTATAGCCTAGATAGCCCAATGCTGCTAATTTCAATTCATCCGAATAACTGTCGTAGCTAAAGTTATCTAATGCGTTTCCATTTGCTTCCAGGGTTTTATAGAAGGAGTTGTTCATGTTCTGTTGCCCGTTACCGGCGCTGATGGAAGCAAGCATGCTCAATGTTTGGTTGCCGATGCCGATGTTCTTGCCGAAACCAATGTTACCACTCATTTCCGGTAAAGACGTTTTCTTGCTTACGGCAAACGAGGTGTTGAATATATTTTTGGTTTTTACGTATTCGTTAAACTCGGTCTTACTCATATTCAGTGCCGCCTGGTCCATAGACGGTGTTTGAAAGAGTGAACCGCTTCGATCCATCTGATAACGATCTTTACCCAAAGTATTGAATTTACCTCCTACGTTGAGGCTGATATTGAAGAAGTTGCTGGTAACATTTTCTTTCGTGTTGATGTCAATGTGTGCACCTGAGTAATCGGCGAAGGCACCGGCGTCATATACCTTGCTTACAGTAATGTTTTGTACGGTACTTGAGGGGAAAAGGTCAAGCGGGATCAGTTTGTTGTCCGGATTGGGTGAGGCGATGGGAAGTCCGTTCAGTGTGGTGGTGCTATATCGGTCGCCAAGTCCGCGTACAATAAGCTGTCCTGCACTGGCGATGGATATCCCCGTAATCTTCTTTACACCTTCTTCTACATTACTGATACCTTTGATTCCCATCTCCTTAGATCCGAGATTCTCAATGGAAAGAGTGGCTTTCTGCCGTTCCATCTGCAAGGCACGCTCACTTTCCAGATTCTTTTTGGCAACCACGCTGACTTCACCCAAAGCTTGTGCATCACTGTCCATCTCGAAGTTCAGGAGTGTTTCACCTTTTACTTTGGTAGCATCTAGGATGATGTCCTTGTAGCCGATGTATCTCACTGTCAGTGTATAAGTACCGTTCTTTATATCAAGCGAATAATGACCGTCGATGTCTGCTACGGCGCCCGATGTTGTTCCGGATATTTGTACGGTAGCTCCCGTTAACGGCTCTTTGGTTTGTTTGTCAATGACTGTTCCTTTGATGGTTCCCGCCATGGCGGCCATAGTGGAGAGTGTCAATAGTAAAATAAGGAAGAAAATCTTTCCTAAATCTAGTTTCATACTCATCTTTTATACGTTTCTTAAATCCGTTGCAAAGATGGGGCTGTGACATTACATGCTTAATACATATCTCATACAATTTATTTTCAATTTTATTACGCTTTCATTACACAATTCTTTTAGTGAGGTACTTCTTGTTAGCGAATAGAAATGCTGAATGAAAAAATAATATGAGCTATTGTTTATTAGAGTTTTATCTTTATTTTTGTAGCTTAAAACAAATATGAAATATATGACTGCTACTCATCTTGACGATAATGAGCGCTTTAAGCGTCTTTCTATTCTTGGACGCATAGGTTGGTGGGAAGCCGATTTTTCCACAAGACAGTTTGTGTGCTCAGATTATGTGTCTGAGATGTTCGAAATGGAGGGACAAATTTTGAGTTTTGCTGATTTTGCTCAAATGATTCGTGAAGATTACCGGAGTCGTATAACTCGTGAATTTCTTTCTATAGAATATCAGGATGTTTATGAGCAAACTTTTCCTGTTTATATTTCGGAAGGAATCGTTTGGATACACTCCCGTATGGGATATAAGGAGGAGGGGGCTGACGGATCGGTAAAAACCTTCGGAATATTACAGCGCGTAGATGCTCCTGACAATGAAGAAGGTAAGCAAATTATGCACCGGATAAACGATTTGATGTATCGCCAAAACTCAATCTCACAATCTTTATTCCGTTTTTTGAAGGATGAAGAAATAAACTCCGGAGTTTATGAAATATTGAAAGATATCCTTGACTTTTTTCATGGAAGCCGTGTTTATATCTTCGAGTATGAAGATGGTTATCTTTACCAGAATTGTACGTACGAAGTAGTAGCTCCGGGTGTACATCCTGAGAAAGAGGCTTTGCAGAAAATGGCTCTGAATGATTTACCGTGGTGGACATCTCAAATCCTTGACAAGAAACCCATCATACTGGAAACTTTGAAAGAAATCCCGGAGTCGGCACATGCGGAATATGAGGTACTAGCCGTGCAAAATATTAAATCTTTGATGGTAACCCCATTGATTGCCAATGATATAGTATGGGGATATCTGGGTGTTGACCTGGTTGATCGCTCAAAGATGTGGACAAATGAAGATTATCAGTGGTTAAGCTCATTGGCAAACATTATAAGTATCTGTATTGAACTGCGCAAAATTAAAGATGATGCTATTCGTGAACGGAGCTTTCTCGGTAATTTATTCCGTTTTATGCCCTTGGGATATGTTCGTTTGTCTGTTATTTGTGACGAGAATGAACGACCATACGATTATCGTGTAACAGATGCTAACGAAATTTTTACAGATTTATCGGGAGCACCTCTTTCTAGCTTCTTGGGGATGAAAGCATCAAGCCTTTATTCTGATCAGACTTTCAAAATACAACTGTTGAATGACATTCTGGACACCGGTACGTTTAAAGAGTTGGAAGAGACTTTTGAGAGAACAGGTAAACATTGCCATGTCGTAATATATTCTCCTGAAAAGAATGAGGTTGTAGCTTTGTTTCTCGATGTAACAGATTCCGTACAAACTCATCAGGCATTGGATCGTAGTGAGAAACTATTCAAAAATATATTTGCTAATATACCCGCCGGGGTAGAGATTTATGATAAAGAAGGTTGTCTGTTAGATCTTAATAATAAAGACATAGAAATTTTTGGTGTGCGGGATAAAGCTGATGTGCTTGGGGTCAATCTTTTTGAAAATCCTAATATACCCTCTGATATCATTGAGCAGATAAAGGCGAATGATGTTGTTGATTTTAGATTGGATTATGCATTTGATACGGCACTGAGTTATTATGATACCAACAAGAGTAATGTAATCAATCTTTATTCTAAGCTTAGTAAGATTTACGATAGTAACGGTTGCTTTACAGGATATGCATTGATTAATATTGATAATACAGAACGTATAGATGCTCTAAGTCGTATCAGTGACTTCGAAAACTTCTTTTTGTTGATATCCGAATATGCAAAGATTGGTTATGCTAAATTGAATATCGTTGACCGTAAGGGATATGCTATTAAGCAGTGGTTTAAAAATATGGGCGAAGACGAGAATGCTTCGTTAGCGGATATAGTAGGGATTTATGGGAAAATGCATCCGGAAGACCGGAAAAGCATGTTGGACTTTTACAAGAAAGCTCGTACCGGTGAAGCCAAATATTTCAAAGGTGAGATGCGTATTGCCCGTCCGGGAGAGAAGCATAAATGGAATTGGGTACGTACGAATTTGGCTGTGAACGTCTATGCACCGGAGAAAGGGCAGATTGAAATGATTGGCGTCAATTATGATATTACAGAGCTAAAAGAAACTGAAGCCATGTTGATTGAGGCCAAAGATAAAGCAGAGACTGCCGACCGGTTGAAGAGTGCTTTCCTTGCCAATATGAGCCATGAGATACGTACACCGCTGAATGCGATTGTCGGCTTTTCCAGTTTGCTGGGTGAAACCGAAGAGATTGAAGAGAGAAAGCGATATATGGCAATTGTTGAAGAGAATAATGAACTGTTATTGCAATTGATTTCTGATATTCTGGATTTGGCGAAGATAGAAGCCGGTACGTTCGATTTTGTAGAGAGGGAACTGGATGTTAATCTTTTGTGTGAAGACATTGTTCGTGTTATGCGCATGAAAGTAAAACCGGGTGTCGAGATTATATTTGACCGTCACTTGCCGGAATGCCAGATATTGAGTGACCGTAATCGTCTGAATCAGGTGATTGCTAATTTTGTGAACAATGCCATTAAGTTTACTTCTACGGGAAGCATTCGTGTAGGATATGATAAGATC
>NZ_JASLER010000104.1 GCF_030151085.1 Bacteroides sp. | reverse complement strand
CTGATTCTTCATTCAGTCTTTTTCATGCCTCTTCCGACCGGGTGTCTTGGTCTTCCACGGGTTTTTATCTCGACCGTCGATTGACGTTTACCTTCGATCCGTTGTTTCATGCCGGATGCTACTATGTGCAGGAAGCATCTTCCATGTTTGTGGAACAGGTATTAAAGCAATATATCGGCGAAACGCCCTCCGTGATGCTTGACCTTTGCGCTGCTCCCGGCGGAAAGTCCACTCATGCACGCAGTGTATTGCCTGCAGGCAGCCTGCTGGTAGCAAACGAGGTGATCCGTAACCGTTCGCAAATCCTGGCAGAGAATCTGACGAAGTGGGGGCATCCCGGTGTAGTGGTAACCAATAATGATCCGGCCGACTTTTCCTGTTTGGAAGACTTCTTTGATGTCATACTGACTGACGTGCCCTGTTCCGGTGAAGGCATGTTCCGTAAAGATCCCGTTGCCGTCAGCGAGTGGAGTCCGGAGAATGTGGAAATCTGCTGGCAACGTCAGCGACGTATCATCTCTGATATATGGCCCAGTCTGAAACCCGGTGGATTGCTTATCTATAGCACTTGTACGTATAATACGCAGGAAGATGAAGAGAATATCCGCTGGATGCGCGATGAATTTGGGGCAGAGGTACTTCCGGTAGATGCTCCGACAGCGTGGAACATTACCGGAAATTTGCTTTCAGGTGAAGATTTTCCTGTATATCGTTTCCTGCCTCATCGTACAAAGGGTGAAGGCTTTTTCCTTGCCGTGCTTCGTAAGCCGGAAGGAGAGACGGTACAAATCCGTTACAAATCCACCGTTTCCCAAGGAAAGAAGAAGGCTGGTGCTTTAGCGTCTAAAGCTAATGCCGGAGCATCTAAGGAACAATTGTTGGCCGTCCGTGCCTGGCTCCTTTCGGCAGAGGACTATGAGTTTTCTGCAAATGGAATGAATATTGCGGCTTTCCCTAAAGGATATATATCCGGATTATCCGTCCTTCAACAATCTCTTCGTGTCATTCAGGCAGGCGTTACCCTTGCCGAAGTGAAAGGAAAGGACCTGATTCCCAATCATGCCCTTGCTATGAGCACTGTGCAGGCTTCCGATGTTTTTCCTCGTGAAGAAATCTCGTACGAACAGGCTATTGCTTATTTGCGTAAGGAAGCCATTGTACTTCCCGGTACAGCTCCACGCGGTTATGTACTGTTGACGTATAAGGATGTTCCTTTAGGTTTTGTGAAGAATATCGGTAACCGGGCTAATAATCTTTATCCACAGGAGTGGCGCATCCGAAGTGGATACTTGCCGGATGAGATACTGATATTGAAGTCATAGCATTGGGAACGGATTCCGTTCCCATTAAGAGAAACTGTCGTCCTTGTCAGGGGAGAACTGCAAAGACTTAAACTCTGATGAAATACAACACTATTCTTATCCGCAAAATAGCTATAAATCATTTGTTTGACAAACTGCTTGTAATGGAGGTATTAAGATATTGATCAGATATTTGCAAGTAACTGTTCAAAAGAATGATATTCGTTCTTTCCTTTTTTGTGCAGTATTAAGCGGTCGGCGGATAAAACTTGCAGACGCGGCATTTCGTTTGTTTCCGGCGAAGAAGCGGGGTGACAAGCATAGCCATGACGGTTGAGTGCATTCGTTGTCCAGTGCAGCAATACTTCATCATTGGCTTCTACAATGATACAGCGGTGACTATCTACTTTGGGATAATATACCCCGTGCGCATAATCAAACCGGATATCGTTGCGGGAAAACAAGCCGTCCATCCGGTGACTTAGAATCATATCTTCCGTTACTCCACATTGCAGTCCGTTTTCTTTTGAAAGTAACCAAAGTTTATCTGCCAGTACCAATGCCTGCTCTATGTCATGGGTGGAAAGCAGGATCGCCTTCTTTTGTTCCACTGCCAGGCGATGAAGCAAAGTCATAATTTCGATGCGACTCACTACATCCAGGAAAGCTGTCGGTTCATCCAGCAGAATGAGCGGACATTCCTGTACCAATGCTTTGGCAATCATGACCTTCTGTCGTTCCCCATCTGATAGCTCTGCAGTGTAACTGTGGGCTTTATGGCTGATGCTTACAGCTTCCAGAGCCTCTTCAATGATGGAGTGATCCGTTTTGTTCAACCTGCCGAAGAACCCCGTATGAGGTTGCCGTCCCAGGGCTACCAACTCATATACAGTCAGTCCGCCTGCTTGTGTCTTGTCTGTCAGTACTACTCCGATGGTACGTGAACGTTCTTTTTCGGAATAGGCAGACAATGGCTTTTCCTGTACAAATAATTCTCCTGACAAGGTCGGTTGTGAAGCAGCCAAAGTGCGGAGCAGAGTTGATTTACCGGTTCCGTTAGCTCCCAGCAGGCAGGTCAGTTCTCCGGGATAGAGCCGGAAGGAGAGATGTTCATGTATCCGTTTCTCTTGCTTTCCCTGGCGGTAGCCGATGCATAAATCGTTTGCGGTGATAACAGCTTTCTCCATCAGTTGAAGTATTGTATTTTACGTTGGTTGACAATGACATAAATGATAACAGGTGCCCCCAGCACAGGGGTTACCGCATTGAGAGGAATAATACCTGCTTCACCCGGAAGGATGCAGATCAGATTGCAGAGCAAGGCAATCACACCACCCGTCAGCAAGGTGACGGGAAGCAGTGAATTGTGATTGGACGTGCCCAGCATCAGGCGGGAGATATGTGGAACGGCCAAACCGATGAAAGCAACAGGTCCGCAGAAGGCGGTAGTGACGGCTGTCAGTAGTCCGGTGGCAATCAGTAACAGATTTCTTGTGCGACGGATGTTTACTCCTAGGTTTTCAGCATAGCGCGTACCCAGCAGCAAGGCATTCAAGGGTTTGATAAGCAGGATGGAAAGTAACAAACCTGCCAGACAGAAAATGGAGAAATAGGGGAGTTGTTGCAATGAGACACCTCCGAAGTTCCCCATGCCCCATATCATATAAGAATGTACTCCTTCGG
>NZ_JASLER010000071.1 GCF_030151085.1 Bacteroides sp. | reverse complement strand
TAAGCCTGAAAGGCTTTTATCTTACAGCCCAGGGCATCGCCCTGGGTCTCTGAATGCCTACACACCCCGCGCCCTGAAAGGGCATAATACCTGTATATGTGACTTTTGCCCTTTCAGGGCGCAACATTAACAACATATTATTGTACCCAGGGCGATGCCCTGGGCTGTAAGATAAAAGCCTTTCAGGCTTAGGCTGCGCTAGACTTTCATTTACTTCAAATTACTTCAAAATCCTAAAGAAATGAATAAAGCACATTCGTGAAAAGTGCAATTATTTTACCGTCTTCATTTATATCAGTCGTCTTTTTTTTCACCCTATCCAGAACACCTTCTGAGAGGGGGTACAATGACTCAGGGACTGAAAGGCATTCAGTTCCTGAGTGAAAGCCTTTCAGTCCCTGACTGAATCAGGTTCATTCAGTGAGTGAAATAAGAACTCTTTTTCCAGCGAAGCTTTTTCAAACTTATTTGTAAAGATTATGCATTTCTTATTTCACTCATACCCTATCAGAAATGCACAAAAAGTAACCGTACAAAGTATAAATGCACTTTTTCTGTATTTTTCTTCTGATTCACTTGTATGTTTCCAACAAGTAACATATATTTGTTCCCGAATAGTAACATTAGTAATATGAAAGAGAAAAGCATTCTGGCAGAAAGAGATAGAGAAGCCACAGAGAGACGACTAGTAAATACTATCGGCGAGATGATTGCAGAAAACGGATTCGAGAAAATCGGCATTAATGCAGTGGCTGCTCAGTCCGGTGTATCGAAGATACTGATATATCGCTATTTCGGTTCGGTAGAAGGGCTTATTGCTACCTATATAAGGCAACATGACTTCTGGATTAATTTTCCACTCGACTTTCCAAATCGGGAAGAATTGCCCGTATTTCTTAAACATACATTTCAAAATCAGATAGAACAATTACGCAATAATCCTACTGCGAAAAGGCTCTATCGGTGGGAATTATCCTGCAATAATGAGATGATTGCCCAATTAAGAGAACAGAGGGAGAAAGTCGGCATCAATCTTGTAGAAAAAGTATGCGAGTTAACCGGTCTACCCCAAAGAGAAATAGCAGTAATGGCTTCCATGCTGACTGCTTCCATTACCTACTTGGTGATGCTCGAAGAGTTTTGTCCGGTATTCAATGGAATCGCTATTAATGAAAACTCCGGTTGGGAACAAATCAGCGAAGGAATAAATACATTGATTGATAAATATTTTAAAGCAGAAAATTATGAATAATGACTTTTGGGAGATAGTACGCCTTGCCTCTAAAGCTCCATCCGGGCATAATACGCAACCATGGCGCTTCCGTATTTCCGATGATGAAATTACGATTCTACCAAACTACAAGGTGGCACTTCCTGTTGTCGACCCCGACAATAGGGAACTGTTCATTAGCCTTGGGTGTGCAGTAGAGAACTTATTTATTGCATCCGAACACTTAGGTTACAAAGCACAAATCAACTCTTGTTATCCAAAGAGAATAACAATCAACCTTATTCGAGCATCCGGTATTCAGGATAATCCCCTATTTGCTCAAATAGAAAAGCGTCAAACCAACCGTGACCTTTACAACGGAAAACGAATATCAGAAGAGACGTTGGAGAAAATAAAGTCCATTCGTAAAGAAACTAAAGTACAGCTTTACATTTTCGAAAAAGAGAATGCAATCGCTCAAACGATCAAAGAATATATCAAGGAAGGGAATAAAATTCAAATGAATGATAAGCCCTTCAAAACGGAATTACTCTCTTGGATGCGATTTAATACCAAGCAGGTAGAAAGGACACAAGACGGTTTGAGTTACCAGGTTTTCGGAAGTCCGGCACTTCCTCAGTGTATTGCCAAGCCTATAGTTAGCATGTTTCTAAAACCAAATCCACAGAATAAATCCGATATAAAGAAAATAGATTCTTCTTCACATCTGGTAGTATTCACTGCCTGCGCAAATACCTTCAAAGAGTGGATTAATTCTGGACGTACTTTACAACGCTTCTTGCTTAAACTCACTGAAGAAGGAATCAGTTGCGCCTTTATGAACCAACCTTGTGAAGTAGAAACATTGGTTCCCAAACTGCAAAGCGCTCTTTCCGTCAATGCTGAGTATCCTACAATTCTATTAAGAATAGGCTATGCAAAACCCGCCCCTTATTCACCCCGCAAAGAAATAGAGAAAATACTCATTTGATATTTTTTTGCCTTGGGATATGAACTACAGAAGTTAGAACGACTGAAAAGATATGAGAATTCACTATTGGTTACTGAGTTTGCAGAGAAGTTGGATCACAACTCCATTTCTGTCAAGATAGGAATTACCTATTAACGATTAGTATAAGTATAATATTGTTTCTACTAAAAAGTTTCATACCTTTGCCATGTGAAACTACAAATCGTTAAAATATCCGCGTAATACAGTCCGATTATTCGTAATCAGGCTGGTCTATTCTTGCATGTTCGACATATTCTTGTCTCGAACAATATTTTTATATCCATATATTTATTATTTAATAAAGAAGAAATCATGAAAAAGAATTTCATAGTAAGACAAATTACAGAAGCGGATTATACTACAGTTTACGACTTGATTAAAACAGCCTTTGAAACCGCAGAACACCGTGACGGTGACGAGCAAGACTATGCTGTAGGACTGCGCAATGGCGAAAACTACATTCCCCAACTAGACTTAGTAGCAGAGCAAGACGGTAAGATCATCGGGCATATAATGCTGACAAAGACTTACGTAACGAAACCTGATAGCAGCAGGTATGATACACTACTCGTTGCTCCACTCTCCGTACTACTTGAATACCGTAGTGTTGGTGCAGGTTCTGCCTTAATGAAAGAAGGATTACGTATTGCCCTGACAATGGGGTATGATTCGGCATTCTTAATTGGAGATCCTAATTACTATCAGCGTTTTGGCTACAAACTCACTCATTTATATGGCATTAACCACGAAAGTCTACCAGCAGAATACGTAATGGTAAAAGAATTAGTGCTCGAAGCACTAAACGGAATTACAGGGTTAATTAAAATGTAAAATCCAGTATATAGAAAAATACATCCAAAGGGGCTACACCATTTTCACTAAACGGTGTAGCCCTCTCTTTAGCAAAAAATTAACGATACATCTTAATCTTTCCCAACGAAACACTTTTCTAAACTAAATAATTACTTCTTTTGTCTCCATCTTAACATCCCCTGACCGGAAGATATGAACAGTAATGTAGACACAACCACACTCGAAACCTTGCAACATGGCAATCATGCTGCCTTCGAAACCGTCTTCATTGCTTATTACTCTAAAGTCAAAACATTTATCTACAGTTATATCAAGTCCGAAGCCGACGCCGAAGAACTGGCGGAAGAACTCTTTGTTAATCTTTGGATAAACCATCGCTCTATAAACACTTCCAAATCATTTGATGCTTACTTGCACACCATTGCAAGAAATGCCGCAATCAACTACCTGAAACATAAGCATGTAGAGGATGCTTATTTAAAGAATACTCCTAACCAAACATGCAGTTCAACTTCAGAAGAGGAACTGATAGCCCGCGAACTTGGCATACTGATCGATGATACCGTTGAAAAGATGCCGCAGCAGCGAAAAGAAATCTATAAACTGAGCCGCAACGAAGGATTAAGCAACGAAGAAATTGCTATTAGGCTGAATACTACCAAACGAAATGTAGAAAGTCAACTGAGCCTGGCCTTGAAAGAAATACGGCAAGCGATCTCATGCCTGCTATGGTCATTGCTGTAGGTTGACTACTCAGGTTTACAAGTCCGCATGCTTCAAATAAGAAAAATTGTATCTTTAAGCTACCAATGTTCATAACAAAAGATTAGCTTTGCAGCCTAAACTAAAACGATGAATCATGAAAAAGATCTTTATATTGGCATGTTCATGCCTTATTTTGGTTGCCTGTGGCAACAATCCTAAATCAAGTCAGTCGACGAATGCCGATTCTACCCAAGTAGCAGATATGCATACAGCCGAAAATTCATTAGATATTGCAGGCACATATAAGGGAACATTTCCTGCTGCCGACTGTCCGGGGATAAATACAACCCTAACGATCAACAATGATAAGACTTTCACTCTCATTTCCGACTACATAGATCGTAAAGATGCCACTTTCACTGAAACCGGTACTTATACCATTGAGGGGAATATGTTGACATTGACAACAGACGGCCAACCACAATACTATAAGATAGGCGAAAATACCCTGACACATCTTGACGGAGATAAAAAGGAAGTGACTGGCGAACTTGCATCCTGGTTTATATTGAAGAAACAGTAAAACATAAATAGCAGTATAAGATTAAATGCCTGACAAAAGCATATTAACCTTGTACTGCTACTATAAGATATTAACTTTCACTCACCAATCAGCAATTTGCTCACGGCTGCACTATTCATAGCCCATTCACGTGTATAGACTTCATCTGCTTCAGGAGTATCCACTATTTCCAACTGCTGTGCTTTGGCTTTTATAACCAATAATTCACCTATAGAAGTCTTTGCATCCAGTTTATCCAAATAGTTTTCTATGGTCTGTGCATTCAGAGTCGTCACGGTCTGCCCGCCAAAAGGCACTTCCAACCATATAATTTCCCTTTCTTTCACCTTCAGCACTCCAAATACAAGCCCCTTCATCATACTTTGAGATACCTTTACCTGATGTTGCACGCAAGATGGGTCGTATGCCACTCCGTTCTTTTGTGATATCGTCATAGGATAGGCAGAATTCATCCAACCCACCACCAGATTAGGAGCAATAGCCCCATTGCTGTAAGCATTACAAGTAAAAGCCACATAGCGGGCACCGATACGATCCAGTTCTTTTATATCAAGCTCAATATATTCCGCTGTACCTGTCTTGTCGGGAATATATTGAATATCTCCACTGTGCTTTGCACCGGGAACATGTAACTTAAAATAGCTACATACCTCCGTACTATAAGGCAGGGCGATGTGGCAACTCAAGTCCATATCCAAATACTGGGCAGGAAGCCCTGCTCCCCACTGCATGAAGAGACGGACATTGTTTCCTTCAACCGGGAAACGTGTTCCTTGTAAAGCACAAGAAGCATCCTTTATCGTACTGTTACGGTCACCTATGGACAACGGAATATGGAACAATATCGGATCTATATACATGTTTTTGCTATCTGTCGTTAGCCTTGCAAAGCGGGCAGTAACAACCTCTTCGCATAGTTTCTTTACCTGAGTTGACATATCCTTCAATTGTTCAGGCAAATAGATATCAAGTAAATAATGATGCCCTATCAACTTGGCGTTACCACCTAACGGCTTAACCAATCTTTTTCGTTCAGGATCGAAATAACTCTCGGCATACATACCCAACGTAAGGATTAAGCGTGCCGGTAATAGATGCATTACTTCTCTGAAAGCCGACAAGGTATCTTCCGGTCCGAACCACAACATATTGACGAATAAAGAACGTGCAAACAAACCCGGACGCTGTTTCAACAGTGCAAAGGTTCTCTCCGCATCAGCTTTCAGGCGATAGGCATCCACTTTGCCCTGCCAAACGGTATATGTCTCATTATAAAACATATCCATCAGTTCATTTAGTTTTTCAAATCCTCCTTTACGTGCATACTCGGCCAAACGCAAAGCACGTATCATCCTTACCCATATTTCTCTTTTAGGATGCATGATTTCACAACACTTAGCAACCGGCATATCCAAATCATTCAACCAAGCAGCTACCATACGGCATTCCCGACGGGTATATTTCAGTTTCAGTTCTTCTCGTTTCTGCTCCTTTGCTTTTTGGCTTTTGGCTAATGCACCACATGTATGGTTATTGTTTCGCCCTGTCTTACGAATCATTGTTTTAGGTTCTATAATTTGCAGGAAACCAGTTTTCTTGTACCACAAATAGCGCAAAACATCGTTCGGAGTAGTGAAACAGATTTGTGCTTCCGCTTCCTCACCCTTTTCGATTAATGTATCCACTACCAGCATCACAGTCTCTTTCATACCGATTCTTGCATCGGGCAACGGTAGCTCATGGAGCAATATTTTCAAGCTATCTACCTGTGTGGCATCCAGTGCAGTATGCGATTCGAGCAAATCTTTGAAAAAACGCTCTATCTCGGCGCATTGCCAAAGTTCCAATATCTTCAGTTTACTCCCTTGACCGAAATATTCTGTATGCGCTATCTCAAAAGGAGTACCACAGAACGGACAACCGTTATATCTTTCTAAGGGAAAAGTATTGTCCGGAATGATGTGTCCACAAGGCAACTTCACACCATTCTTTATTTGAAACAGATTAGCAATCCACGTAACCCAGTGGTCAAACCGCGACTCACCTGTGGGAGTGTCCCAACCTTTCACCAAAGGAGCCCAATTCAAATTCAGCCCTAAGACCTCTTTCATCATTTGCAGAATTTCCAGTTGTTCGGCAGGAGTCAGTCCGTTTACCGCCCACAATAATTTCTCCGTCAAGCCATAACCAGTCTTTTTCAAGTGGGCTACCAGTGCAATAGTAGCAGGCTTCAACTTTGTCTCCTCCATTTTCTCTACCTCAGGCAGATAAATGGCATTCTGCCGGATAGAAACTTTCAATAAATCCTTTTTCATATTTCATATATTTATTAATAAGGTAATCGGAAGACTGTGAATAAATGGTGCATTCCTGCGTTTTTGAAGTAAGCCTTCCTTGACCTTGATTTCTACTATAAAGAGGTGGGGCAGGCCGGAATCGAACCGGCGACACTTCACGTGATGGAAGTAAACCTTGATTAACCTGTCCGTAGAAAGATAATCTCAAGATTGAGATGATGCTCTACCAACTGAGCTACTGCCCCTCTTTCCGAGAGAAAAAGAAAACGGATAATTGTACAGGTGCTTATTCTTTAGTGATGGTTGAAGTAACCCATACTTGACCTGTTTTCTTGTTTCTGTGACAAAGTTACATGCCTCACTACGCAGTCTTTTTGCGTAGTCGCATTTTTTTTCTATTTTTGTTCAGAAACTCTAAAAAAACATGTTATGCCCATTAGCCGAAACGCTCTGATTCGCTATAAAACGATAGATAACTGCCTGCGTAATCCATATCGGAAGTGGACGCTTGAAGATTTGGTTGATGCCTGTTCGGATGCCTTGTACGAATACGAAGGAATAGAAAAAGGAATCAGCAAACGTACTGTCCAAATGGATATCCAGTTGATGCGTAGTGAAAAACTAGGCTACAATGCCCCTATCGTAGTGAAGGATCATAAATACTATATGTACGAAGACCCAGACTACAGCATAACGAACACTCCCTTGTCCGAACAAGACCTGAAAGTGATGTCGGGAGCAGTAGAAGTACTGAAACAGTTCAATGGTTTCTCCTATTTTTCAGGCATGGGCGATATTATTAGCCGCCTGGAAGATCATGTTACCTCGGTTCGGCAAAAAACGACTCCTATCATTGATTTTGAAAAGAATAACAATCTGACGGGATTGAATTATCTCGATAGCGTTTATAGGGCTATTCTTAATAAACAAGCCATTCATTTAAAATACCGTTCATTCAAAGCACGTTCGGCAGCCGATTTTGTGTTTTATCCTTATCTGTTGAAGGAATACCGGAACCGCTGGTTTGTCTTCGGTTCAAAAAAGAAGGGAAATATGCTTTATAATCTTGCTCTTGACCGTATTTTAGAGATTACTCCTGCACCCGATGAAGATTATCAGGAAAACACTTACTTCAATCCTACCACCTTCCTGGATGATGTGATAGGGGTAACCAAAGGAATCAACGAATTTCCACAAGAAGTACGCTTCCGGGTAAATCAGGAAAATGCTCCTTATGTGCTGACAAAACCGTTTCATAGAAGTCAGTATCTGGTAGAAAAAGAAGAAGACGGTTCAATGGTTTTTCAGATAAAAGTAGTTATCAATCAAGAGTTACATCGAGAGATTTTAGGCTTTGGAGATGGCATACGTGTTCTGTTTCCTCCGTCACTGGTACGATTTATCAAAGGAAAACTTCTTGCCGCAGCCAAGCTGTATAAAGAAGAGGAAAAAAAAAGATAAATAGAACAATTTAATCTGCACCCTACCTGCTCCGTACCCGCTCCTTGTATTTTCTTTCGCTATAGATACGGAGAAAACAGGGAGAAGATACGATGGAGAAGAGAAATAGAACAAAAGGAAGTTTCCATCTACAACTTGAAAAGATATAAAATATCAGTTATCTCACTGAGTTTTTGAAACCTTAGTTGTATATATTATAAAAACCATTCAAATGGAGTATACTATAATATATAGAATCATCAGGAAATATCTATCTGACCGTTTTTCTTCTGAGACCGAGGAGAAGGTACAGAAGTGGATTATTAAAGATAAAGATGCCGACGAAAAAGAACAGGCATCACTGGCTTACTGGAATACATTGGAACAGAGAGACGAAACAGAAACCAGTGAAGCCTTGACGCGGGTGAACCGAAGAATAAACTATTCAAGAACAAGACAATTCGCTTTCCGCAAGAAAATAGCCCGCGTGGCAGCAGTTCTTATTCCGTTATTTATGTTGGCAGGAGGATATCTGTACTATACCTCTACGACAAGAAGTCTGATTGAAGTCTACGCTGCCTACGGTGAGAAAAAACATCTCATATTGCCGGATAGTTCTGAGATATGGTTGAATGCAGGTACCACCTTCAAATACCCCGAAACTTTTACAGGAGAAGAGCGTCTTGTCTATTTGGATGGTGAAGCCTACTTTAGCGTGAAAAAAGATGCAAGCAGACCGTTTATCGTAAAAGCTTCCCAAATGTCTGTCACTGTTTTGGGAACGCGCTTCAATGTGAAAGCCTATCCTGATGATGAAAGGATTACCACCACCCTATCCAGTGGAAAAGTGGAAATAAACGTCCCTTCCCAAAGCCCTGAGATACTCAGTCCGAACGAACAACTGACCTACAACAAAAAAACATCGCACATCAGCGTTGCAGAAATACCTGCCGCCGATACTGATAGTTGGGTTACAGGTAAACTGATTTTCACAAACACTTCGCTCACTGAGATACAGCAGACTTTGAAAAGAAGGTACAACGTAACCTTCAGCAACCACACTTCCCTTAACGGGAACGCACGATATACCGTCCGGTTTCTACAGAACGAAAACCTCGAACAAGTCTTGAATGTCTTGGGCGATATCGTCGGCATCGATTACAGAAAGAACGGAACTCACATCGAATTAATCAATATCCCTTAATCCCCACCGCTCATGAAGAAAAAGAGAACCGGGCAGCAGCTTGAGACCCTCTACCCGGTTCTTGAAACATTAATCGACATTAAACCGTGAAGTAAAATGAAGTATTAACATACAAATGTACAATAATGAACCGAATAACCACTAACCGACAGGTAAGTAAAACCGTCCTTTTTTCATTTTTTGCCTTTCTCACAATCAGCCTCATGGCACAAAACAGTGAGAAGAGAATAACCATACTCAATAAAAACATCTCCCTAAAAGAAGCCTTCCTGCAAATAGAACAGCAAACCGGATACAGCGTAGCTTATGAACAATCAAATCTGGACATCGAAAAGAAGGTACCGCTGGCCTTGAATGAAGCAAGCATTGACCAGGCAATCACAAAAATCCTGAAAGGTACTAGACACATCTACCGGATAAAGGGCTATCACATCATCATCTCCCTGCCCGACGGAAAGCAGAAAGCAACCAAAGAGAAGACGCAAGAATTAACGCAGACTATCAGAGGCATTGTAATAGACGCCCAAACAAATGCTCCCATTGAATTTGCATCAGTCATGATTCAGCAGGGAGGTTCTTTAGGTGCAATAACCGATAGCTTGGGACGATTTCGAATAAACAATGTATCCATCGGACGATGTAACATACAGACTTCCTATGTCGGTTATCATACAAACCTCGTCAATGGCATACCGGTGACTTCCTCCAAAGAAATCTATTTGGAAATACCACTGGACGAAAATGTACAAAATTTGAATGAGGTTATTATACAACCGGAAGTGCGCAAAGATAAGACATTGAACGTCATGGCCCTCACGGGCGGACGCATGATAAGCATGGAAGAAGCCGGCCGGTTTGCCAATGGTTTCGACGATCCTGCCCGACTGAGTTCCGCCTTTGCAGGTGTAGCAGGAGATGTAGGCACCAATGCCGTAGCCATCCGGGGAAATGCCCCTCAATTCACCCAATGGAGACTGGAAGGAGTTGAAATTCCCAATCCTACCCACTTTGCCGACCTTTCAGGTTTAGGAGGTGGTTTCCTGTCCGCACTCAGCACACAGGTCATCGGTAATTCCGATTTCTATAACGGTGCTTTTCCGGCAGAGTACAACAATGCCTTGTCAGGCATATTCGACATGCACCTGCGCAATGGCAATAATCAGAAAAACGAGCATACCTTCCAACTGGGGCTTTTAGGTATCGACCTCGCTTCCGAAGGACCTATCAGCAAGAAGAGGGGAAGTTCCTATATTTTCAATTACCGCTTCTCCACCACTTCGCTGGCAACAGGTAATGATATTAACCTGAAATATCAGGACCTTTCTTTCAAGCTGAATTTCCCGACAAAGCGGGCAGGAACTTTCTCCCTCTGGGGAATAGGATTGATTGACCGGAACAAGGTCGACTTTGAAGAACGAAGCGAATGGGAAAACCTAGGAAGTAGACAAGCAGGCAACAACAACCTGAACAAGATGGTGGGCGGATTGACACATCAATATTCAATCAATGAGACTACCTATCTCCGTTCTTCCTTAGCCGCCACTTACTCCAAAGACCATCTTTTAGTAGACCAGCTAACCCAAACGGATAATGACCTCATCCATGTAGGAGATGTTCAAAACTCAAGGTGGGACGTTGTATTCAACTCTTATCTGAACAAGAAGTTCAGCGCCCGGCACACCAATAGAACCGGCATTACCCTTACCGGACTAAAATATGACCTCGATTACAAAGTCAGCCCTTACGTCGGCCTCGATCTCCCCATGGAGCAAATATCAAAAGGTAGTGGAAAAAGTGCCATACTATCAGCTTACAGCACTTCCGTTATTAATCTAAACAACCATTGGAGTACCAGTCTGGGGATCAACGCCCAATACTTTTTATTAAATAAGAATTGGTCCGTAGAACCGCGTGTCGCCCTCAAATGGAAGTTGAATGCAAAACATGCTTTAGCCTTGGCCTACGGACTGCATAGCCGCCGCGAAAAGCTGGATTACTATTTCATTGAAAAGGAAGTGGACGGACGGAAACTCTCCAATAAATACCTCGATTTATCGAAAGCCCATCACTTCGGACTGACTTATGACTGGAACATCAGCCCATACCTCCATTTGAAAGTAGAACCTTACTATCAGCACCTCTTCCACCTACCGGTCGAGATGAACACTTCCTTCTCCATCGTCAACCACGAAGATTTTTACCTAGACCGCCTATTAGTAAACAAAGGAGTGGGTCGTAATTATGGCATAGACATCACTCTGGAGCAGTATATGCAAAACGGCTTCTACTATATGTTGACAGGTTCTATCTTTAAATCGAAATACAAAGGCGGAGATGGCATCTGGCGAAATACCCGAATGGATAAAGGCTACATGCTGAACCTCCTTGCCGGCAAAGAATGGATGATAGGGAAGCGCAAACAGAATGTTCTTAGCCTCAACGGGCGTATCTTCTTTCAAGGAGGAAATCGATATACTCCGGTAGATGAGGCCAAGAGTATGGAAAAGCACGAGGTTATATTCGATGAAACACAGGCATTCAGCAAGAAGTTCAGCCCGGCAGTGAATGGAGATATCTCCTTGAGTTACCGGATAAACAAGAAGAAGATATCACACGAATTCTCAGTGAAGATTCTAAACATAGGTATGCGCACCGGTATGCACTTCTATGAATATGACGAACGAAACGGAAAGATAAAACAAGAAGACGGAGTGGGGCTGATTCCGAATATCAGTTATAAGATATACTTTTAAGATGAGGCGGGATGAATATAAACTCTTCGGACAAAGAAGAGACTTTTGAAGACCATTGATAAAAAAGGGCCTTAGCCCTTTTTTATCAATGTATTATTATATGTTTCCCTTCGGGAGTAACTATAATAGAGCCCATCTTAATGTAGTGCTTACCGTCCGAAGAAACTATTATCTTGCTACTGCTCTCATCATTGGAAGATACTTTTTTCTCACTCACAGCCCTTGTAGTTCTTGGAGGTGACAGCAGGAAATCATTCTCCAAATAACTCTTCATCTCGGTTACCTTCCCTTCTTTAAACTTAACCTTAACGACCGACCATCCAGTAGTTCCTAGTGCCCGGAAGGTTAAGGTTTCACCTTCGCCATTAAAATCACGGAAAGTAGGCTTGCCTAAAACGGAAGTTACTTCATTTAAAGCCATCCCCTGTTCTACGCTACCTAACTGTTTGTACCTGAATCCGTATTCGTGATAGATGCCACAACTCGATAATAATATTGCCAACAGTAGCAATAAAAAGACTGATACCTTATCCATAATAGAAAGTTTTAGTGTTAATCTATATCACAAAAGTAGAATGATAAATCCTCACTTCACAATGATTTTCTCTATTCATGAATAGGAATATCCCTACTCTGTCAAGCAGAGCAGGCTTAAATCTCAGTCTTTGAACAGGGGCAACTGGTTGAGCATATTCCTTATTTTGATTGCAATACGAGGCATAGGTTCCGCTATGGTTAGTCCTATTAATGAGTACTGGGAAGCAATATCATTAATTAATCTAATAGCCTCTTGCATCTTCAGCCCATCGGGTTCAACACCTACACCAGCAATTATTTCAGCAGGGTCTAAAGCATCAAGATCGAAATGTACCACTACCTTCGAGACTTTCGCTTGTTTCAGCCAATCCATCACAACCTTACTGCTATCAGCTACTTCGGCAGGTGACAGACCTTTAATGCCTAAATCCTTTTGACGTTCCTGCATTCCGGGGTCCCATGAACGAAGTCCTACTATCAGCGCTTTTGACGCCTCGTACTTTCCGGGCAGCAATTGCATGAATACTTCATCACCCATACCTAGGCAAGCCGTCAGTGCCATAGCATGATAACCTTTATACTCATCATAAGGCAAATTAATGTCGGGATGCGCATCAATCCACACAATCGCAACATCATTTGGATATTTCTTTGCCAGATAAGTGAATGGTACTACACTGGCGGAGCATTCTCCTCCAAGAGTGATAATCCGATCAGGAGCATTCTTTTCAAGAAGTTCGAGTGCAGACTTGGTTTGTTGTAGAATAACCTGGCGGGCACTGATGCCATTTTCCACTGCCCGGTCATTGATATCTAATGATACTGGTACTATTACCGTATTTTGTGTATTTTCGGGTGCCAGTAGATTAAGTAATTGCGCACCTAGATAATAACCTCTTGATGCATCATTTGCTGGAATATCAGGCATCCAATGGTCGATAATGCCTCCCTGCCACTGGGGATAAATTAGGCGGATAGTTGATATTTCTTTTTCCATACTAGAGTATTTTAATATTGCAAATATATGAGATTCTATAGATTTTATATATCATTCATCTCACTTTCTTTCATTTTGAATAACTCTTGATAAAGAGTATTTTTCGGCAACGTAGCTGATGTATATGGAAGAACCGTCTACACTTCTCCATATATTTACATATCTTTGTGCCTCAATATTAAAACCGCATACCTACCCTATGAATAGATACAAAGCCACAAGCACTATCTGCCAAAGTATCTTCTTTCTCCTCTTTCTTTGGATAGCAACCTTACAAATTGTATCTGCGCAACTCAGATACAAAAATATCAATGAACCATCTCTACCAGAAAAGTATATTCATCTGAAAAAGGGTGATACGCTCTCTATACACCAAATGTTGAAGGTGGGCATCCCAGTGGATGCAATTGATGAGCGAGGACGTACTCTGTTTATGCAAAAAGCATTTGAAGGAGATACAGTATGCCTGAAATATCTGATAAAAGCGGGAGCCGATATAAATAAACGCCACAGATCAGGAGATGTCCCGGAGTATCTTTATACTGCCCTGGACTATGCCATCATAGGAAAGCAAAAGAAGACCATTGACTTCCTGCGTCGTAATGGTGCACTTTGGGAGGAGGAGCGACAAAAGACTTATTCTACCATAAGGAAGTTAGACGATACAATTGATGCCGACATGCTGGATTACATTCTGACAATAGGAGCCAGACTTGGCGAATCAGAAAAATTCCGCCTACTGATAAAGTATGTCACTATGCCGCCAAATGTTTATATGCAACGGGAAATCGTGCAAATCTGCTTACGTAACACACTGGAGATAACTCCACAGAAAGTACAACCTTACCTCAATAAATGGGAAACGCTCAATGCACAAGAGGTATCCGACAGGATTATCAAATTGCAAGAAAAAGAGATAAAACTCCGCGACCTCCCACGACGCAAGGTAGAAATACAGGATAGCTTACAACGCCTGATGGCCGAAGGGAAAGAAGACACATTGCACTATACATATTATACATACGCGGATGGAAAAATAAACGTCAGTCCACGTATAGACACCTTCTACAACAAGGTAGGCGATGACAAAGACTGGTTGGTCATTCTTGTCAGCGCCTTAATGCCTTTTCTTCTGATAGCACGACTGGTACGGAAATACATGAAAGAAGTGTGGAAACAACATACCTCCAAATTACTCTTCCCAATAGGAGGGATGTGGTTTGCCATCGGAGCCCTTTTCTATCTACCGCTCAGCACACTGTATTGGAATTTCGATGATTACTGTACTCGGCTGCGGGGACATGGATATACAGCAGTAGCCGATTACCGATTGGAAACCATCAAAGTAAGAAACGGCAGGGCAGGCTATCATTACGAAACTGTTCGCAGATACACTTTTACCTTTGTAACGGATAAAGGTGTAACAACTTGCCTGAACCTGGGACTATCCAACTTTACTGAATACAACCATACAGAACAGGGAGAAAAAATATCCGTCAAATATCTACCTCATGCACACAAACTATCCATTGCCGATGCATCCAATACCTCCGACAATTTACTTGCGATGGGCGTCAGTAGTATCATTATCATGTTAATGGTTGCATTATTGATGGGCAAGCTCAACTTCATTTATAAGTTTTGGAAGAAATTTCGAGAGAGAAAATCTCAGAAAAAGAGTAAACGTAGGTAGATGCTGTAAACAGGCTATCCGTTGGCAACTATGAAATAAATCACTATTTTTGCAACTGACAATCAAAAACTTCAAACAGTTTAATATTATGCCATACATCACAGTAGAGAGCGGATTAATGACCGTAGAACAAAAAGAAGAACTCATTAAAAGGCTTACAGAAGTATCAGCAGAAATAATGAGTATTCCTAAGGAGTTCTTTATGGTCACAATCAAAGAATTACCGGATAGCAATATTGGTATTGGTGGAAAGACCATTGATAAGACTCGAAAAGAATATCTGGATAAGCATCAGAAATCAGATGTATAAAGAGTATCAACCCGACCCTCTGCTCTCTCCTTACATAGATAAATACTGGGAGTTTAAAGGACGTCCCGACTACGGTACGCACATCAACATACTGCCCGACGGATGTACCGACTTCATCTTTACACTTGGAGAAGTAGCGAATGCCGTAGGCGACTGTCTGGTGATGCACCCCTACCGCTCCTATTTTGTGGGAGCCATGACAAAGTATTCCGAATTGGTAACTTATGCAGAAACCGTCCACATGCTTGGTATCCGTTTTCTGCCGAGCGGAACACTCCGTTTTATGAATCTGCCCCTGCACGAACTCACCAATCTGCGGATAAGTACAGAAGACCTCACAAGTCCTTTCAGCAATTCTTTCGCTGAAAGATTATGTGAATTATCAACCATGCAAGAGCAAATTGTTTTCATAGAACATTTCCTCATCAAAACCTTATGCAAACACTTACCCAAAACAGAACAAGCCATTACATTCGCCATACGGCAGATAGATATATATAAGGGTAATCTGTCATTAAGTCAGCTGGCAGATCAAACCTGTCTGTGCCAACGACATTTTGAACGTAAATTCAAGATGCACACCGGGCTCACTCCCAAAGAATATAGTCGGATTATAAAATTTAAGAATACTATTGATTTAATACGCAGTACTTCGTTCGACAACCTACTGTCTATCGCTACCCAAGCAGGATACTATGATGTATCCCATCTATCCAATGATATAAAAAAAATGTCAGGAAACACTGCAAAATTCTTTCTGACCTCTCCCCCTCTTGAAGAAGGTACATTGACATACGTAAAATCATAAAGTCGATTTTTTACAATACATTTCATTATTCTCGGTACTATATTTGCGGCAACTAACCAATAAAAACATGTAAGATGGAAACAATTATCGAAAAAGCAGCAGAAATACTGAGAAGATGCGAAACAGTAATTATCACCTCCGTGAATGAAGAAGGATATCCGCGCCCTGTTCCTATGAGTAAGATTAAATCAGAAGGAGCTACAACCGTATGGATGTCAACCGGAACTTATTCTCTTAAAACCAAAGACTTCGCCGCCAATCCCAAAGCAGGGTTATGTTATCAGGAGGGTGGCAACAGTGTGGCTTTGACGGGAGAAGTAGAGATTATAGACGATGAAGCCACCAAGAAAGAGATGTGGCAGGACTGGTTTATCAATCATTTTCCAGGAGGACCTACCGATCCTACTTATATCCTGCTGAAGTTCAAAGGCACGTATGCCACTATCTGGATAGACGGATACTTCTCACACGAAGAAGTTTAAGATAAGCCAAATACCTCCATGAACATGAACTAACTCCGACAGAGGAGTGTTATAACCATAGTAACTTAAAACAGAATGTATCATGGAAAAGAGTTTGATTCACAGCAATGAATTGCATTTCATCAGCAAAAAGGACATTCACCAAGCCGTTAAGAAAATGGTAGAGTCACTGGATTTGGCAGCGGGTTCCACTAGGGGATTTGATGTGTATACAGTAGTAGAAAGCTATTTCACTGATCTGGAAAAACGAAGGAAAATCAATAGGTTGCTAAACTTAGATCAAGAGAATATTTGCGAGGAGGTAGAAGAAGAACTCGGAGTTTATGAAATGTAAGGCAGATGCCTAAGTAATATAGATAGAGGGACATAACCTTACAGCCGGTTATGTCCCTCTATTTTTTTCTTCAGCAATTTTACGCCTGATGAACCGTCAACTGCGGGAACGGGAAATTGATTCCTTCCTTATTGAACACAGTGTAAATTTCCTTATTTATATCAAAATATACGCTCCAGTAATCGGAACTGTTCACCCAAACACGAACAACTACATTTACACTACTTGCACTCAAAGCATGAAGTGCAATGAATGGAGCCGGATCATTCAACACACGCTTATCCTTGGCAAGAATACCACGAACAGTTTCCTCCACCCTTCCGTAGTCTTCACCATAATCCACTCCTATCACCCATTCAACACGGCGGGTTTCCTCACGACTATAATTCGTCACCGTACCACTGCTCACAGCTCCATTAGGGATATAGATCACTTTATTATCGGCTGTAGTCAGAATGGTATGGAAGATTTGAATTTCGCGTACCGTGCCCGATACGTTGAGATACTCAATCCAATCGCCTACCTTGAAGGGACGAAACAGCAAGACGATTAGTCCACCCGCAAAGTTTTGCAAGTTTCCCGATAAAGCCATACCGATAGCCACACCCGCAGAGGCCAACAAAGCAGCAAAAGAGGTGGTTTCTACTCCCAATTTACCGATAACGGCAATAATCAACAAGATAGTCAGTAATATATTAGTCAAGCTCTTTACAAAACTCTGGATACCCGGATCAATATGTCGTTTCGTCAGTAGCTTGGCCAAGATTTTCTTAAGGAAAGAAATCAGAATACGCCCCACTACAAATATAATGATAGCCCCAATGATGCGCCCTCCAGCTTCTACACCCCAGTCTATCAATTGTTGAATAAGAATCTGCAATTTGCTAAAGCCATCTTCTGTAGCAGATTGAGCTACCGCAGTCACGGTTAATAATGATACTGACATAATAAATATCTTTTTGAAATTAATAAATTAAACATTCGCACAAAATAATGATACAAGTATCTAAATGGAACACAAAATTAACAAAAACTCTGGATTATCTTTCACTCTACCTTCCTTTTTCTTCTTTCTATTCTTACATAAAACGATAAAACCAAAGAGCACGATGAAAAGTTGCCATCAAAAAAAACTTCTTAAAATTGGGAGCTTTCGTCATGATGATTTTTCATCAAAAGTCCGTTGCTAATTATAAAAACAAATATTATTAATACATTTTATATTGATTTCTTAATAAATTCACTATTTTTGCTTTTCAAGAAAAACACACCACCCAGTACACAAATAAAGGGCAAAAAGATGAAACGTATTTTGATGCTATCTATATATATACTTTCAGGCATTTGTGTGGAATCCTTTGCACATACATCCTACAATGATAGTCTGAGCTGGTTCAGGGCAAACCAAGAATTAAAATCTGCCAATTACCAGCAAGCCTGTAGTCTTTATATGGATTTAGATAAGCTCATGGATACAATCTACACAGAAATCAATTCCAAAAAGATAGAAGATTTACGCAAAGTATATTCCATTAATGAAGTACAATTACAAAAAAATATAGTCCAAAGTAAGATATTACAATTGGTCGTTTGGGTGGGCATTACATTCATTATACTTTTCATTATATTTTTCTTCTACATAAAAAAGCAAAACAAACGGCTTATCCGCTCGCAAGAAGCATTGAACCAAGCTAAAGGGTTGGCTGAAGAGTCTATTCGGAATAAAAGCCTATTTCTTTCCAATATGAGCCATGAAATTAAAACTCCGCTAAATGCTCTCTCAGGTTTCTCTGAAGTACTGACTATGCCGGGGATTGACGAAGCCACCCGCCAGCAATGTAATGATATTATCCAACTTAATTCCGAACTTCTCTTAAAGCTACTAAATGACGTAATTGATATATCCTGTTTGGATGTAACAAATATGAAGTTCAACATTAAGCCTTATGATGTTGTAGAACTTTGCAAAAATGTTATCACCACTTTAAGTGCCATCAAGCAAACTGAAGCCAGCATTTCTTTTGAAACAGACCTCACCACATTGGAATTGGAAACGGATGCGGACAGATTACAACAAATGCTTATCAATCTTTTAGTCAATGCAACAAAGTTTACCAAACAAGGAAGTATCTTGCTGAAACTTGAAAAAACAAACGACAACACAGCCCAGTTCTCTGTAACCGATACCGGATGTGGCATTCCATTAGAAAAACAGGGACACATCTTCGAACGTTTCGAAAAGCTGAATGAAAAGGCACAGGGAACGGGATTGGGATTATCTATCTGCCTGCTTATCATCAAACGTTTTGGTGGAAATATCTGGATTGATTCCCAATACACCGATGGGGCACGGTTTGTATTTGTACATCCACTAAAACAGGAGGTACGGTCATGAAGCAAAAATTGTTCATATTCACATGCTTGATATTGATAATGGTATCAACAATAGCTGCCCAATCTACAACACAAGAGAAACAATTGCGTGACAGTGTTTTCACCGTTTATCACTCCATCACAAAAGCAAGTGATAAAATAAACTTCATGCGGCATACGTTCTATCAGAATATTGATAAAAAATGGGTTACAGAATTGCTTGATTCTATTCTGGAATTATCAATAACAGAAATGGACACCATCGCTGAGTTAGATATTCGTCGCGATCTAATTGTTCATTACAAGTATCTATCCGATCTGCCTCAAATGGAAAATAGCCTTAAAGAATTAAAGGCAGCAAGTTATAAATACAACTTATATAACTACTATTTTCAGATGTGGAACGATATTCTTCAATTCTATAATGTACGCGGCGATACGGAATATTCCAGAATACAAGCCCTAAAAATGGAAGAAGAGGCCATCAATATAAAAAGCTCGTCGGGTATTTCATTTGCTTACCTATCATTGGGGCAGTCACTTACAGCCGCTAAAAAAGAAGAAGAAGCTATTAATATATTAAAAAAGGCACTGGAATCTAAAGACCTTAATCCTTTGATAAAGGCAATGATACACTCTGAAATCATAACAGCTTATCAGCTAACCAATAAAATTGAGGAAGCTATAAATGAGTTGAATATGCAAAAGAGTATTTTTGATCAAATTATTAATGAAGACCCTTCCCTAGAATCCCAATATGGTGAGAAATTATTGGAGATTGAGCTAACATATTGTGCCTGTTATGACAAGCTGAATGATTCCAATAATTTATTGAAGCATCTAAACAAAGCAAAACAATATTATACCCCCAATTCCTTCTTTTCTAACTATATTAATTATCACGCATATTGGGGAGGTTATTACCGGTTGACCCAACAATGGAAAGATTGTTTTCGTGAGTTCGACAAAGCACTGGCACACTTTAACCACACACTGCCCCTGCAAGAAATGGAAATACGGCGAATGAAAGGAAAAGCTTTGGTTGAAGCCGGACATTATGAAGATGCAGCAATATTATATAAAGATCTTTCTATTATGGGTGACTCCCTCAATAAAGATGTATTAAAGTATCACGAAGAGGCACTTCAGGCAAACTATAATATTCGCGAAGCACTATTTGAGAAATACAATCTGGAAAAACAATACAACTGGATTATAGTTATTTTCGTATTAGTAGCCATAGGGTTATTATTGTTAATGATACTCCGCGCATACAAAGGCAACAAAGCATTGCAGCGTGCGGAACAAGAAACACGCAATGCTCTTGAAACGGTAGATGCGGCCGATAAGATGAAAGATGTATTTCTACATAATATCATCCACCAAATCCGCGAACCTCTCAATGTAGTAGTAGGTTTTTCGAGTATACTTGCTATTGAAAATGACCTGACATCTGAATTATCTCAAGAGTATTCGGCAGCTATCAAAAAGAACGCAGCATTACTATTTCAATTGATTATTGATGTACTCGATCTCTCACGACTGGAATCAGGCATGATGAAATTTAATATTTCTGAATGTGATGCCGTACAAATGTGTAAAGACGCCAAGATGGGGGTAGAAATGCTAGAGCATAACATCGTCCGCCTATCCTTTGAAACCAAGCTGGAAGAAGCAATGGTTCAAACAGATAATGAACGTTTCCTGAAAATGTTACTATCTATTCTCTCTGCTCCGGAAAGTAATGAAACGGATATAGTCGTAGTCTATACGCTGTGTATTGAGGATAATCAAATAAAGATAGTAGTGGAAAACAGTCCCTTACTAGAACAACCGGAAAATATACAACGCATCAAACATGATATAAACCGGCTGTTCCTAGAAACATTCAAAGGTACTTATCAATACCCACGCAACTTGGATAAAGGTGATATAATACTAACTTATCCATTGAATTAACAGAAAAGCTGATTATTGAATCCATTGTATTACAATTGATTTCCTTAGCTTTGCTTGTAACTTTCAGCAGAAAGCTCTACCTTTGTGCGTAGATTTCAACTAAGGGGTGCCCCAATATGACGGGCTGAGATCATACCCATTGACCTGATCCGGGTAATGCCGGCGTAGGGAAAAGAAGAAAAGTTCCCCTTTTCTGTATTTATCTAAACTAAATGATTGCAAATGAAGAG
>NZ_JASLER010000014.1 GCF_030151085.1 Bacteroides sp. | reverse complement strand
TATCTTTGCAACCGGAAACGGATGAAAGGTGGAGGGGCGATAAAGCTCCTCTTTTTCGTTCTTATAGGATTAATCTATGATAGAAAAGAAAATTGTTTGTCAGATTGTTGACGAGTGGCTGGAAGGAAAAGACTATTTCTTGGTAGAAATAACGATCAGCCCGGATGACAAGATTTTGGTGGAGATAGACCACAAAGAAGGTGTTTGGATTGAAGACTGTGTAGAGCTGAGCCGATACATAGAATCCAAGTTGAACCGTGAGGATGAAGATTATGAGCTGGAAGTCGGTTCTGCCGGCATCGGACAGCCCTTCAAGGTGCTGCAACAGTACATCAACCACATCGGCAAAGAAGTGGAGATACTGACGAAGGAGGGTCGCAAACTGAGCGGCGTATTGAAGGATGCGAATGAACAACAATTTGTTGTTGCCATTCAGAAAAAAGTAAAAGAAGAAGGTGCTAAGCGTCCCAAACTGGTGGACGAGGACCTGACCCTGAAGTATGATGAGATAAAATATACTAAATACTTAATCAGTTTTAAATAAGACTATGGCCAAAAAAGAAGAAACTATCAGCTTGATAGATACATTTTCGGAATTCAAGGAACTGAAAAATATCGATAGAACCACTATGGTAAGTGTGCTCGAAGAGTCATTCCGTAGTGTGATTGCGAAAATGTTTGGCACCGATGAAAATTACGACGTGATCGTGAACCCGGATAAGGGTGACTTCGAGATATGGCGTAACCGTGAGGTAGTGGCGGATGAAGATATGGAGAATCCCAATCTGCAAATCCCTTTGAGTGAAGCACAGAAGATTGACGCCTCCTACGAAGTGGGTGAGGAAGTGACGGATGAAGTGATCTTTGCTAACTTTGGTCGCCGTGCCATCTTGAACCTGCGCCAGACTTTGGCCTCTAAGATTTTGGAACTGGAAAAAGACAGTATCTATAATAAATACATTGATAAGATAGGTAACATCATCAACGCAGAAGTTTACCAGATTTGGAAAAAGGAAATGCTGCTGATTGATGACGAAGGTAACGAATTGTTGTTGCCCAAGACCGAACAGATCCCGAGCGACTTTTACCGTAAAGGCGAAACTGCCCGTGCCGTTGTGGCCCGTGTAGATAACAAGAACAATAATCCTAAGATTATCCTGAGCCGTACATCGCCCGTGTTCCTGCAACGTCTGTTCGAGATGGAAGTACCCGAAATCAATGACGGACTGATTACCATCAAGAAGATTGCCCGCATCCCAGGTGAGCGTGCCAAGATAGCCGTTGAGAGCTACGATGACCGTATCGACCCGGTAGGCGCCTGCGTAGGTGTGAAGGGTAGCCGTATTCATGGTATTGTCCGCGAGCTTCGCAACGAGAATATCGATGTTATCAATTATACATCGAATATCCAGTTGTTTATACAGCGTGCCCTCAGCCCTGCTAAGATATCTTCCATTCGTTTGAATGAGGAAGAACATAAGGCAGAAGTGTTCCTGAAACCGGAGGAAGTATCGCTGGCTATCGGTAAAGGCGGTTTGAATATCAAGCTGGCCAGTATGTTGACTGAGTACACCATCGACGTGTTCCGCGAATTGGATCAGACAGTAGAAGATGAAGATATCTACTTGGATGAATTCCGTGATGAAATAGACGGTTGGGTTATCGACGCCATCAAGGCTATCGGTATTGATACTGCAAAAGCAGTGTTGAATGCTCCCCGTGAACTGTTGGTTGAAAAGACGGACCTCGAAGAGGAAACGGTGGACGAAGTATTACGCATTTTGAAATCGGAGTTTGAAGAAGAAGGAAATGAATAATGATTATTGATTGGTGATTAGTGTTTGGTTGCTAATCATTAATCATTAAACACTAATCACTAACTACCGCTTCTTTCTCCATTATTCATTAAATTTTAAGTATGACGATAAGGTTAAACAAAGTTACAAGAGATTTGAACGTGGGCATTACGACGGCTGTCGAGTTCCTGCAAAAGAAAGGGTATACCGTTGAGGCAAACCCCAATACGAAAATTACCGATGAGCAGTTTGATCTGCTCAAGAAGGAATTTAGTACAGATAAGGACCTTAAAATAAAATCGGAACGTTTTAGTCAGGAACGTCAGAGCAAGGACCGTGTGAAGTCCTCTGTTTCTATTGACGGCTATAAGGAAACGCAGGAAAAAGCGAAAACAGAAGAGATAAAGACGGTTGTGCCCGAAGACGCACGTCCGAAGTTTAAGCCTGTCGGCAAAATAGATTTGGATAAACTGAACCGTAGACCTGTTCAGGAGAAGGAGAAAGAAGTGGAAAAAGTTGTGGTAGTAGAGAAAAAAGTGGAAGAACCTGCACCGGTGGTTGTTGAAGAACCGAAGCCGCAGCCCGTTCCTGCTGCACCTCAGCCTGCACCGGTTGCCAAAGAAGAACCGGCTCCCCAGCCTGCTCCAGTGCCACAGCCAGAGCCAAAAGTAGAACCTAAGCCGGAACCAAAACCGGTTATTCAGCCTGCACCGGTTGCTAAAGAAGAACCGGCTCATGTTGTTGAGGTTAAGGTAGAACCTAAAAAGGAAGAAATGAAACAAGAACCTACTCCGGAACCCATTAAACAAGAAACTGTGGTTGAAAAAGAGGAGAAAGAAGTGGTAAACGGAGAAGATGAGATCTTTAAGATTCATCAGCCTGAGTTCGTATCGAAGATCAATGTCATTGGTCAAATCGACTTGGCAGCTTTGAATCAGTCTACACGTCCTAAAAAGAAATCGAAAGAGGAAAAACGCAAGGAACGTGAAGAGAAGGAAAAACAGCGCCAGGATCAGCGCAAGCAGATGAAAGAGGCGATTATCAAAGAAATCCGCCGTGACGATAACAAGCAGAAGGATACTAAAGATCCGAATGCTAAGGAGAATGACCCTACTAAGAAGAAACGTCTGCGTATTAATAAGGAGAAAGTTGATATCAACAATGCTCAGAATTTCCAAAACAACAATGGTAACGATCGTCCGAGAGGTAACAACCAACAAGGTGGCGGTAATAACCAGCAAGGTGGCAGAAATAATAATAATAACAACAATAATAGAAATAACAACAATAAAGACCGCTTCAAGAAACCGCTTATTAAGCAGGAAGTAAAGGAAGAGGATGTTGCTAAACAAGTAAAAGAAACCCTTGCACGCCTTACCTCTAAAGGAAAGAATAAAGGTGCCAAATATCGTAAAGACAAGCGCGAACTAGCTTCGAGCCGAATGCAGGAACTGGAGGACCAGGAAATGGCAGATAGCAAGGTATTGAAACTGACGGAGTTTGTAACTGCCAACGAATTGGCGAACATGATGGATGTTTCTGTGATGCAGGTTATCTCTACTTGTATGAGTATCGGTATGATGGTTTCCATCAACCAACGTCTGGATGCGGAGACTATCAACCTGGTAGCTGAAGAGTTCGGATATAAGACGGAATACGTTAGTGCGGAAGTTGCTCAGGCCATCATTGAAGAAGAGGATGCTGAGGAAGATCTCGAATATCGTGCCCCGATTGTAACAGTGATGGGACACGTTGACCACGGTAAGACTTCTTTGCTCGACTATATTCGTAAAGCAAATGTGATTGCCGGTGAGGCTGGTGGTATCACACAGCATATTGGTGCTTATCACGTGAAGTTGGACGACGGACGTAAGATTACATTCCTTGATACTCCGGGTCATGAGGCGTTTACCGCTATGCGTGCCCGTGGTGCGAAGGCTACGGATATCGCTATCATTATTGTTGCCGCCGATGACGATGTGATGCCTCAGACGAAGGAAGCTATCAACCATGCTATGGCTGCCGGTGTTCCTATCGTATTTGCTATCAATAAGATTGATAAACCTACTGCCAATCCCGACAAGATTAAGGAACAGCTTGCTGCTATGAACTTCCTGGTTGAAGAATGGGGAGGTAAATATCAGTCACAAGATATCTCTGCTAAGAAGGGGCTAGGTGTACCCGAGTTGATGGAGAAGGTATTGCTGGAAGCAGAAATGCTGGATTTGAAGGCAAACCCGAATCGTAATGCTACCGGTTCTATCATCGAATCTTCGTTGGATAAAGGACGTGGTTATGTAGCTACTATATTGGTATCTAACGGTACGCTGAAGGTAGGTGACATTGTGTTGGCAGGTACCAGTTATGGTAAGGTTAAGGCGATGTTCAACGAGCGTAATGCCCGTATGAAAGAGGCAGGTCCTTCTGCACCGGCTTTAATATTAGGTTTGAATGGTGCTCCTGCTGCAGGTGATACATTCCACGTGATTGAGACCGAACAGGAAGCTCGTGAAATTGCCAATAAGCGCGAACAGTTACAACGCGAACAAGGTTTGCGTACTCAGAAGATGTTGACGCTCGACGAAGTTGGACGTCGTCTGGCATTGGGTGACTTCCACGAACTGAACGTTATTGTGAAGGGTGACGTGGACGGATCAGTAGAAGCATTGAGCGATTCTTTGATTAAGCTGTCTACCGAACAGGTACAGGTAAATGTAATTCATAAGGGTGTGGGTGCAATCTCCGAATCGGATGTTTCACTGGCTGCTGCTTCGAATGCAATTATCGTAGGCTTCCAGGTACGTCCTTCAGGTTCTGCTGCTAAGTTGGCCGAAAACGACGGTGTGGATATCCGCAAGTATTCTGTTATCTACGACGCTATCGAAGAGGTGAAGGCTGCTATGGAAGGTATGTTGGCACCGACCGTGAAGGAGCAGGTAACTGCAAATATCGAAGTTCGCGAGGTATTCAATATTACCAAGGTTGGTCTCGTAGCCGGTGCTGTGGTGAAGAGCGGAAAGGTAAAACGCAGCGACAAGGCTCGTCTGATTCGCGAGGGTATCGTAGTATTTACAGGTTCCATCAATGCTTTGAAACGCTTCAAGGACGATGTGAAGGAAGTGGGTACCAACTTCGAATGCGGTATCAGCTTGACGAATTGCAACGACATCAAGGTAGGCGACATCATTGAATCTTACGAAGAAATAGAAGTAAAACAGACTCTGTAAGAGATATAAAATAGTAAGGCACGGATTACACGGATTTCACGGATTGGTTAAAGAAAAACCGTGCTTGTTTGTGTAATCCGTGCCTTTTTGTGTAGGATAATGGCATCTATAGATATTATCATCGTCATAGCAGTGGGCATAGGGGCAGTGCTTGGTTTCATGAAAGGTTTTGTGAAACAGTTGGCATCTTTGCTCGGGCTGATTATTGGTTTGTTGGCAGCGAGGGCGCTGTATGCCTCATTGGCAGAAAAGCTTTGCCCCACGGTGACGGACTCAATGACAGTTGCGCAGATATTGGCATTCATCATGATCTGGATTGCAGTGCCATTGGTGTTTGCGTTGGTGGCTTCGCTACTGACTAAAGCTATGGAGGCTATTTCACTGGGCTGGCTGAACCGTTGGCTAGGTTCCGGACTAGGTGCGCTAAAGTACCTTTTACTGGTAAGTCTGTTAATTGGCGTCATTGAATTTATTGACTCGGATGATAAGTTGATAGATAAAACAAAAAAGACAGACTCAGTGTTATATTATCCCATGAAATCATTTGCCGGGATATTCTTTCCCGTAGCAAAGCAGGTTACTGAACAATATATATTGAATAAATAATGCAACAGGAAGAACCCAATAAATATGTAAAGGAACTCACACAGGAGAAGTACAAGTACGGTTTTACGACCGATGTACACACTGATATCATTGAGCGAGGGCTGAATGAAGATGTGGTGCGACTTATTTCGGCAAAGAAAAATGAGCCGGAATGGATGCTAGAGTTCCGTTTGAAAGCGTACCGCCATTGGCTGACGCTGGAGATGCCCACTTGGGCACATCTCCGTATTCCCGAGATAGATTATCAGGCTATTTCCTACTATGCTGACCCGACGAAAAAGAAGGAAGGACCGAAAAGTATGGATGAAGTGGATCCTGAGTTAGTAAAGACTTTCAATAAGTTGGGCATTCCTTTGGAGGAGCAGATGGCATTGAGTGGTATGGCGGTGGATGCCGTGATGGACTCTGTATCTGTAAAGACTACCTTCAAAGAGACGTTGATGGAGAAAGGAATAATCTTCTGTTCTTTCAGCGAAGCCGTGCGTGAGCATCCGGACTTGGTGCAGAAATACATGGGATCGGTAGTGCCTTACCGTGATAATTTCTTTGCAGCGCTGAACTCGGCGGTATTCTCTGACGGATCGTTTGTATATATTCCGAAGGGAGTACGTTGCCCGATGGAGTTGTCCACTTACTTCCGTATCAACGCCCGCAATACCGGTCAGTTTGAGAGAACCTTGATTGTGGCGGATGATGATTCATACGTTTCCTATCTGGAAGGTTGTACAGCTCCCATGCGTGATGAAAACCAGTTGCATGCGGCTATTGTAGAGATTGTGGTACACGATCGCGCCGAAGTAAAGTATAGTACTGTTCAAAACTGGTATCCGGGCGATGCCGAAGGACGGGGTGGCGTCTATAACTTCGTGACAAAGCGTGGTCATTGCAAAGGTGTGGACAGTAAGTTATCCTGGACACAGGTTGAGACAGGCTCCGCTATTACCTGGAAATATCCTTCCTGCATTCTTACGGGTGATAATTCGACTGCGGAATTCTATAGTGTAGCGGTAACCAATCACTATCAGCAGGCAGACACGGGTACCAAGATGATACATCTCGGAAAGAATACCCGCAGTACCATTGTAAGCAAAGGTATTTCCGCCGGAAAGAGTGAGAATTCTTATCGTGGTTTGGTGCGTGTGGCTGCGAAAGCGGATAATGCCCGTAACTATAGCCAGTGTGACTCTTTACTACTTGGCGATAAATGTGGCGCACACACTTTCCCCTATATGGATATTCACAATGAGACGGCTATCGTGGAGCATGAAGCCACTACCAGCAAGATTAGTGAAGACCAGATATTCTATTGCAACCAACGAGGTATTTCTACTGAAGATTCAGTCGGTCTGATCGTAAACGGCTATGCCAAAGAGGTACTTAATAAACTGCCTATGGAATTTGCTGTAGAGGCGCAGAAGCTGCTCGCCATTTCCCTGGAAGGAAGCGTGGGATAATTGGACGATTAGACGATTTACGATTTACGATTGAAGTTTGATTGTAGATGTGAGTCGTTTAATATCCATGAGTAATATCAATCGTAAATCGTTAAATCGTAAATATAAAGATGTTAGAAATAAAAGACCTATATGCCAGTATCAATGGCAAAGAAATATTAAAGGGCATCAACCTTACTATCCGTGACGGTGAAGTGCACGCACTGATGGGACAGAATGGTGCTGGTAAAAGTACACTGAGTAATGTACTTGTGGGACATCCGGCATACGAAGTGACACGTGGCTCGGTAACGTTTAACGGAAAAGACCTTTTGGCTATGAGCCCCGAGGACCGCGCCCATGAAGGAATTTTCCTATCTTTTCAGGCACCGGTCGAGATTCCGGGAGTTTCGATGGTAAACTTTATGCGTGCTGCTGTGAACGAGCAACGCAAGTATCGCCATTTGCCTGCACTATCAGCAAGCGAATTCCTGAAGTTGATGCGCGAAAAACGTGCCATTGTGGAGTTGGACAACAAACTGGCGAATCGAAGTGTAAACGAAGGATTCAGTGGTGGTGAGAAGAAACGTAACGAGATTTTCCAGATGGCCATGTTGGAACCTACCTTCGCTATTTTGGATGAGACGGACTCCGGTCTTGACGTAGATGCCTTGCGTATTGTAGCCGATGGCTTCAATAAACTGAAAACTCCGCTGACCAGCGCTATGGTTATCACCCACTATCAACGTTTATTGGATTATCTGAAACCTGACCATGTACACGTATTGATGGGAGGACGTATCGTGAAATCCGGCGGTCCCGAATTGGCTAAGGAAATTGAAGCACGTGGCTTCGATTGGATAAAAAAAGAGGCAGGAGAGTAAACTATGGGTGTAGAACAACAATACATAGACCTTTTCTCCCAAACCGAGGCAATGATATGCAGGCATAGTGCTGAGGTGCTGAATGCGCCGCGTGCTGCTGCATTTGCCGACTTTGAGCGGCTAGGATTTCCTACCCGTAAACAGGAGAAATATAAATATACGGATATCAGTAAGTTCTTTGAACCCGATTATGGCTTGAACCTGAACCGACTGGACATTCCCGTAAATCCTTACGATGTATTCAAGTGCGATGTACCCAATATGAGTACCGCCCTGTACTTCGTGGTGAATGATGCATTCTACAACAAGTCTTTACCCAAGTTCAACCTGCCTGAAGGTGTTATTTTCAGTAGTTTGAAAGAGGTAGCGGAACAAAATCCGGAATTGGTGAAGAAATACTATGGTAAGTTGGCGAATACTTCTGAAGATGGAGTGACAGCCTTCAATACCGCTCTCACACAAGATGGCGTTTTGCTGTATGTACCGAAGAATGTTGTAGTGGACAAACCCATCCAATTGGTTAATATCTTACGCGGTGATGTGAACTTCATGGTGAATCGCCGTGTGCTGATTATCTTGGAAGAAGGAGCACAAGTACGCCTCTTGGCATGCGACCATGCCATGGACAATGTTAACTTCCTGGCAACTCAGGTCGTAGAAGTATTTGTGGGTGAGAATGCGAATCTCGATTTCTATGAATTGGAAGAAACGCATACCAGTACGGTACGTATCAGTAACATGTATGTAAAGCAGGAAGCAAACAGCAATGTCTTGCTGAATGGTATGACTTTGCATAACGGTACCACCCGTAATACGACCCAAGTATTGCTTGCCGGCGAAGGAGCTAATCTCAACTTCTGCGGTATGGCTATTGCGGATAAGAATCAGCATGTCGATAATAATACCACTATTGACCATGCCGTTCCCAATTGTACCAGTAATGAACTTTTCAAGTATGTACTTGATGATCAGTCTACAGGTGCTTTTGCTGGATTAGTCTTGGTACGTCCCGACGCACAACATACCAGTTCCCAGCAAACTAACCGTAACCTTTGTGCCACCCGCGAAGCACACATGTATACTCAGCCACAACTGGAAATCTATGCAGATGACGTGAAATGTAGTCATGGAGCTACAGTGGGACAACTCAACGAGAATGCCTTGTTCTACATGCAACAACGTGGTATCACTGCCCGTGAAGCTCGTTTGTTATTGATGTTTGCTTTTGTCAACGAAGTCATTGATACCATCCGTTTGGATGCTTTGAAGGATCGCCTGCATCTCTTGGTAGAAAAACGTTTCCGTGGGGAACTGAATAAATGCGAAGGATGCGCAATATGTAAGTAATTACTTGATAATTAAGACCTGTTGAACAATGAATATACAAAAGATAAGAGAGGATTTCCCTATACTCTCTCGTGAGATTTATGGTAAGCCATTGGTTTATTTAGATAATGGTGCTACCACTCAGAAGCCTCGTTGTGTGATAGATGCTATTACAGAAGAATACTATTCTGTCAATGCCAATGTACATCGTGGAGTGCATTTCTTGTCCCAGCAGGCTACGGAACTGCATGAGGCTTCCCGTGAAACGGTACGTAAATTCATTAACGCCCGTTCTACAAACGAAGTCATCTTTACGCGCGGAACAACAGAAAGTATTAATTTGCTTGTGTCGAGTTTCGGTGAAGAGTTTATGCAGGAAGGGGATGAAGTTATTCTTTCTGTGATGGAACACCATAGCAATATAGTTCCTTGGCAGTTACTGGCAGCTAAGAGAGGCATTGCCATTAAAGTTATTCCAATGAATGACAAAGGCGAACTTTTGCAAGACGAGTACAAGAAATTGTTTTCCGAACGCACAAAGATCGTCAGTGTAACGCATGTTTCTAATGTGCTGGGTACAGTCAATCCGGTGAAGGAGATGATTGCTTTTGCCCATGAACAGGGCGTACCTGTGCTTATAGACGGTGCACAATCCATCCCTCATATACCAGTGGATGTACAGGATTTGAATGCCGATTTCTTTGTCTTCTCCGGTCATAAAGTTTATGGACCTACCGGCATAGGTGTACTTTACGGTAAGGAAGAATGGCTGGATAGAATGCCTCCCTATCAAGGTGGTGGCGAAATGATACAGCATGTCTCTTTTGAGAAGACTACCTTCAACGAACTTCCTTTCAAGTTTGAAGCCGGTACTCCGGACTATATCGGTACTACCGGACTTGCAAAGGCTCTGGACTATGTATCTCTACTTGGTATGGATAAGATTGCCACCCATGAGCACGAATTGACCGGGTATGCCATGCAGCGCCTCAAAGAAATTCCGGGAATGCGAATATTTGGAGAAGCCGCAGAGAAAGGAAGTGTTATTTCTTTCCTGGTGGGCGATATTCATCATTTCGATATGGGTACATTGCTCGACCGCCTCGGCATTGCTGTTCGTACAGGCCATCATTGTGCCCAGCCTCTGATGCAACGTCTTGGAATAGAAGGAACCGTACGCGCTTCTTTCGGACTTTATAATACAAAAGAAGAAGTTGATAAGTTGGTAGCCGGCATTGAACGTGTCAGCAAAATGTTCTGATAGAATAGGCTTTCTAGCATTGATATTTTATAAGTCGGGCACCCGAATCTGAGGTAATCCTTGGGTTCGGGTGCCCGTTTTTAGCCGGATGTAACCATAGAAGAACAAAATGTTACATTCCTGATAAGATTAGTAACATAGCATTAAGAAATTGAAAGGTTATCTCTCTCTATTTTCCTTTTAATCCACTATTTTTGTACCAACCGATATTTGGTTTCCTATAGGACAGAAATCGGCTCCTCAATCAATATATATTTAATACTATACGAACATGAACAGAAAACTTCGTTTACTCTTTGGGATCGGTAGCTTTTGTCTTTGCCTTCCCGTGTTTGCCCAACTTCCTTATCAGAATCCGGACTTATCACCGGAGAAACGTGCTAATGACCTGCTTGGTCGCCTGACGCTGGAGGAAAAAGTCTTGTTAATGCAGAACACTTCTCCCGCCATTCCTCGCTTGGGAATAAAAGAATACGATTGGTGGAATGAAGCTTTGCATGGTGTGGGACGTGCCGGATTGGCTACAGTTTTTCCCCAATCCATCGGAATGGGAGCTTCTTTCAACAATGATTTGCTATTGCAAGTTTTTACGGCTGTTTCCGATGAAGCCCGTGCTAAGTCTACTCAGTTCAGCAAAGAAGGAGGACTGAAACGCTATCAAGGTTTAACAATGTGGACACCTAATATCAACATCTTTCGTGATCCGCGCTGGGGGCGGGGACAAGAAACCTACGGCGAAGACCCCTATCTGACTGCACAGATGGGAATGGCTGTTGTCCGTGGTTTACAAGGTCCGGAAGACCAGAAGTATGATAAACTCCATGCTTGTGCCAAGCACTTTGCTGTGCACTCCGGTCCCGAGTGGAATCGTCATAGCTTCAATGCAGAAAATATAAAACCGCGCGATTTGTGGGAAACCTATCTGCCTGCTTTTAAAGATTTGGTGCAGAAAGCCAATGTAAAAGAGGTGATGTGCGCTTACAACCGTCTTGAGGGTGATCCTTGTTGTGGAAGTAACCGTCTGCTGATGCAAATTCTTCGCAATGAATGGGGTTATCAGGGACTGGTAGTTTCTGATTGTGGCGCTATCTCAGATTTCTATACGGACCGGGCACATAAAACTCATCCGGATATGAAGCACGCTTCTGCAGGAGCTGTTCTGAACGGAACTGATGTGGAGTGTGGTACTAATTATGAATCTTTGCCCCAAGCCATAAAAGAAGGTTTGATTAGTGAAGAAAGCATTGATACGTCTGTAAGACGCCTGCTGAAAGCTCGTTTTGAATTGGGTGAAATGGATGATAATCCTAACTCTTGGAATGAGATTCCTTATAGTGTGGTTGATAGTAAGGAGCATCGGGATCTTGCCTTGCGTATGGCGCATGAAAGCATTGTACTTCTGCAAAACAAGAAGAACGTGTTGCCACTTAATAAGAAAATGAAGATAGCTGTGGTGGGGCCTAATGCCAATGACTCGGTAATGCAATGGGGTAATTACAACGGATTTCCTTCTCATACTGTCACTTTACTGGAAGGCATCAAGCAATATGTACCCGAAGCACAGATCATCTTTGAACCGGGTTGTGATTATACTTCAGGGTTGGCTATGCAGAGCGTATTTCAGCAATGCAGCATGAATGGCAAAAACGGTTTCAGTGCGAAATATTGGAATAATCCCAAACAAGAGGGTAATCCGGATGTGTTGACTCACGTTAGTACTCCATTCCGTTTCATAACTACCGGTGCTACTGCCTTTGCTGCCGGGGTTAATTTGTCCGATTTCTCAGCTTGCTATGAAGCAGTCTTCCGTCCTACGCAAACAGAGGATATATCTTTCCGCTTCCAGACTCAGGGAGCCACACGCCTTTGTATAGATGGTAAAGAAGTGGCTGCGGGATTAAACTTCAAGCACAATGCCAATGTATATACACTCAAAGCCGAAGCTGGAAAAGAGTATCAGATAAAGATAGATTTTGCTTTTTACAACAGAGATGCGGCACTCGACTTTGATATGGGACGCGAAGTGCCTGTTGATTTTACTAAGAGCATTCAACGAATCAAGAGTGCTGACGTAGTGATCTTTGCCGGTGGTATTTCCCCTTCACTCGAAGGAGAGGAGATGCGTGTCACTATTCCCGGCTTTAAGGGTGGCGACCGTGAAACTATAGAATTACCTGCTATTCAAAGCCGTTTGATAAGCGAATTGAAGAAAGCGGGTAAGAAGGTGGTATTTGTAAACTTCTCCGGCTCTGCTATTGCTATGCCTGCGGAGAAAGATGCGTGCGATGCCATTCTGCAAGCTTGGTATCCGGGACAAGCTGGAGGTACAGCTATTGCTGATGTTCTGTTCGGCACCTATAATCCTGCAGGTAGACTGCCTGTCACCTTCTATAAGAGTACTTCCCAGTTGCCTGATTTTGAAAATTATAACATGACAGGACGTACCTATCGCTATATGACGGAGAGTCCGTTATTTCCGTTTGGTTATGGATTGAGTTATACAACTTTCCAATATGGCAATGCTACTTTGAGTGCAGCTACTATTGGTTACGATGATAAAGTGACACTGAACATCCCTGTTAGTAATATCGGCAAGAAAGATGGTGAAGAAGTGGTACAGGTATATGTACGTCGCCCAGGTGATAAAGAAGGTCCTTCGCATGCATTAAGAGCATTCAAGCGGGTAGCTATAGCGAAAGGACAAACCAGTCAGGTAGAGATACCTCTTCTGAAAGAAAATTTCGAATGGTTTGATACAGATACCAATACGATGCGTCCTATAGAAGGAGAATATGAATTGCTGTATGGTAGTTCATCGGATATGAACAGTCTGAAGTCTATTACTATTACGGTGAAATGATTCAGATTTCGCAAGTAGTTTCATAAGGCTGAAAACCATTCAGACTACTTGCGGAACTTCAGTGAAATGAAATTGATAAAATAAAGGGAACCTTCAGATTGAAAGTTCCCTTTATTAGTATGGTATATGTAATTATTCTTATTTGTACCAGTCTTTATCTTCTTTTCCACCGGTCTTGGCCCAATTGGAGAACTTCGGATAACTTTGATCGATAGACTTCTTTTCTTCTGTACTGAAGGTTTCTGCATCGATCAGATGGATAGCAAACGGATAGCTTTCTGCTGCCACGTAATAGAGACCTGCGGTTGGATCGGACAAGTCATTGCCTGAATGGAATAATTCCATATTAGCCTTTGTGGTGGGAGCATGATTTATCAAGTGAACTTCAGTGCGTGATGTACCTTGATTGCTATGAACAAAGATAAACGGATTGTAAGGAGCTACACCGAAAGCTTCATGGTCTACCGGCATCTTAAATGTATTCTTAATCTTGTAAGTAGACGTTTTTGTATTGTTACCAGTTTCATCAAGAGCATTTAGGAATACATTTACTGTAGCTTTGTTAATATCAGCATCCAATCCTTGAGCGGTGAATGTAGAAGGGTTTTCAGTAAATTCTGTAGTTACATTGCTACGATCCGTATTCAATTGGTATGCAAAACCGTTCTTGTAGTCTGCACCCGACCAAAGTGCAGTAAAGGTATCTTCTGTATTCAAAACTTCGTTCTTGGTATTAAAGCTCATAACAGATTTGTACTTCACGATTACATCATTTAAGTCGTAATCCCCCTTAGCAGGCCAATTATCCTCAAAAGCCATGATACCATTGTAGGTCATACGGTAAGCTATAGATTGGTCACCTTCTTCAGGCTTTTCTTCGGGTACTTCCGGTACTTCCGGAGCAATCGCTTCTATAGGATTGGACCATACGTTGAACATTACATCATTGTAATCGCTGTCACTCCAATCTTCAAATGAAAGGACTACGAAATCATTGATACGGAATGCGGCTGTATGTGTACGTCCATTGTCGTTGGTATTTAAACTGGGTGTAGAGTGAAATCTTGTGCCACTTCCATTGCTGGTACTATATGCGTCATTAATGAGGAACCATCCGATACTTACTCCATTCGGAAATTCAGTACCTTGATCCACGCCGTTTTCATTAATATAATGAAGTTTCACGCATTCGCCTCCTTTAAGTGCTACAGGCTTATTCCAATGGTCGGATGAAGTAAAAGTATTGGGAAATATGATATATTTCTTAGCGTTTTTGATAGCATCTTGATTGGCTCCGCTCTTATAGCAATAATAGCCAAATGTACTGGCTGCACTACTGGTACCTCCGATAAAACGAACGAATACTTCTGCTTTACGTCCTTCAGGATCATTTACTGTAAAGTCAGTAGACTGACGATAATCATCAGGACAGACTTTCCCTTCAGGTAATGTTTTATTGATTGTATTCAGGATAGAAGCAGAAAGTGACAATTCTCCTTCAGTATCTAAATAATTTGGACGTCCTTTTGCATTCCAAGTGCCTAAAGTGTAATACCCCGTAGGTGCATTTGTATAAGCACGTGTATTGGATGCATCCTTGCTGATACTTTCATAGTTTATCTCCGCGTTAATAGCGTTATCGCTGATAGTTGCTTTAAACAATCCCGGTACACCTATATAAGATGTATAGATATAGGCTTCATTTCCACGGTCTGCTGTGATAACTTCCTTTCCGTTATATGCACCGTTACCATCCGTCATACGGGTAATAACCGGGCTGATATCAGTACGCTTTACAGCTTGTCCGTCTTTGTCAATGGTAAACGGATTTTCAAGATAAACTTCGAACAGAACTTTGTAGCCCTCAGGCACATCGTACTTTACATTCAGCTGAATAGATGAAGTTGTTTCAAACGGGAAAGTATTAGGAGTATTTTCTTCCCCTTTACCATTATCCGGATTATAGACATCTTGCTCGCAACTTGCGAATGCAAATGCTATCATGATGCTGCATAGTAAAGTCGTCAGCATCTTTGAAGTTTGACTTAAATTGAATTGTTTCATAATGGTACCTCCCATGTTATGTTGTTTATGCGCTACAAAAATACAACAAAAGTTGTAATATATATCTATATGGTAGAGGTTTTCTTTATAAAATATACAAATTTTATGCATTTAAGAGTAAAACCTTAGTTATTTACGTCCGCCAATCAGAATTCTTATCCTATTCATTTGCTTATTTCGTTTAGAATCAATACTTTTAGAACTTCGTTCAACCTTCTAAAAATGAATCAAGCTATGGACCAATTTCTTTTCTGGCTGATTCCAGCCGCTTCTGTTCTGGCACTTTGTTTTGCCTGGTATTTCCACCGTCAAATGATGAAAGAGAGTGAGGGTACTCCGCAAATGGTAAAGATTGCCGCTGCTGTGCGCAAAGGTGCTATGTCTTACCTCAGACAGCAATACAAGATTGTTGCGTGGGTATTTCTGGCACTGGTGATTCTCTTTTCGATTATGGCTTACGGCTTTGGAGTGCAGAACTCTTGGGTACCTATAGCTTTCCTTACCGGTGGCTTTTTCTCCGGTCTTTCCGGTTTCTTGGGAATGAAGACGGCTACATACGCTTCGGCGCGTACGGCAAATGCTGCGCGTCACTCTTTGAATGCAGGTTTGCGTATCGCTTTCCGAAGTGGTGCGGTGATGGGACTGGTGGTTGTTGGTTTGGGGTTACTAGATATCTCCTTCTGGTATCTAGTTCTCAATGCGGTGATTCCTGCCGATTTGATAACTCCGACTCATAAGCTCTGTATCATTACCACTACGATGCTGACTTTTGGTATGGGAGCTTCCACGCAGGCTTTGTTTGCCCGTGTGGGTGGTGGCATCTATACAAAGGCTGCCGATGTGGGTGCTGATCTTGTAGGTAAAGTAGAAGCCGGTATTCCCGAAGACGATCCGCGAAATCCGGCTACCATTGCCGATAACGTAGGTGATAATGTGGGTGACGTTGCAGGTATGGGAGCTGACTTGTACGAAAGTTATTGTGGCTCTATCCTGGCTACGGCTGCTTTGGGTGCTGCGGCGTTTATCCATACGGGTGACACGTTGATGCAGTTCAAGGCGGTGATTGCACCGATGCTGATTGCGGCAGTCGGAATTATCCTTTCCATTATCGGTATCTTCTCCGTTCGTACAAAGGAGAATGCTACGATGAAAGACTTGCTCAATTCATTGGCACTCGGAACTAACTTGAGCTCCGTATTGATTGTTATTGCTACTTTCTTTATCCTTTGGTTACTAGGATTGGATAACTGGATGTGGATTTCGTGTGCAGTAGTTGTAGGTTTGGTAGTGGGCATTATCATCGGTCGTTCTACTGAATATTATACTTCTCAATCCTATCGTCCTACTCAAAGGCTGAGTGAAAGTGGGAAGACCGGTCCGGCTACCGTTATTATTTCGGGTATTGGACTCGGTATGTTGTCTACGGCTATTCCGGTGATTGCAGTAGTGATAGGTATCATCGCCTCTTATCTTTTCGCTTCCGGTTTCGATTTCTATAATGTCGGTATGGGACTCTATGGCATTGGTATTGCAGCCGTAGGTATGCTTTCTACTTTGGGCATTACGCTTGCAACAGATGCTTACGGACCGATAGCCGACAATGCGGGTGGTAATGCCGAGATGTCTGCTTTAGGTGAAGAAGTACGTAAACGTACCGATGCACTCGATTCTCTGGGTAATACTACGGCTGCAACGGGCAAAGGTTTTGCCATTGGTTCTGCTGCCCTTACAGGATTGGCTTTACTGGCATCCTATATAGAAGAAATCCGTATCGGACTTACCCGTCTGGGTATGACCGATCTGCATGTAGGCAAGGATCTTGTATCTGTGCAAGATGCTAATTTCTTCGACTTTATGTACCATTATGACGTAACCCTGATGAATCCTAAAGTACTTTCGGGTATGTTTCTTGGTAGTATGATGGCGTTCCTGTTCTGTGGTTTAACAATGAATGCTGTAGGACGTGCCGCTTCTCACATGGTAGATGAAGTACGCCGTCAGTTCCGTGAAATCAAGGGTATTCTATCAGGCGAAGCAGAACCCGATTATGAACGCTGTGTAGCTATTTCTACCAAAGGTGCACAACGCGAGATGGTAATCCCATCATTGATAGCCATTGTTGCTCCCATTCTGACAGGATTTATTTTCGGTGTTCCCGGTGTATTGGGCCTTCTGATTGGTGGTCTTAGCAGTGGATTTGTGCTTGCTATCTTTATGGCTAATGCAGGTGGCGCATGGGATAATGCCAAGAAGTATGTAGAAGAAGGCAATCTTGGTGGAAAAGGCAGTGAAGTGCATAAAGCAACTGTGGTAGGCGATACAGTAGGTGACCCGTTCAAAGATACTTCCGGTCCGAGTCTGAACATCCTTATCAAGCTGATGAGTATGGTTGCTATTGTAATGGCAGGGCTTACCGTGGCGTGGAGTCTATTCTAAAAGAATGGTACTTTGCCATTTCGTTGGCAAAGTTTTGCCATCATATTGGCAAGACCTTGCCATCGGATAGGCAAAGTCTTGCCAACGCGATGGCAAGAAAGTGGGATTTAATACCGTAATTATTATCTCTTGGTTTCTTTCCCGTAGTCATCATACATCATCAACAGATGCGATGAACTCCAGCTAAAGTGAGGTGCTTTTAAGCGTTCTCCGGTATGGGTTCCATAGTTCTCGTGGATGGGTGCTCCCTCTTTCAGTCCGCTCAGACGGTCGAATACCTGCAAAGTGTATTCGTCGGCAAGTTTATTGTAACCATAGTTACGCAGTCCGCGAATGGCGAAGTAGGTCTGGTCGAGCCAAATGGGACCACGCCAGTAACCCCGTGGATTGTACTTAGGATTGTCCGCAGCAATGGTGGGGAAGGGGATATAGGTAGAGAACTTGGCGGTGTCCTGCAACATAGGCAACATTTTATCTACCTGTTCCTGAGTAGCAATCTCAGTCCACAACGGGGTATATGCTTCGCATCCGGGCTCTTCGATAAATGAATTGTCCTTCAGACGGCGGTCACAGAAGAAGTTGATGTTTTTGTCGAAGAAGTAGTCAGCTACTTTGTCGCTGTAATCGGGTCCGTCGAAAGGAACATTCAGCAGTCCGGCAAACTTTTTAAGCAATTTGCATTCCATGGCTAAGTAAGCATTCAGGTCTACACTTTCCTGATCCATGCTCCAAGCATCTTCGTAACCCTCATTCTTCAGCATGACGGCGTCGTCGAAACGAATGGCATTATCCATACCACTTTCCCAGGCTGCGGCTTCCAGTGTACCGTCGGTTGAACCATATTCACACATGCCATTGCGGTTATGGTCGCGTTTCTCATACCACCATTTGTAATAAGAGAGTAGTTGCGGATACATTTCGGCAACAAAGGTAGTGTCTCCTGTGTGCGTAAAGATTTCATCGACAGCCCAGCATACTAAAGGCGGTTTGCTATCACGGGCATTATTCTCGGAAGGATCGGTATAGATACAATCAATAATCATGCCGTCGGGTTGCTGGTAGTCGAACATGGCGCGGATATTGTTCTTTGCTAGTTCGGGATCGAATTTAGCAGTGCCGGCACTGAAACGCCAGGTGTCCCATGCCCAGAATCCAACAAAGTAACCTACCGCATGGCTTGGAACGATGCCTTCGTGGAGCAGTCCACCACGATGTGCACGCCAGTTGGCTATAAGCGTGGTAACGGCTTTTACGGCGATGCGGTCATATTCCGGTTTCATGTCGGTGCGCAGTATCTTGGTCAGATAACCTTCCCAACGTTCGGCATTGGCTTGCAGGGCTTTCTCCGGATCATTGAGCAGTGTAGAAAGATTTTGTAACCCGGCGGTCATTTCTTTTTCCGAAGCGAAGAAAGAGATGGCAACATTGACGGGGTACTTGGTGGCATGCAAATGAGCCGTATAGTTGTTATCGGATTTGGCAAGCTGTACGTCGGGAGTGAAAGTTACGATTACGGTTTCACCGCTTGGGTGACGGGCTATAACTGAGTTCTGTTCCACTGTTACAGTCATGTCTTTACCCCATTGGCTTCCGGTAAGAACCAGTTCTTCGGCTTTATCGGCTTCGATGCGCAGCAGGGCAGTAGAAGCACTTACAAAGTTGAACCGTTGTGTGATATTTCCGTTTTCGGAATGGGCGGACATATACAACTCTCCGGGATAGTAACAAGTAGAGTCGGGGACGAAACCGGCCTGTGCATCTTTGGCAAAACTTACCACAGTAGCTGATTGTGCTATCCATTGACGACGGAACATATCCAGACTGAACGGACCGCAGAAACCGTTTACCCATTTATCTTTTTCGGGTAACGTGAAGCCCATCCATGATCCGGCATCGGTAAACCAGCCATAACATCTGTGTAGCGTATCAGGAGTATAGGCTATGTCCAATATATCATTGAAAGTATATCTTTTCTCCACAGTACTTTTACTACTGGGGCTGCAGGCGGTAATGCCCGCAATCAGTAGAGTAAAGCAAATGAAATGTAAAAACTTATGTCGCATAATCTATTATGTTTTATAGAGGTGAGAGCGTGAAACTGTATTTCCATTCTTTAGGTGTGATAGTATATTCGGGATGAATCTGTGCTCCCCAAGTATTATCACCACCTACGCCCATCTGCTTATGATCGATATTGAGCCATACCATATCTTTCTTCACGATGCTGCCGCCATGACGACGTTCTACTTGTGAAGGGCGATATTCGATGTCTTCCATCGGGAAGTTCCATGCACTAACGCTCAAAGGCTCTTCGCCTGTTACCAATAAACCTTCTCCGGCGGCATTACGCAGGGCTACCCAACGAACATCGCAATGATTGGCTGTTTCCTGTGCACGTACGTAAGGATGGAATTGTTCCCAAACGGTGGCATTGTACAATCCTACCAGTGCTCCGGTCTTACGGTCGGCATAGGTCTCTTGCGGTCCACGACCGAGCCAAGTCATCATTTCATATTCGGCAGGGAGAATCATGCGCATACCCAGACGTGGCATTTCGTTCAAAGCCTTTTTGCCGGGGATGAAGTGCATGGTAACCTGAACAGTTCCATTGGGACGAATCTTGTATACCGTTTGCAGGGTTGCGTCCTGTGCTTCCATGCGATAGCTGGCGGTGACGGTAGCCATTTGCTGACCTTCGGTCACTTCAATGTTTTGTAGTTTGGCGTCACGACCGGCGGTCTTCCAGGTTGCGCAACGTTCCAGATGTCCGTTCGGTATATCGTTATCGGTTAGCGGACGCCAGAAGTTGGGCTGCAATCCTTCTTTGATCAGGTTCTTTCCGTTGTAATTCAACTCCGTCATTTCGCCATTCTGCGTAGAGAAAGCTATTTGGAAATTATCACCTTTCAGGCGGATTACTTCGTTAGTCCGTTCGGTAGTTAAGGTTCCGTTGACTGATTGTGCAGGCTGCGTAGTGCCATTGGAAGGCAGTAACCATTGCTCAATAGCAACTTCATGACCTTTCGGAATCAGCGGAGCTTCATTCTTGGTGAATGCACGGAGCGTGAGGAAGTACTCCTTGCCGTCCGCAGGTAGCGCTTTCAGCGGCAACTCAATGTAGGCGGAACTTCTCGGTGCGATAACCGGGAAATCCATTTCACCGCTTTGAACGGCTTTGCCGTCACACTCTACCGCCCAACGAAGTGTATATCCTTCCAGTCCGATGAAGTCGTGCCAGTTGGTAACCTTGATCTTATTCTGTGTAAAGGCAAGAGGTTCGAAGTGGATGTATTGCAATACTTTCTTTACTTCATAGATATGCGGGTGTGGAGTGCGATTGGCAGCTACCAGACCGTTGGCACAGAAATTAGAGTCGTTGACAATACCCACAAATCCCATATCGCCACCGAATGCTGCGATGTCGCGGTTGTTCTTATCCTTGATGGCAAATGTCTGGTCTACCCAGTCCCAAATAAATCCTCCTTGCAGTTGGTCGTATTTGTAAATCAAATCCCAGTAATCCTGGAAGTTGCCTACACTATTACCCATTGCATGAGCATATTCGCACATAATCATAGGACGTGCATCCCGTTGGTTGACGTGGCGGCGCAAAGACCAGATACGTGCATACATCGGGCAGTAAATATCACTCTTGGCATCATAACCACCGCCTTCATACTGTACGGGGCGGGTAGGGTCAACCTTCTTTGCATAATCATAGATAGTCTTGAAGTGCTCGCCATAGCCCGATTCATTTCCCAAAGACCAGGTGACGATAGCCGAGCAGTTGCGGTCGCGGGCAATCATGCGGCTCATGCGTTGCATGAAGGGGAGTTCCCAATCCGGATAATTGGCAAGTGTGCCATCCTTGTGGTCCATCATACCGTGGCTTTCGATGTTGGCTTCATCTACCATATACAAACCGTATTCCGTACACAGTTCATACCATTCGTAGTGGTTAGGGTAGTGGCAGTTGCGTACGCCATTCAGGTTGAATTGCTTCATTAACTGAATATCTTGTATCATGGAGGCTACGCTGATGGTACGTCCTTTATGCTGATCGTGCTCATGGCGGTTGACACCTTTAAAGAGTACGGCTTGTCCGTTAATCATCTGCATACCGTTAATCATCTCTACGGTGCGGAATCCAAAGAGATGGGTGAAAGATTCCAAGGGCTTTCCTTGTGCATCAAAGGTACTTACAACTAATGTATATGTGTTTGGGGTTTCGGCATTCCATGCACGTGCGTTGGGGAATATTTGCTGTTCGCTGAATAAAGTATCATTAACAGAAGCTACTGTTTTCTTTTGGTCGTAGATCGTTTTTCCTGCATCCAATACTTTTACTTCAACGGTTTCTCCTACTTTAGGCTGGTGGAGTAATACGTTCAGTTTCAGTTCGCCATCCTTGTAGCCATTTATCAGTTCGGAAGTCATTTGGAAGTCTTTCACGCGGCTTTGAGGACGGGCATACAGATAGACGCTACGCTCAATACCACTATATTTCCAGTAATCTTGTCCTTCCAGATAAGACCCATCGCTGTAGCGGAATACTTTCACGGCAAGTTTGTTCTTACCTTTCTTCAGCAGTTTGGTGATGTTGAAGTGCGACGGCAGACGACTGTCTTCGGCATATCCTGCAAGTTCACCATTTACCCATACGTAATAAGCAGATTCCACTCCTTCAAAGTCGAGGAAGATATCCATACCTTCCCAACCGGCAGGAACGTTGAAATCACGGAGATAGGCACCTGCCGGATTATAATCTGTAGGTACATACGGCGGATTGGCAGGGAATGGATAGCGGGTATCAGTATAGATAGGTGCATCGAAGCCTTGCAATTCCCAGCTTCCGGGAACTTCTATCTTACTCCATTTACGGGGAGTATATCCCGGTTTGTAGAAATCTTTAGGACAAAGTTCATTGTTCTTCGAAAAGAGGAACTGCCAGGTACCATCCAGCGAAATGCGGCGTTCAGTTGCCGGATTTACGTTGAATCTGACATCGGCAGGCAATGCATGTTGCTTCAAGGCATTTGCCTCATTGGTGTATGGAGTGAAGTACGCATGCATCGGTTCTCTATTCATCTCATTGACTTGTGGATTCTGCCAAGGCTCGTTATCTGCCAGAGCGGAAGTGCAAAGCAATGTGGAAAAGAGTAAAGTATAAAGGTTGGTTTTCATGGATTCTAATTTGTGAGTTATCAACTATCAATTATCAACTAAATGGAACAGAATAGCGTAACCAAGAAAGGTACACTAAAGTCTACCACAAACCCGTGGAAAATGGAGACTACTACAAACTGCTGTCCTGCAGTCCGGGTTATGATGGGCAATGTTGTGTCCATCGTTGTAGCACCTCCGGCAGAGATAGGAGCAAGGTTACCAAACCAACGCACCAGTAGCGGTGCAGCTAGTAGAGTCAGGATCTCTCTGCTGATATTAGCCAGTAGTGCAATCGTTCCTAATTCGGCTCCCTTGTATTCGGTAATGAATATACTGGAGAGTGAATAGTAACCAAAACCGGAACTTATAGCCAGACAATCGGTCAATGAACGGTGTGTCAATATCAAACTGACAGCAGCCGAACCGGCCAAAGTACCCAGGATAGTCATAATAGGCAGGAAAATCAGTCTAGGATTGAGCGAACGGAAGTTCTTCAAAGTTTGCGGGTCGTTGCCGACACTTAGTCCGACACTGAACATCAGCGCACAAAGTGCATAAAAGCTGATTTTACTATCCATCACAATATCAATAGGTATCAGCTTGTAGACTCCGCAAAGCGTGCCCAGTACAAAAAAGCCTACGATGATAAGACTTCCTTTCATACCTGTCCTCCTTTCCTTTTATACAAGGCTCTCCAAAGTCCCCAGGCAGCGATGACGCTTCCTAGTGTTCCGCCTATGGTTAAGATGACTGCTTCCATTCCAATGGTATGAAGTCCTTTGATAATCTGTTCGTTTCCTCCTACTTCAATACCAAGAATAAAGAGAAGCAACCAGATTAATACTGTGATTACTTTATGGATTTTACTAAGATTCCGTTTCCGTAAGAGATAGCCCAGCAGCATTCCTGTGAGCATTAGTCCGATAATTGTAAACATATCTATGTCGTTTTTGAGGGCAAAGATAAAGCTTTATGATTAAACAAGGCGACATTGCAGGAGGCAAATGCCGCCTTGTTAAGAGAGCTATTTAGAGAAAGAATTAATTACTTAATCTGATCGTTAGAGTTCAGTTCTATTTGTGGTATAGGATAGAATGAATTCTTTTCTTCATTGAATCCTGTACGTCCTACAGCTTGAAGAGCAGTAGAAAGTTTACCCCAGCGACGGAGATCATACCAACGATAGTTCTCCAATGGGAATTCAAGCATACGTTCATGCTCTATCTGTGTGCGTACAGCAGCTTGGGATGTTCCAGTCATAGCAGGCATATCACCGTGTACTCTTCTTACTTCATTGATAAGAGGTATGGCCAGTTCGGGATGACCTTGTTCATTCAGAGCTTCTGCTTTCATCAATAATACATTAGAATAACGCATCAGAGGGATATTGATTGCACAATAGTTCTGGTTGAGACCTTCATAATCAGCCGGCATGAATTTGCGGAAAACCGGGCGATTATATGCTGTTCCGGAGATTGGATAGCCATCGTCGTCAAATTGACAGAACCACTCATCGTAATTTCCACCGTATACTTTACCGGTTCCATCATTGAAATAATCGCATCGGAAGAAGATACTACCATACAAACGAGAGTCATAAAGGCCTTCTGTAGAAGTTTCACCTTCTTTCATATATTCCTTCACCAATGTTTCACTAGGCAGAATTTCATCCCATCCCCATAATTCGGAAGCTCCGATCCAACGATGCATTTGAGTACGATAAGAGGCACCATTAGCTGAACTCATAGAGAATTGTAATTCGAAAACGGACTCTTTATTGTTCTTATTTGAACCATTAAACATACTGATATAATCTTTTACCAGTTCATAGCCTTTTACTTCATTGAAGGCGTTGACAGCTTCTTTCAAGTATTCATCCTTTTTGGCTGATTCTTCATAAGCTCTGGTCAAATTGGCCATGCCTAAGTAAGCGTAAGCAGCACCACGAGTTGCGCGTCCTGCGTTATCTGCATTATGGCTTTCGGGCAAGTCTGTTGCTTTCTTAAAATCTTCTACAATAAAATTCCAGGTAGCCTCGCGGGAGGAGAGAGCTTTCTTCAATTCCGGTTCTTCAGGATCTTTAATATACTTGTCGCGTACGATGATTTCTTTCCAGTTCAGTAACAACTGCATGTGATAATATGCACGAAGGAAGTAGCCTTCAGCGGTCAATTGTTTACGTACGTTCGGATCTATTTTTTCATCAGGAATTTCAGGCGTTTTACTAATAATCTGATTAGCGAAACTAATACCTCTATAGTAGCATCTCCAATATTCACTGAATTGAGAGTTACCATTCGTGTAAGTATACTTGCCCAACTCTACCCAGTTAGGATAATTCAATGCATCATCACCCATTTCAATTATATCCTCACGAAAAGCTTCTACCGGCCACTTGATTTCGGGAAATGACCATTGGTCACCTGAATAAGTCATCAAGTACATTTGTGAGTAGGAAGATGATAAAGCTGATTCTACGTCAGTCTGATCTCTCCAAAAGGATTCAGATGATAAGCGGTCAGGTGAATCTACTGTCAAATAATCATCACAGGATGCAAAGAAAGCTGCGATGCATATACTGGTTATATAAATTAATTTCTTCATATTTTTCATATTTGTAGAATTAGAATGTAAGTTGTGCACCAATAGAGAATGAACGGGTAAACGGATAAATCAGTTTATCAATACCTGTGTTCAATACACTTGCGCGTGAGAATTCGGGATCAATGCCATCATAACCGGTTATAGTGAACAAGTTTTCACCACTTACATAGAAGCGAAGTCTTTCAATATAAACTTTCTTCATTAGCATGCTCGGCAAAGTATAACCTATTTGCAATTGACGTAAACGGATGAAATCACCCTTTTCAAGGAAACGGTCAGATTCTTTCATGTTTCCATTCGGATCTTGCAATACGGCACGTGGCACACTTGTGTTAGTATGATCGGGAGTCCATGCATCCAAGGAAGAACGCAAGAAGTTTGATCCGGAGTTCATTCCTTCATAGAAATATTTGTTACCATTATAAAGTTTATGTCCCCAAGCACTTCCAAGTACAAAAGAAAGGTCGAAGCCTTTGTAGTTAGCAGAGAAGTTAATGTTAGCTTCTAAAGTAGGTATACCTGAACCTGAGTAAACTTTATCGTTATCTCCAATAGAGCCGTCACCATCTGTGTCAACGAAACGGATATCACCCGGTTCTGCATTAGGTTGGAGTAATTGCCCGTTTTTGTTTACGTGAGCTTTCACTTCATCCGCATTCTGGAAAATACCATCAGTTTTGTACAGATAGAAAGCGCCGATAGGTTTGCCAACACGGGTTTGTGTCGGGAAGTGTTCTGAACCATATTTCAAACCTTCACCATAAAGAACTTGTCTAGTGTCAGATAGTTCGACAACTTTATTCTTCGTAGTACTTAAGTTGAAACCTACATTGTAGCCAAAATCTTTAACTTGATCAGCCCAGCTCAATTCAATTTCGAAACCGGTATTTCTGATTTTACCTACATTAAGGATCGGATCTGCCAAACCGGCAGAAGGAGCGAGTGCTTTGGTGATCAATAAGTCTTCAGTTTGGTTATGGTAATAGTTCAAAGCACCGGTTAATTTGTTGTTGAATAATCCAAAGTCAAAACCAATGTTTTTAGTATCAGTTGTTTCCCATTTCAAAGAACGGTTTTCCAATCCACGAGCGATGCTTCCTGCCCATGCATTTTCACCATTACCTCTTACGTAACCTTGGTACATTTCATTATAGGTGCTGATTAATGCTAGGAAGTCATAATAACCTAATGCATTTTCATTACCTAAACGTCCCCAGCTGGCACGCATCTTTAAGTTGCTCAGTACGATATCTTTCGGGAAGAAAGCTTCTTCACTGATTCTCCAACCTAATGCTATAGATGGGAAACATCCCCAACGGTTATCAGCACCAAATTTGGAAGAACCGTCATAACGTACAGTAGCTTGAATTAAATAGCGATTGTCGTAGTTATAGTTTAAACGTCCGAAGAAAGAGGCACGGTTGTATTTCCATTTAGTACCATCACCAGAGAAAGTACCACCTGTTCCTGCACCGATTGTGGTGAAATTGGAAGAAAGGAAACCTGCAGGTATCTCGCCTGTAACCAAATTACCATCTTCTACTTTATATACTGTAGCTTTACCTTCCACTGCTACTGAGTTCCAAGTATAATTGCGACCGGTAATAGAACTACCAACCATTGCATTGACGTTATGCTTGCCAAACTCTTTATTGAAGTTCAATACATTATCCCAAACATGTTCTTCCCAATAACCGGTTGTTTCGCTATTGTAAGGATAATCACGTTTTGCTTTAGGGTCTGCTATATAAGCAGGTGCATGATATGTTTGGCGTTGATGTTCACCACGATAAGAATAGCTAGTCTTGAAGTTTAGCCACTTGGTAAAGTTCATTGTCAATGATATGTTGGCAGATGTATGATACTTTTTGTCAGTTGACTTCTCATAGTATTGGTCTGCCATTACATTACGATTATTAGGTATCTTGTCGAAGTTAGTAAGTCCGAAGCCATACTTTTCATTGTCGTTATAGATAGGAACCAATGGAGAGATCATATACATTTCCTTCAATGAATACTCAGGTTGCTTGCTATCTGTAAACTTGAATGCCATGTTTGCATCAAAATCAAAGATATATTTGCTCATATGTAGTTTCAGACGTGCATTATCTTGGCGATAGTCATTGCCAAGGAAAATACCTTTCTCATCAGCATGGTTGTAAGAAACTGAATATTGAGCAGTTTCGTTTCCACCTCTTATGCTGACCATATAGTTTTGTGCTAATCCGTTTCTCATCATAGCATCTTGCCAATCTGTATTTACACCAGTATCGCGAGTGATATATGCAGGAAGCTTTGACTCATCTTGATAGTAAGAACTGTAGTTTTGGTACATTTGTTTATGTACTTTCTTGTATTCATCTGCATTCAACATTTCAAGCTTCTTAGCAACTGTAGTCATGCTAATGTATGTGCTGAAATCAATCTTAGTATCACCCTTCTTACCGTTCTTTGTAGTAACGATGATAACACCATTAGCAGCAACCGAACCATAGATAGCAGCGGCAGCACCATCTTTTAGTACTTCCATTGCCTGTATATCTTGTGGATTGACTGCATTGATATCACCAGGAAATCCATCAATAATATAGAGAGGTTCATTATCTCCAAATGTTTTCACACCACGGATTTTTACTTGTACACCGGCACCCGCATTACCACCTGCTTTCATGATATTTACACCTGCAATTTTTCCTTGCAATGCTTCGGCGGGATTGGTAGTGGTACGTTTGGATAATTCTTCAACATCTACAGAAGAGATGGCACCAGTCATATCGCTTTTCTTCATGGTACCGTAGCCGATAACAACGACTTCGTCTAACATTTCGTTATCTTCTTTCAAGATAACCTTCAGATTTTTCTGACCATTTAAAGGGATTTCTTGGGCTACATAGCCTACATAAGAAATCATCATTGTAGCTTTGGGAGAAACACTTAGAGTGAAATTACCGTCAATGTCGGTTATAACTCCATTAGTTGTACCTTTTTCTAATACACTGGCACCAATAATAGATTCACCGGTAGCATCAGTTACAGTACCTGTCAACTGTATGTTCTGTGCCCATGCGCCTACGGGAAGCATAAAAGCAAAGAAGAAAAGCAGTTGAATTACTCTTTCTCTAAAATAGTTACTTTTACTCATTGTGAATAAGTTTTTAAGGTTAATATTCTTGTTCTTCACAGTGCTAAGTAAAGTAATGTTAATGAGAAAGTATTAAAAAGTGTTATCTACAATCGCTCTACAAAGGGGAGGTATTACCTGCTTTTTAATCTACAATGATATGTGCAATATGTTGATATATAGCTGTAGTGTGCTTGCTTATGTATCTACAAAGGAGTATGAGAATTAAATTGGGTGATATACATAAATTATATATTCTGTAGGTAATCCGTTAAATCTTCCTCTGAAGATAAATTCAAGGATTTGCGCAAGCGATACCGGTTCATATTGATCGTTTTGGGAGTGGTGCCTGTTAACATTGCTATTTCCTTGGTAGATAAATTCACTCGTAATAAAGTAGCGAGGTATTTTTCTCCTTGCGTTAACTTAGGATGAAGAGCAATGAGTCTTTGCTGAAATTCATTATTCTTATCCTCAATATTCATAAGTAAAGTATTGTTGGTTTTATCTCCATTTTGATATTGACTGATGAATGCATTGATTTTCTTTAAATGCGGAGTTATATTTTGATTATCCATCTTATAGCCTTCCTTTACCATTTCGCGTATCTTATCAAGCAATTCATTTCGGCTTCTGAGGAATACAGCAAAGCTAGTTACTTCTTGTCGACTATCTTGAAGTGCGCTTTGTACATTTTGTAGTTCAAGCTCCTGCTGGTGTAGTTTAAGCTCAGAAACTTCGCGCTCAGATAGCTGTAATTGATAGCGTGCTTCTACTAGTTGCAGGTCTTTATGCCGTTTGTACCATTTATATAAGAAGATGCTGAAGGCCACTCCAAGTACCAGTATACTGCCTAGAAGCCATAAATTGCGTTTTAATAGCTCTATCTTGTACGTTTGTTCTTGCATTTCGGTGGCATATTTCTGGTCTTGATATCTCTTATAGGAAATTTCTTGTTCAATATTGCGCAATTTGTTGCTGCTTTGCAGGTCTTTACTCAAGTAATACATTTGTTCCAGGTACTTGTAGGCTTGGGCATAGTCTCCTATGGCGGCACATACCATGGCAGAATATTCGTAATTGTCGCAAAGCAGTTCGCGGGCACCGATGTTGTGAGCGTAATCATGCGCTTTACGTAAGGCTTCCAAGGCTTTGGAGTACTGTTCGTCATAATAATATTGCTTCCCCATATTATTGTAATTCTCACCAAGTGACCACTGAGCGTCCAAATTTTTGTTGATAGTGATTGCTTCTTGTATAAAGGATAGCTTCTTTTCTGTATCTCCTTGATATAAGCAGAGATTGTTTAGAGTAGTAGCGATCTCTTTTAAATTGTGTTGGGCACGATTGATTGCCAGTGCTCGTTGAAGAAACTGATCGGCTACAATAAACTCACTAAGGAAATGATGCATAACTCCACGTTCGTTGTAACATCCTGCAACGGAGGCGGAATCTCCTATTGCTTTGAAGATAGAAGTTGCTTTGTCATTCAATTCTATTGCTTTGTTGTAATCTCCTAATTTGCTGTATACACGTCCCATGAGGGAGTAAAGTTGCGCTGTTTGTCGCTTGTTTGCCGGGTTAATATACTTCTGGGTATCATACAGATTCTTGATACTCAGATCGAAGTTTCCTAATAGTTGCTCTGCCTGGCAGTAAAGGAGCATGGCTTGTGCACGAACTTCATTAGGAGCATCCTCGTTGTACATGGAAACTGCTTGAGATGCATAATACGAAGCCTGCTTGGGATTATTAAACAAGTACTTTTGAGCTTGTTCAATCAATGTTTGAGCCTGATTTACATCTTGGGCCTTCAGAGAGAATGCTAATAGAAAGAAATATATAAATAGTAGATATAGAGTATTTTTCATATTAGATGCTTGTTTCTGCAAATTTAATTATTTCTTCTTAAAAGTCCGGTTTACCTACAAAAGATTTATCTTTGTTGCTCAAAGATAGCTATATAGTATGTTATTACCTTATTTAAATGAAGATTTGATTGAAGCCGGGTGCGATGAAGCAGGCCGGGGATGTTTGGCTGGTGCTGTATTTGCTGCTGCCGTTATTCTGCCCAAAGACTTCAAGAATGAGTTACTGAATGACTCCAAACAACTGACCGAAAAACAACGCTATGCTTTACGTGAAGTTATAGAGAAAGATGCGCTGGACTGGGCGGTAGGGGTGGTGTCTCCCCAAGAGATAGATAAGATTAATATCTTGAATGCTTCTTTTCTTGCCATGCACAGGGCGGTCGACCAGTTGAAACTACGTCCGCAACACTTGCTCATTGATGGCAACCGTTTCAAGAAGTACCAAGATATACCGCATACTACGGTTGTAAAGGGCGATGGCAAGTATTTATCCATTGCTGCCGCCTCCATACTTGCCAAGACTTATCGTGACGATTATATGAACAGCCTGCACGAAGAATATCCTCATTATGACTGGAATAATAATAAGGGATATCCTACCAAGAAACATCGTGCTGCTATCGCCGAACAGGGTACTACGCCCTATCACCGCATGACGTTCAATCTGCTGGGTGATGGACAGTTGACTCTGGACTTTTAATTAAGTGGCATGTGAGTAATCAATACTTGCTATTTTAGAACCATCTTATCTTTCTGAACCATATAAAAGTAATGGTAGAAAGTATCACCGATAGAGCAATAATAAATGCGAATGCATGCGGAAACTCGTCTAAATGAATGTCCACGTTCATACCGTAGAAGCTGGCGATGAGCGTAGGTATCATCAATGTGATGGAAAGACTCGTCATGCGTTTCATGATGGCGTTTACATTGTTGGAGATGATAGAAGCAAAAGCGTCCATCGTCCCCGTTAGGATGTCGCTATAAACATTGACTGTATTGTATGCCTGCTTCAGTTCGATGACCACATCATCCAGCAAATCCATATTAAGGTAGTTGGTGTCTTGGAAAATGTTTCTCAATCGTCCTATCATCACTTCATTGCCACGGATGGAAGTATCGAAGTAAACCAGCGTTTTCTGTAGTTTCATCAGTTGCAGAAGGTCTTCGTTACGAATGCTTTTCTCCAATTCTTTTTCGGCAGTAGCTACGTCATTGTTGATTTGTTTCAGATATTTCAGAAACCAAACGGCGGAAGAGTGGATAAGTCGAAGAATAAGATCCAATTTGTTGTTTACTACGATTCCTTTCCGGCGAGTATGCTGGATGAAGTCCGGTATTAGTTCTGTGTGGTGGTAGCAAACAGACACAATGATTTCTTCGTTGGTGATGATGCCGATAGGGACAGTGATAAAGGGAACTCCGCGCTGGTTGCTCTGCATCGGGATGCGCAGGATAGTCAGTAACCAGTTACCTTCGGTTTCTGTACGCGGGCGTTCGTCCACATCGGCTATGTCTTCCAGAAATGATTCAGGAACCTTAAGTTCTTCGGTAAGGAATTGGAAATCGTCGTTGTCAGGGCATTCAACGTTTACCCAGCAGTTGGGTTGCCACACGGTCTTTTCTACGAAGCCGCTTTCGCTGTTGAGATACTTTCTCATAGGGTTTGCCTCCTTTCTTTAAGTGCGAGCAGAGGCGTTACGAAAAACGTTCTCAGTCCGCTTTATTGGTAAATACTATTGCACGTTCGTGGGTTTGAATCGTCCATCTTTCTTATTTTTTGTTTTTTAAGCGAGGCAAAAGTACATAAATCATTTGAAACAACACGCTTTAACCGCTGTTTTTTGTAACTTTGCACCCGGAAAAAGAATAAACGCTTTTCCTGTGTATAAAGATTGTACAATTAAATTCTATTAATATTATGAGTAAGAAAGCCCTTTTAATGATTCTTGATGGCTGGGGCATTGGCGATCAAGGCAAAGATGATGTGATTTTCAATACACCTACTCCTTACTGGGATAGTCTGTTGGCTAATTATCCGCACTCCGAGCTTAAGGCAAGTGGCGAAGATGTTGGTTTGCCCGATGGACAAATGGGTAATTCAGAAGTAGGTCACCTCAATATTGGTGCCGGACGTATCGTTTATCAGGATTTGGTAAAGATCAATCGTGCTTGTGCCGATGGAAGCATTCTGAAGAATAAGGAAATCGTTTCTGCTTTCTCTTATGCAAAAGAAAATGGCAAGAGCGTTCACTTTATGGGTTTGACTTCTGATGGTGGTGTACACAGTTCATTGGATCACCTGTACAAACTTTGCGATATATCAAAAGAATACGGCATTGAAAATACTTTCATCCATTGCTTTATGGATGGTCGTGATACTGACCCGAAGAGTGGTAAGGGTTTTATCGAACAATTGACTGCACAATGTGAGAAGTCAGCCGGTAAGGTTGCTTCTATTATCGGTCGTTTTTATGCAATGGACCGTGACAAACGTTGGGAGCGTGTAAAAGAAGCTTATGAACTATTGGTAAACGGCACAGGTAAAAAGGTCACCGATATGGTTCAAGCTATGCAGGAATCTTACGATGAGGGTGTAACAGATGAATTCATCAAGCCGATAGTAAATGCTAATTGCGACGGTACTATCAAAGAAGGTGATGTGGTTATCTTCTTCAACTACCGTAACGACCGTGCTAAAGAACTTACAGTTGTTCTTACTCAACAAGATATGCCTGAACAAGGTATGCATATCGTTCCGGGTTTGCAATTCTATTGTATGACTCCGTATGATTCATCTTTCAAGGGTGTTCATATTCTTTTCGATAAAGAAAACGTTCAGAATACTTTGGGCGAATACTTGGCTGCTGAAGGTAAGACTCAACTCCACATTGCCGAAACTGAGAAATATGCACACGTAACTTTCTTCTTCAATGGTGGTCGTGAAACCCCGTATGATGCTGAAGAACGTATCCTCGTTCCCTCTCCGAAAGTAGCTACATACGACTTGAAGCCTGAAATGAGTGCTTATGAAGTAAAAGATAAACTGGTAGAAGCTATCAATACTCAGAAGTTCGACTTTATCGTTGTGAACTATGCAAACGGCGATATGGTAGGTCATACCGGCATTTACGGAGCTATTGAGAAAGCAGTAAAAGCTATCGACGACTGCGTAAAAGATACCGTAGAAGCTGCTAAAGCAAACGATTATGAAGTAATCATTATTGCTGACCATGGTAATGCCGATCACGCTTTGAACGAAGACGGTACTCCGAATACTGCTCATTCATTGAATCCTGTTCCGTTTGTTTATGTAACTGCAAACAAGGATGCAAAGGTAGAAAATGGTGTGCTGGCAGATGTAGCACCTTCTATCTTACATATCTTGGGTATGGCTCAACCGACAGATATGACAGGTAAAGACTTGATTAAGTAATTAATTTCTTAAATAGCGAGCCTGAATGTTTCTCTGACATTCAGGCTCTTTGTTATTTGTCCTTTATAGTTAATCTTGTTCTGTTTGGCTGATTAGTACTTTTTTTTTATATTTGTCTAGTATTCTACTAAATGTTTTGGAGATATGGAAACACAACCTTTGTATGACATATTTATTTCTTTCAAGCGGACAGAAGTTGGAGGTGGCGATACTGAAGATTTCCAAATGGCTAAAGATTTGTACACCTATTTAGACCAGAAAGGTTTGAAGGTTTTTTTTAGTGATGAATCTTTTAGAAAGTTAGGAACTGCCGAATATAAAAACAAAATTGATACAATATTAGATGTTGTCAAGGTATTGATTGTGGTAGGGACATCTCGTGAGAATTTGGAATCAAGCTGGGTCCGATATGAGTGGGATAGTTTCTGTAGTGATATTTTGGATGGACTTAAACCGGATGGCAAGCTATATAGTTATATTGACTGCATCGGACCACACGATTTACCGAGAGCTCTTAGAAAATATCAGTCATTCGCGAAGAAAAATACATCTCTAGCTCAGGTTTATCAGTATATCTGCAATGCTTTAGGGATAGATGCGCATGCAAGAGAGAAAGCTAAAGTGGCTGCTGGTGTGGAAAAGTATCATATTCTTGATTATAACGACATAAAGAACAAAAATTGGGATTTTAGGGAAACTGTCCAGAAGCTCATGGATATTGTTTATGAGACTCTTGATTGTGAGGATTTGAACCATATTCTTGATGTCGAAGCTTCTGAGAAGATAATGGAGCGTAGTTGTGATACATGGAGGATATTAGTCGGTCCGAATGATAAGATTATCGGGCACTGGTTTTTTGTATCTTTGTATGACTTGGAATATAATAGATTGCTGAAGGGTGAGCTAATGGAGGAGGATATTACTTATAGAAATATAAATTACCTTGACTTGCCGGGTTACTATAAAGGTTATTTTGCTCAAATTGATATCATAAAGGAGTATCGGAATGCAAGAACATTACAGCGTTTGATAATGTCCATTCTAGGGCAGATCGAGTTTTTGGCTAAGCAAGGCATTTTTTTTACAGAATGGTGTGCTGATTCACTGTCACCGGAGGGACGTTCGTTGAGTCATTCAATGGGACTTTCATATGTTCGTCAAAACTTGGACGGTGGAAGTGTTTATGCTGGTAAGATGGAATGCCTTTTGGCAGCTCCGATATTTCAGCGGGCTCCTAATCTTGTAAAGTTGTATCAGAATGAATGGCGTAAGAGGAACAGTTGAGCATGATACCTGAACTGTGGCGAGAGAAATGAGAGTAAACAATAAAAAATAGAATGATTCAGATAGGTAATGTTGTAGTTAGCTTTGACGTATTGCGTGAGAAGTTTATTTGCAATTTGGATGTATGCAAGGGGGCTTGCTGCATAGAGGGTGACGCCGGTGCTCCGGTAGAGCTGGAAGAGATTGAGAAGTTGGAAGCAGTCTTACCCATAATATGGGACGAGCTTGCTCCCGAAGCACGTGCTGTTATTGAAAAACAAGGAGTTGTTTATACCGACCGCGAAGGAGATTTAGTCACTTCCATCGTCAATAACAAAGATTGTACATTTACCTGCTACGATGAAAAGGGGTGTTGCTATTGTGCCATAGAGAAAGCTTACCGTGAAGGGAAAACAGACTTCTACAAGCCGATATCCTGCCATCTTTATCCTATCAGAATAGGGAATTACGGACTTTACAAGGCAGTAAACTACAATCGTTGGGACATTTGTAAGGCTGCCGTATTGTTGGGGCAAAAAGAAAATGTACCCGTTTATAAGTTTCTGAAAGAACCATTAATCCGTAAGTTCGGCGAAGACTGGTATGCTGAGTTAGAGCTGGTGGCAGAAGAGATGAAAAAGCAGAATCTGTTATAGTATATGAGGTTATTGTTTCATATCTTAAAGTGTAATTCTACTTCTGTATTGATAAAATCCAATTTCATTTGAGTTTTAGCAACCAAAGAAAGTGAAGAAGGTAAAAGAAAAGCCCCGGTCAGCAGGAGTATCCTGCCCATCCGGGGCTTCTTCGTTGTAAGATGTGAGGTTGGTAATTGTTAAATTTTCAACGCTCAATATTATTTTTAAGCGTCTATATTTGCATACGTTGCATTTCTTTCGATGAAATCACGACGAGGACCTACGTCTTCACCCATCAACATAGAGAATACATAATCCACTTCGGCAGCATTCTCAATATTTATCTGTTTCAACATACGGTTTTCCGGATTCATAGTTGTTTCCCACAACTGATCCGGGTTCATTTCACCCAAACCTTTGTAGCGTTGTGTATGAACAGCATTTTCCGAACCACCACCGTAGGTGTCGATGAACTTCTGGCGTTGTGCCTCGGTCCAGCAGTATTCCTTTGCTTTACCCTTTGTACAGAGATAAAGTGGCGGAGTAGCGATATACAGATAACCTTGTTGGATTACTTGCGGGAAGTAGCGGAAGAAGAGTGTCATAATCAATGTGTCGATGTGAGAACCATCGACGTCGGCATCGGTCATGATAATTACTTTCTTATAGCGCAACTTATCGACATTGGCTTCCTTGCTGTCTTCACCGCTCACGCCGAAACGGATACCAAGAGCCTGAATAATATTGTTTACTTCGTCACTCTCGAATGCTTTGTGCCACATGGCTTTCTCTACATTCAGAATTTTACCACGAAGCGGAAGGATAGCTTGGAAAGAACGGTTACGTCCTTGTTTTGCCGAACCACCTGCGGAGTCACCCTCAACAAGGAACAATTCGCATATTTCCGGATCTTTACTGGAACAGTCGGCTAGTTTACCTGGCATACCACCACCGGACATCGGAGATTTGCGTTGTACGGATTCGCGTGCCTTACGTGCGGCAATACGAGCCTGTGCAGCCAGTACTACTTTATCGATGATAAGTTTGGCTTCTTTCGGATGTTCCTCCAGATAATAGGAGAGAGCTTCTCCCACTGCTTGGTCTACAGCACCCATTACTTCGTTGTTTCCGAGTTTGGTCTTGGTTTGTCCTTCAAACTGTGGCTCTTGTACTTTAATAGAAATAACGGCAGTCAAACCTTCGCGGAAGTCGTCACCGGCAATTTCAACTTTGGCTTTTTCAAGCATCTTGTTGTCTTCGGCATATTTCTTCAGCGTACGGGTCAGTGCACGACGGAAACCAGCAAGGTGAGTACCACCTTCAATGGTATTAATATTATTCACGTAAGAGTGAATGTTTTCATTGTAGGAAGTATTATACATGATAGCTACTTCCACCGGAGTACCTTGCTTTTCGGTATTGATGTAGATCACATCATTCATGAAATGCTCACGTGAAGAGTCTACGTAGCGGACAAATTCCTTCAGACCCTCTTCAGAGTGGAATATTTCTGTCTTGCAGTTACCTTCTTCGTCCTTCGAACGGAGATCTGTCAGAGAAATCCGGAGACCGGCGTTCAAATAGGCCAACTCGCGCATACGGGTAGCAAGAATATCGTAACTATATACGGTATCTGTAAAGATGGTATCGTCCGGCCAGAATTGTTGACGGGTACCGTTGATATCGGTAGTGCCTACCTCTTTTACGGAGTATAGCGGATGACCGCATTCGTATTCTTGCTGATAGATTTTGCCATTACGGAAAACCTGTGTGGTCATGTGTTTTGACAAGGCGTTCACACACGATACACCTACGCCATGCAAACCTCCTGATACTTTGTAAGAACCTTTGTCGAACTTACCTCCGGCATGCAGTACGGTCATAACAACTTCCAATGCGGATTTCTTTTCCTTCTCATGGTAATCCACCGGGATACCACGTCCGTTATCTTGTACGGTGATAGAGTTGTCTTCGTTGATGGTCACTTCGATCTGATCGCAATAACCGGCGAGTGCTTCGTCGATAGAGTTGTCCACAACCTCGTAAACCAAGTGGTGAAGTCCTTTGACACTAATATCGCCAATATACATTGCGGGACGTTTTCTTACCGCTTCTAAGCCTTCCAGTACCTGGATGTTCTCGGCAGAATAGTTTCCGTTATCGGAGTTAATCTGTTCTTCAGTCATAATGTAATTTCCTTATTGTAATAACAGAGCAAATGTAGTGAAAATCCTTGAGATAGTACGCCAAACAAACGGATTAATTTGGTTCGGTTACAGCTTTTTAGCATCGAACGCAGGCGTGTAATAAGAATAAAAGAATGAGAAGTCCTTAAATGGAAAAGGCCGAACTAAAAATAGTCCAGCCTCTCATATCTTTTGTGTAATTAATCAGCTTAAGCGAGCTTGTTGATATAGATTGCCAACTTAGATTTCAAGTTGCCAGCTTTGTTCTTGTGGATGATATTAGTCTTAGCCAATTTATCCAACATTTTTACAACGCCCGGATACATAGCTGATGCTTCAGCTTTATCTGTAGTAGCACGAAGCTTACGAACAGCATTTCTCATGGTCTTACCATAATATCTGTTGTGAAGTCTTCTTGTTTCTTCTTGTCTGATTCTCTTCAGTGATGATTTGTGATTTGCCATCTCGACTAATCTTTTTTAATTCGTTTATTTTTTTATTTGTAGCCCGTGGGGGAATCGAACCCCCCTTTCCAGAATGAAAATCTGGCGTCCTAACCGATAGACGAACGGGCCATCCTGTGTTGAGCGTTTCCGCTCTTGCAATCGGTTTTTCCTCGTTTGCGGTTGCAAAGGTAGAAACTATTTTGAAACTACCAAAATATTCTATAGAAAAAATTGAAGCACTAATAGATACTTTTTTGTGTTTTGATCTTTTATTGCCTGATAATCAGAAGCAAACATCCTTCATTTTTTTTACTCATCCTCTTTGTTTTTTTATTATTTTCTTCTCTCTCATAGTAGTTATCGGGCTTTTTTTTGTAGCTTTGTTATCAGATTGAAACTTAAAAAGAGTTGGCAATGTTACAAAAGACGCTGGGGATTGTGCTTCGTACCCTGAAATATAATGATACTTCTCTCATTGTGGACATCTATACGGAGGTTTTCGGTAGGGCGTCATTCTTGGTGTCTGTACCCCGTTCGCGTAAGGCGGCGGTGAAGTCGGTGCTTTTCCAGCCGTTGGCATTGGTGGAGTTGGAAGCGGATTTGCGTCCGAATTCTACTATATATAAGATAAAGGAGGCAAAGTCGTTCTATCCTTTTTCTTCGCTTCCCTATGATCCATACAAGTCTGCTATTGCTTTATTCCTTTCAGAGTTTCTATACCGGGCTGTGCGTGAGGAAGCGGAGAACCGTCCGTTGTTCGCTTATTTGCAGCATTCCATTATCTGGTTGGATGAGTGTAGGGCAGGGTATGCTAATTTCCATTTGGTATTTCTGATGCGCTTATCCCGTTTTCTGGGGTTATATCCTAACTTGGAGGATTACTGTCAAGGAGATTATTTTGATTTGCGGGGTGCTTGCTTTACGGCACTGCGTCCACAACTTCATTCTGACTACATAGGTCCGGAGGAGGCTTCCCGCCTGACGTTATTGATGCGCATGAACTACGAAACGATGCATCTATTTGCCATGAATCGGGCAGAGCGTACTCGTTGCCTGACAATTATGAATGAATATTACCGTCTGCACCTACCTGATTTCCCTATTTTGAAATCGCTTGAAATTCTGAAAGAACTGTTTGATTGAATGTTCTGTCCCGAAGGGTGATTCCGTAGCCATTAGCAACTATATCCGTTTCCACAGCTTGTTATTCCCGTCTCCACAGGTGGGCACGCTTGTCTCCACAGGTGGGCACGCTCATTTCCACAGGTGGAGATGCTCGTTTCCACTAGCGGATACGGTCGTTCCCACTTGAGGAAACGGGCGTGTCCTACCCATGGAATACGATAACACACTGGTTATCAATGTGGAGAAAGCATGTGAAAAAGCCGTATTTCAAGTGCTTTCTCTCTTTGATATTAAGAGAGATTGCATTTGAAATACGGCTTTCAGTTAAGAGGTAGGCTGGTATATTATCCTAGCAATTCCTTCACTTTGGCTGAGATGGCACGTCCTTCGGCAAGTCCGGCGAGTTTTTTGCTGGCTACACCCATTACTTTACCCATATCTTTGGCACCGCTGGCACCAGTTTCTGCAATGATTTCTTTCAGAGCTGCTTCCAGTTCTTCGGGAGTCATTTGCTTGGGCAAGTAGGTTTCCATGACTTTAACCTGAGCCAATTCTGGTTCGGCCAAGTCCTGACGACCTTGTTGCGTATAGATTTCGGCAGCATCTTTGCCTTGTTTTGTCAATTTCTGAATGATCTTCAAAGCATCTGCATCACTTAGAGTATCGTTGGCACCCGGAGCGGTTTTGGCTTCGAGGAATACCTTCTTTATATTTCTTAAAGTTTCGAGAGCCACTTTGTCTTTGGCCTTCATTGCGGTTTTAATGTCTTCGCTGACTCTTTCAAATAGATCCATAAATATTTATTATTAGTTCATCATTTAGAATGTGATTACTCCTCCGTCTCCAGCTCCTACTCCTTCTTGCGCTTCTTCGGTGGCGAGGATGCTTTCTTGTTCGGCTTTGGCCTTGATGTTATTCAAGGTGCTCTTGTCGCGGGAGTAAGTCGGGGTATTCTCTACCAGACTGATGATGTCGGCGTTGTCCAAGTCTTCGGGGTTGAAGATGTAGATGTGGCGACGACGGCTACGTTGGTATTTGGCATTGGCATCTTTGCCGTAATAAGTTTCACGGCGGTTACGCTTCTGCTCTTCTTCTTCTTCGAGTTCGGCGAGGCGTTTCTGCTCTTCGGCGGTACGTTGCGTGATGCGGTCGTCCATTTCTTTCATGTGGATGTCCTGAATACCGAAGCCGGTTGCAAGCAGGGTGATCTTGACACTCTGTTCCAAATGGTCGTCGATAGCCATACCGAACTTGGTTTCGAAATCGCGGCTGAAGCGGTTCATGAACTCTTTTATCTCGTCCATTTCGCTCATCATCAACTTGTATTGCGAACTGTAGGAGATGTTGAGCAATACCTTCTTGGAGTTGAAGATGTCATTGTTGTTCAGCAGCGGAGAATGCTGGGCATTCTTGATGGCTTCGCTGACACGACTTTCACCTTCGCCGTAGCCGGTACTCATGATGGCTACGCCACCGTCTTTCAATACCGTCTTCACGTCATTGAAGTCGAGGTTGACCTTTCCGTGCAAGGTTATGATTTCGGCAATACTCTTGGCTGCTACCGAGAGGGTATCGTCGGCTTTATCGAAAGCATCGTCTACGGAAAGTTCGCTGTATATCTCGCTCAGTTTTTCGTTGTTGATGACCAAGAGGGCATCTACGTGCTTGCTGATTTCCTCAACTCCGTCCAGTGCTTGGTCTATCTTCTTGTCGCCTTCCCAACGGAACGGGATGGTAACGATACCGATAGTAAGGATATCCATTTCCTTAGCGGTCTGTGCGATGATGGGAGCAGCACCTGTACCTGTACCGCCACCCATTCCTGCGGTGATGAATACCATTTTGGTGCCATCGTTCAGCATATTCTTAATATCATCTTTACTCTCTTCTGCGGCTTTGCGGGCGCGTGCAGGACGGTTTCCGGCACCTAGTCCTTCCTTACCGAGTTGTAGTTTTACGGGTACGGGAGAATCCTTCAACGCTTGGTTATCTGTATTGCACAGAACGAACGTCACGTCATGTATGCCTTCCCGGTACATGTGGTTTACGGCGTTACCACCACCACCACCTACGCCGATTACTTTGATTATCTTCGGAGAATCAGTCGGGAAATCGAATTGTACTATATCGTCCATAGCTCTATATTAATTGGTAATTGTCAATTGACAATTGGGGTTATACTTTGGAATTTACTTCATGTCGTCGTCTGAGAAGATCTCTTTGGAGAATTTGTCGAAGGTACGTTCAAACCAACCCGGACCTTCTTTCTTCTTCCGTTTCTTTTCTTCTTTTTCGCGTTGTTCTTTCTCTTTGCGTTCACGTTCCTTACGCTCTTTCTCCTCCTTATCCCTTTGGGCTTTGGCGGCGCGTGCGGCGGCTTCCTGCTCTTTCAAGGCTTCGTCGTTATCGAACATATTGACGGTCTTTATAGGTTCGGAGGCGGCAGTCGGTTTCGGTTTGGCTACTTCTTGCAGGCAGCAGTTATCGTTTCCGGCGGCGAGCAGTCCCAGCAGCGTATTTTGCATGCCGTCCTTTTTCAGAACATCGCTGTAACCATGAACGGTATTGTGTGCAAACTTTGCACTCTTGATCTTTTCCACTTTGCTTAGCTTGCGGAAAGCGTCTTCAATATTCTTCAGGTTGGCACCGCCACCGGTGAATATCACTCCGGAGAATAGTTTGTCCTCGTAACCTGATAGTTGCAGTTGGTTCCATACGTTGGCAAGGATTTCTTCGGCACGGGCTTCGATGATGCTGTTCAACTTAGCCAGTTCGATGGTACGTCCGTCTTCCAGCGTGCATACGGCGGGAACTTCTGCATCGTCTTCTTCCTCTTCATATAGAGCGTTACCGTATTGCAGTTTCAACTTCTCGGCATCTTCTTCTTCCATTTGCAAGGAGGCGATGTCGTGAGTAATATTGCTTCCACCCAGAGGCAGTACGCTTAGGTAGCGCAAGATGTTGTTTTTATATACTATGATAGTGGTGGTATCTGCACCAAAGTCGACTAAAGCACAACCTGAACGCATTTCGTTTTCGGTCAGTACTACATTCGCCAAGGCTACCGGGGCAATAAGCAGGTCGGCAATCTCCACTTTGGCTTGCTCGAAACTGTGCTCCAGATTCTTCTTAAGCGAAGCGCGTGCAACGATATTCAGGAATTGACCGGTAATATGTTTGCCTGCCACTCCTACCGGATCGGCTTGCAGGTTGTTGTCTATCTTATATTCTTGCGGGGCGACATCCAGTACGGTCATCTCCGCCAAGGGAACTTCCAGGTTCTCGTCGCAGATTGCGTCGATTAACTCTTGTGAGATAATACCTTCTTCTTCCAGCGTACGGCTTACCGCATTCTTGACCGTGCGCAATGATTGTCCGCCGATGCCTACATATACTTTGGCGATGGAGTTGTTTAGCTGGCTTTCCAGCTTGTTGATGATGGTAGTCAGTGCTTGTGCTGTCTTATCGATGTTGTAGATCGCACCTTTATGGATAAAGGAAGATGCGTCTTCGCGTGCATAAGCCAACACCTGAATGCTTCCGTCACTGTTCTTCTTTCCTGCGATACCGGAAATCTTAGAAGAACTCAACTCAATAGCGGCGATGAAATCTGTTGTTGCCATTTTATTTACGATTTAACTATTTACTATTTACGATTGAAATTACTTTTATTTACGATGTACAATTTACTATTTACGATTGAAATTACTCTGTGCATCATTGACGAATGAGACTAACTCTAATCGTAAATCGTACATTGTCCAATCGTACATCTCATTGTTCTCTCTTCGTACAAATAATCTGGTTGCCAAATTCAACGTTGATACGGGAGTATTTGTTCCAGCCAACCCGGTTCAATGCTTTCTCATAGAACATTTTAACCCGTTCGAGTTTCTTTTCATATCCATCCAGTTTGCCGAGGTAGATGATGTGATCGCCAACCCGGGGTACCAGCTCTACATTCTTGCCGGACAATACGTGGATTTGTTCAATTTGTGCATCCCAAAATGGATTACTCTGCAAAAATACACCAAACTTATATAAATCCCTCATGGCAAACGACTTTTCTACATTTCCGGTAACAATGGCAAGGTGTGCAACGCATTTTGCATCGGGTGGCATCACGGTACCTTTGTTGTCAAGATAGTAATTATCGCCATTGGCACTCATTACTCGCAGAATAGGAATACGCTGAGTTACTTCCATGCGAACTTTACCACTGGGAGTCTTATAGCATTCCACTTGGTCGATAAGCGGATGCTTGGAGAGTTCCTTTTCCAAAGTCTTGGTGCGGATACGCTCCATCTTCTTGCCTACAGGGTTGATGCCTTTAGTTTCCAATAAGGTAGCTACTTCCTTTTTCGTGATGAAACCGGCATATACCGTATCTTTTATGATTAGCTCTAAATCATGACACACCTGGGTATCCGGCTTCCGGTTGAAAGCGGTGACTGCTACGACCAGGTAGGCAATGACGAGCAACATAACGAGGGATAGTAGAATCCTTTTAATCATGGGGTTATTTACAATTTTACGATTTACAATTTACGATTTGAGATAGTGCTGTTCAAGCAATCGGGTTATGGAAGGCACATAATTGTCCAAGTCTCCTGCACCCAATACAATCAGTACTTCGATGGACTTTTGTGAGAGAAGGTTTAAAACGTCTTCTTTCTTGCAGATACATTTCTCGATGCCCGGACGCAGGTTGTTATAAATCAACTCGCTGGTTACACCGGGAATCGGTTGCTCGCGTGCCGGATATATCTCTGTCAGAATCACTTCATCCAGCAAGGAGAGGCTATCTGCAAAATCTTTGTAAAAGTCGCGGGTACGTGTGTATAGATGAGGTTGGAAGATAGCAGTAATCTTCTTGTCCTGATATAACTCACGGATGGACTTCACGCTTTGTGCTATTTCCGCCGGATGGTGGGCATAGTCGCTAAGGAATACTATCTTATCCGTCTTCAACTTGAAGTCGAAACGGCGGTCTACCCCATGGAAACTTGCCATGCCTCGCTTGATTTCTTCATCGGTAGCACCGCTCAGGTGGGCGAGGGCCATAGCTGCAACGCCATTCTCGATGTTGATGCTGACGGGTACACCCAGCTGAATATCATTGATGCGGGTATCAGGAGCAATGAAGTCAATAAAGATTTCGCCATTACCTATGCGGATATTCTCAGCGTGGAAGTCACCTTCGTCTTTAGAATAAGTATATACTTTTACTCCGGGTTGTACGTCCGGTTGCAAACTGATTCCTTTGCGGATAATCAAGGCACCACTCGGCTGGATGAGCGTGGTATAATGGCGGAAACTCTCCAAATAAGCTTCTTCGGTTCCGTAGATATCCAAGTGGTCGGGGTCGGTGGCAGTGACGACACTCAACCAGGGAGACAACCAATGGAATGAACGGTCGAACTCATCTGCTTCAATAACTGTGTACGGACTGGTTGAAGAGAGTAACAGGTTAGTGCCGTAATTCTTTGAGATACCGCCAAGGAAAGCGGTACACTCTACATGTGACTGATGTAACAAATGGGCAGCCATGGTGCTGGTTGTGGTTTTGCCGTGAGTTCCGGCCACACACAGACCTTTGCTGCTACGAGTAATGATACCTAATACTTGGGAACGTTTATGTATTTCGAATCCATTTTCACGGAAATAAACCAGTTCGGCATGTTCCTGAGGAACGGCAGGAGTATAAACTACCAAAGTCGTAGCTTTATCTTTGCAGCTATCAGGAATGAGATTGATGTCTTCTTCGTAATGTATTTGTGCACCTTCCGTAATCAGGCGTTCGGTCAATTCACTCGGAGTACGGTCGTAGCCTGCCACCACTTTCCCTTTAGAGAGGAAGTAGCGTATCAAGGCACTCATACCGATGCCACCGGCACCGACGAAATATACGGATTTGATTGTTTCTAAGTCTTTCATTCTATATATAATTTGCGTTCTATCCCTTTTTTATTAGTTTCAATACCTCTTTCGCTATAATGGTTGCCGAATCGGGCAATGCCAGTTTAGCAATATTCTCACTTAGGCTTTCCAGCTTTTCAGCATCGGCTATAGTTTCCATGGCTACCGGTAATAGCTTATCTTTTGCATCTACATCTTTTACATAGATGGCGGCGTCTTTATTAACCAATGCCAGTGCATTCTTTGTTTGGTGATCTTCGGCCACATTGGGCGAGGGAATCAGTATGACGGGTTTATGCAACAAACAGAACTCGGAGATAGAGCCGGCACCTGCACGTGAAATAACCAGATCGGCAGCAGCGTAAGCACTCGCCATATCTTTGATGAAATCCGTTACATATAAGTTAGGAATGGCATTGATATGTGGGTGGCGCACAGGTTCTCCTGTAACGGCAGTGATTGCTTCTCTGATTTGTTCGATATAAATCTTTCCCGTCTGCCAGATGAATTGTACGTTAGGATTGGCGCGAATGACATCCAGTCCGTCAATCAATGTCTCATTGATGGTACGGGCACCGAGGCTACCGCCTAAGATGAGAATGGTCTTCTTCGTCGGGTTTAGTCCGAAACTTTCCGTAGCTTCTTCGTGTGAAATGGAATGTCCGAGTAAGTTCTGGCGTACCGGATTCCCTGTCATGATAATTTTTTCTGCCGGGAAGAACTTCTCCATACCTTCGTATGCTACACAGATCTTGTATGCTTTTTGGGCAAGCAGCTTATTGGTCACACCGGCGTATGAATTTTGTTCCTGTATTAAAGTTGGGACACCCATCATGCCGGCAGTCTTCAACGTGGGACCACTGGCATAGCCACCAACACCTACCGCTACTTGTGGATTGAACTTCTTGATAATGCTTCTTGCCTTCCACTGGCTACGTGCCAGCTTTACGAGTACGGCGATATTCTTCCACAGATGCTTGCGGTCAAATCCGGCAATGGGTAAACCGATGATCTGATACCCTGCGTCGGGTACGCGTTGCATCTCCATTCTTCCTTCAGCACCGACAAAAAGGATTTCTGCGTCGGGGCACAACTCTTTTATAGCGTTGGCGATGGAAACTGCCGGGAATATATGTCCTCCGGTACCTCCTCCGCTGATGATAATGCGTGGTTTGTTATTCATTTGTTTCTCAGTTTTAATTCTCAATTTACTCAAATTCAGCGTCGCTATTAAATGCTTTTGCCGATGGGTCTTCCGCCGTCTGAGCATCACTAGCTGCCGGTTGCTCCGGATTTCCGGGATTTGTAGCATCTACCAGCAACGGTATCTGCTCATCGTGCATCTTTTGTTCTTCCACCTTTGCTGTATATCGGCTCACACTCAATATCATGCCGATATATACACAATTGATGAGTGTCGAAGTACCGCCACGGCTGATTAGAGGCAATGGCTGACCGGTAACAGGTGCCAATCCTACAGCAACCATCATATTAAACATTGCCTGCGAAACAAGTAGCAGAGCAATGCCGATAACCAGGAAGGCCGGGAAGGTACGTTCGCATTTCTTTGCGATACGTCCGGCACGTACCAGCAAGCAGATGTAGAGGAAGACCACTACGGCTCCTCCTATCAAACCTAATTCTTCTATCACGATAGCGAAGATAAAGTCGGAATATGCCTGACTCAGGAAGTCGCGTTGTACCGAGTTACCGGGACCTCTACCAATAACATGGCTGGTAGCTACTGCAATACGGGCATGTCCTACTTGAGCATCGCGGTCAATGTCGAACTTAGCGGCAGGAATATTCTCGCTTTTGGCGAACTTTTCAATACGGGCACGCCAAGTATCAAAACGGTGCGTAGCAGGAAGGTCAATGTCTTTAGTTAGTTCAAGCAAGGCAACAGCAATGATGACTATACCTATCAAGCCTCCTGTCAGTATCAACAATTTCTTCATTGCAATGCGTCCGATAAACATCATCAGGAAAACGACTCCGAACAATAAAGCGGCTGTTGAGAAGTTTTCCGGCAAGATAAGTCCGCAGATCACAGCTGTGATTATCATAATTCGCTTGAATGCTTTCGGACTTGCGCCATCTTCGTCCTGTCCTTTGCTCAGAATAAATGCTGTGACAATGATAACAGCCATCTTAGCGACCTCCGAAGGTTGGAACTGGAAGCCTAAAACAGGGATGAAACGTGCCGCATCATTGACACGTGCCATAAACATTACCACTACAAGCAATACGGCAGAGGTCGGTAACAGGAAAACGGGAAATACCTGAAACCATTTGTAGGGTATATTATGGAAAAATACAACAACAATCGCACCTACCATAAGGAAGATGCTATGCTGTGTAATCGGTCCCCAATGATCACCACTCTTGTAGGTCAGCGTACTGGATGCACTGAACACTTCGATGATCGAAATGAGACAAAGGACGAGGAAGATGATCCAAATAACCTTATCCCCTTTGAATATGCTTTTTAATAAATCCATAAATCAATCAATGTGGTAATGTGGTAATGTGATTAAGTGGTAATGTGATATTACTCTATCACCTTATCATCCTTATCACTTTATCACCCTTATAACTCTCTTACATATTTCTTGAACTGATCGCCACGGTCTTCATAGCTTTTAAAAAGGTCGAAGCTAGCACAACATGGGCTGAGCAATACTGTTTCACCTTTTTGAGCTAGTTTGAAGGCAGCTTCTACTGCATCTTTCATTCCAGTTTGCACATCGGCAACAGGTAATCCCATACGATCGAAAAAGTCGTGTAACTTTTCGTTGTGTAATCCCAAGTATACCAAGGCTGAACACTTTTCACGTACGAGGTCTTCGATTTCCGTATAGTCGTTGCCTTTGTCTTTACCGCCGAGAATCAATACCGTCTTGGTAGTCATGCTTTGCAAAGCATACCAGCAGGAATTTACATTCGTTGCTTTAGAGTCATTGATAAAATGTATACCGCGGACGGTGGCAACTTTTTCCAGTCGGTGCTCTACGCCTTTGAAGTCCGACAAGGCTTTGCGAATATCTTCTTTCTTGATGCCTGCAAGGTTTGCTGAAATGCCGGCAGCCAAGGAGTTATATAAGTTGTGAGTACCATGTAACGCCAGTTCCTCTTGCTCCATATTGAAAGCTATCGGTGCGTCGATTTCTACTTCACCGTCTTGTACGTATGCTATGACGCCATCTTCTTTTACGGCTGCAAATGGATAAAGATGAGCTTTCAGACCATGTTTGGCAAGTTCACGCTTGATGATAGGGTCGTCGTTCCAGTAGATAAATGCATCTTCCGGGGTCTGGTTCTGCGTAATGCGGAACTTTGCATCTACATAGTTTTGCATACAATGATCGTAACGGTCCAGATGATCGGGGGTGATATTCATCAGTACGGCTATATTGGCGCGGAAATTGTACATGTTGTCCAACTGGAAAGAACTCAGTTCGATGATATAATAGTCATGATGTTCCGTAGCTACTTGTAAAGCAAGGCTGTTGCCTATATTACCTGCCAGTCCTACATTTAGATCTGCACTCTTGAAAATGTGATAAATGAGCGAAGTAGTAGTGGTTTTGCCATTAGATCCGGTGATACAAATCATTTTGGCATCCGTGTAACGTCCGGCAAATTCTATTTCGGAAATGATAGGTGTGCCTTGTTCTTTCAGTTTCAGAATAAGTGGAGCATCGTTAGGAATACCGGGACTTTTCACAACCTCATCAGCATTCAGTATCAGCTCTTCGGTATGTTGTCCTTCTTCCCAGGCAATCTCATACTTATTCAGCAGTTCTTTGTATTTGTCTTTAATGGCGGACATGTCGGAAACGAACGTGTCGAAACCTTTTACCTTGGCGAGTACGGCAGCACCTGCACCGCTTTCGCCAGCTCCTAATACTACAATTTTACTCATATATCTAATCTTATCTAATCTTCAATGTTATAATCGTTATCGCTGCCAGTACAATAGTTACAATCCAGAAACGGACGGTAATCTTTGATTCGTGGAACAGCTGTGTAGGTTTGGTAAACACAACATTACAACCCGGTTCAATCAAATTCATTGAAGTACGGAAGTGGTCGTGTATCGGTGTACGTTTAAAAAGACGCTGTTTCACACCTTTCCGCTTTCCTATCTTATAATAGAATCGTTGCAAAATGACGGACAGATTCTCCACGAGGAATATACCGCATAAAATGGGTATCAATAACTCTTTATGGATGATGATGGCAAATACTGCGATAATACCACCGATGGTCAAACTACCCGTGTCACCCATGAATACTTGGGCAGGGTAGGCGTTATACCATAAGAAACCGATAAGAGCACCAATGAAGGCGCAGATAAAGATTACTAATTCTTCCGATCCCGGAATATACATAATGTTCAGATAACCGGCATACTCAATGTGACTCGATACGTAGGCCAGTATTCCTAACGTTAACCCTATGATGGCAGAGTTTCCCGCCGCCATACCATCCATACCGTCGTTCAGATTGGCACCGTTAGATACGGCAGTTACAACGAAGATGGTTACAATGACAAACAATATCCAACCCGCAGCTTGTGAATGCTCTCCCATGAAAGAAACCAAGTCGGAGTAGTCTAAGTTATTACTCTTAAAGAAAGGAATAGTGGTTTGGGTGGCTTTGATTTCTTTCGCAGCATGTACAACTTCTATTCCCTGACCGGGTTTCTGTACTTCGAAGTTCTCCCGAATCACAACTTGAGGACTGAGGTACAGTGTGAGACCTACGATAAGTCCCAGACCTACTTGTCCAATCACCTTGAACTTTCCGTGCAAGCCTTCTTTATCTTTCTTGAATATCTTGATGTAGTCATCGGCAAACCCTAATGAGCCCAGCCAAACAGTGGTAATCAACATCAATATCATATAAATGTTGCCCAACTTGCCCAGCAGCAGGCAAGGAATGAGAATTGCAACTATAATAATAACACCACCCATGCTCGGTACGCCCACCTTGTTCACTCCAAACGGGTCAATACTGGCATCACGTTGTGTCTCGGTGATCTGTTTCCGTTTCAGTAGATTGATAAATTTATCACCCCATATACTGGAAATCAATAACGACAGAATGATAGCGATCAATGCCCGGAATGATGTATAGCTAAACATACCCGCACCGGGAATGTCGAACTTCTGCAACCATTGGAATAAGTAATATAACATCTTTATAGTGATTAGTTATTAGTTATTTGTTATTAGCTTTGGTGATTTGTTGATGCCTAGGAACAAGCAAATCATTAATCACTAATCACTTTCTTTATCTCTTCTTTATCGTCGAAGTGATGTTTCACTCCTTTGATCTCTTGATAATTTTCATGTCCCTTACCGGCAACGAGAATGACATCACCCGGCTGTGCAAACATGCAGGCTGTTTTGATGGCTTCTCTACGGTCGATGATGCTGATGGTCTTTTGCATATCGTCCTTATCGAGTCCGGCAAGCATATCGTTGATGATGTCTTGCGGCTCTTCAAAGCGGGGATTGTCGGAGGTGATGATAACACGGTCGCTGGCTTTGGCAGCTTCTTTTGCCATGATGGGACGCTTACCTTTGTCACGATTACCACCGGCACCGACTACAGTGATGACTTTGCCTTTACCTTCAAGCACTCCGTGAATGGCATTCAGTACATTGACCAATGCATCCGGAGTATGGGCATAATCCACTATGGCGGTGAAACCTTTGGGCGAACGAATAGCATCAAAACGCCCGGCTACCGGATGAAGCGTGCTGAGAGCAACGAGTACATCTTCTTCTTTCTTACTTAATAATACGGCTGCACCAAATACTGCCAGCAGGTTGGAAGCATTAAAACGACCGATAAATGAGACTGCCAGTTCGTGATTGTTGAAATCAAGCAACATGCCTTCGAAATGAGATTCCAATACTTTCCCTTTGAAATCGCAGAGACTACGTAAAGAGTAGGTATAAACCTTTGACCGTGTGTTTTGCGTCATTACCAATCCGTTCTTGTCGTCGAGGTTGGTAAGGCTGAATGCACTCTTGGGCATATCATCGAAGAATTTCTTCTTGGCTTTGAGATAGTTCTCAACGGTCTTATGATAGTCCAGATGGTCGCGTGTCAGGTTGGTGAAGATACCCCCTGCAAACTTCAATCCGCTGATACGCTTTTGGGCGATGGAGTGCGAACTGACTTCCATAAAAGCGTATTTGCAACCCGAATCGGCCATCTCTCCCAGTAAACGGTTCAGGGTGATCGGGTCGGGAGTCGTATGTTCGGTTGGTACGGGTTGGTCGTCGATGTAGTTGCATACAGTAGAGATCAAACCTACTTTATAACCGAAATAACGGAATGTATCATATAATAAGGTGGCGATAGTTGTTTTTCCGTTGGTTCCGGTAACGCCTACAAGTTCCATTTTAGAAGTGGGATCGCCATAAAAGATGGTAGCGACTTTGCCCACAGCATCTTCACTATCATTCACCAGGATGTAAGTAACCCCGGCTTTGGGCTCTTCAGGCATATCTTCGCATAGCACGGCAACGGCGCCTTTTTCAATGGCAGCAGAAATATAGGCATGCCCATCGGTCTGCGTACCGCGCATGGCCATGAACAAATGTCCCGGCGCTATCAAACGGGAGTCAATATTAACTCCGGTGATCTCTATATCTGTACTTCCGGTGATCTGTGCCGGCTGTATCTCTTTCAATAATTCACTTAACTTCATACCTTATTATATATATAATGTATACTTTTTCTTTAGTAAAGGTTCAACTCCTTTTATTTAAGTGTCAAAGCAACGGTCTGACCTTTTACGATCCGGTTGCCACTTGGTATAGATTGGCTTTTAACTTGTCCTACACCACTAAGTCTTACCCGTAACCCTTTGCTCTCAAGCAAGTAAACAGCATCTTTCGCTCCCATGCCAATCACATTGGGCACGCTGCTTGATGTCGATTCTTGTCCTTGTAGTATCACAGCGGCGGGTGCAGCTTGGGGATGTCCCCATAACATTTTCCGCTTTTGCTCGGTGAATTGCTTCTGTACGGGAACGTTCAAACCATTCAGTACACAAAGCACTTCGTTCATTTCTCCTGTTTTTACCACAGGAATTACGTTGGTAGTGCTGTCTATGGCATTACGCATATCGAAACTCAGGTTCTTTGCATAAACTCTTTCGGCAATCTTACCGAATACGCTACCTGCCATCAAACCACCTGAAGCCGGAAGACCGGGCTTTTGTATAGAGACGATGCAACTATATTTCGGCGCTTCGGATGGGAAGTAACCGCAAAAACTTACAAGGTAATTTACGCGTCCCGATTTGTAACCGGCTGCTCCTTGCGAAACTTGTGCCGTACCCGTTTTTCCCGATACGGAGAATTGTTTGCTTCCGGCAGGTTTGGCTAATCCTTCTGATACGACTTTGTGCAGAATCTCACGGATTTGAGTCAGTGTGCGGTCGGAGCATATCTTTGGGTTGATAACTTCCGTCGGATATTCTCTGACTACTTCACCGTCTTTTACCGCAGATCTTACGAACTTCGGGCGAACCATCGTTCCGTTATTGGCAATTGCGTTATAGAAGGTCAGGATATTCATCGGAGGTACCTGAGTCTCATAGCCGATACTCATCCAAGGTAAAGTCGTTTTGGCAAAATAACGTTCTTTGGGACCCTTGATGTTGGGCTTTCCTTCTCCGGGTATTTGCAAATGGAGTGGTTGGTCGATGCTCATGCGTCTTAATCCATCTACAAACTTCTGCGGATTGTCTTTGTAATGCTTGTCGATGAGCGAAGAGACGCCTACATTGGAAGAGACTTCCAGAATACGGGTAACGTTGATTCTGCCGTAACCACCCCGGTGCCAGTTGTGATCTTTCATCTTGCTACCGTACATGTTCATGATACCATTGCCGGTATCTACTTCGGTGTCCGGAGTTATTTTCCCATCTTCAAGAGCTACCATGATAGAGGCGGTTTTGAAAGTCGATCCCGGTTCCATCATGTCACTGATTCCATTACTATTCATTTCATAGTAATTTCCATCATTGGCTTTGGACATGTTGACAATCGCTTTCACTTCTCCGCTGGCAACTTCCATCAAAATGGCTACGCCTACGGTCGCATTAAGCTCTTTAAGCTGGTCTACCAATGCTTTTTCGCAGATATCCTGCATGCCGACATCTATTGTGGAGATAATATCGCATCCGTCTACAGGGGGAAGGTCTACGATGTTCAGGTACTTATTCATCACCTTTTGGCGATGGGTGATACCGTCACGCCCTTTCAATAAGGTGTCGAAAGCCAGTTCAATACCGTTACGGGCTCCCATGGCTGTATCGGCATAAAGTCTGCCTAAGGTCTGGGCGGCTAATGAACCGAATGGCTTCTTGCGTTGATTATATATCTGTTCGTGGAAACCGCCTTTGTATTTATTCATCTTAAATACGGGTAACCGTCTCGCTTCTTTATACTGAATGTATGAGATGCGTCTGTTGCGGTTGGGCAGAATGTTGTAGTTGCGGCTCTGCATACTACGCCCCTTCTTCAAGTGGTCTTTGAAAGTTCTTTCACTGATGTCAGGGAAAATCTGATGCAACCCGATGCAGATAGAATCTATATTGGCTTTCCAGATAGAATCTTTGCGATGCTGGTCTTTCAGGCGGCGTTCTTCATCTCTCTCGCCGGACATAAAGTCCATGAATATTTTATATTCGGGTAGTGAACTTGCCATCAGTTTACCGTCTGATGAAAGAATGTTACCACGGTTTGGTTTTACCGTTACATTCTCTTTAACGAATCGATCGGCTACTTCATGCCAGTATTGTCGTTCGGCAAACATAATTACAGCGCCTTTTATGACAACAGCTATTCCCGCCAGTCCCATGAGTAGGACGACGAAGAAGTAACGGGTCATTATGTTTTTCTTATTTACAGCCAAAGTTATCTAACAATTAACGATTCAACAATTATTTTTCTTCTTTATCTTTAATCAGATACGGCGGATTGGTTGAGGTCTGCAAATCGCTTTCTTTTGTGGCAATATATTCCTCAATACGCGATTGGCGGCTTCGTTCCATTAACTCCGAACTTCGGGTCAGAGCATCATATTTGATGTCTATCAGGTCTTTTTTGAGTTTGTCGATATCGATCATCTGCTGCTGGCAAGCGTACCGGTTATGGACGTAGAACAGAACCAGCACCATAATAAGAACGATCAGTTTCGTCTGACGGCGGAAGAAGTCCGTAGCCAGTATATCGCCACCGATGATGTTCTTCCATGCGGTGCGCTTCTTTATCTTTTCGGTTTTCTTTTCTTCCTGTTTCTTTTCAGTTTCCATATCACTCATAACTCTTAATCACCCTATCACTTTATCACCTTTTCACTCTCTCACCACTTTCTCCGCAATTCTCAGCTTGGCGCTGCGCGAGCGCGGATTCCGTTCTATTTCTGCTTCGTCCGGTATGATTACTTTGTTGTTCACCAACCTGAAAGGCGTCAGTACATTGCCGAAGAAATCTTTTTCGGCTTTACCTTCTATGTTGCCCGTCTTCATCATGTTCTTCACCATACGGTCTTCCAAGGAGTGATAGGTTATCACTACCAGTCGGCCATCCGGTTTCAATGCTTCAGTTGCTGCGTATAGCATCTCTTTCAGTGCTTCCATCTCTTGGTTTACTTCGATGCGCAGTGCCTGGAAGACTTTTGCCAACTCTTTCTTTTCGCGTTCGCGGCCGAAGAGTGGCTTGATAATTTCCAAGAACTCATTGATAGTGCTGATCTTCTGCGTTGCACGAGCTTTTACGATGACAGATGCCAGCTTGCGGCTGTTCTTCAGTTCGCCGTACAGGTAGAAGATATCTGCCAGACGTTCTTCATCATAGTTATTCACCACATCGGCGGCGGTGTCACCGGCACGCTTGTTCATGCGCATGTCCAGCGCTCCGTCAAAGCGGAAGGAGAACCCACGCTCGCTATCATCAAAGTGGTGGGACGATACACCGAGGTCGGCAAGTATGGCATCCACTTGATCGATGTCGTGGTAACGCAGGAAATTATGCAGATAGCGGAAGTTGCTGCGTACGAATATAAAATGCGGGTCGTTGACTATGTTGCGTTCTGCATCCTCGTCCTGGTCGAATCCCAGCAAGCGTCCGCCGTCTCCCAATCGTGAGAGTATCTCGCGTGAATGTCCGCCGCCGCCAAACGTCACGTCTACGTATGTCCCATCCGGGCGGATATTCATTGCGTCAACGCTTGGCATCAACAATACCGGAATATGATATGTCTGTTCTTCTTTCATCATTCATCACTAATCGTTTATCACTAATCACTCTTCTACCTCTTCAAGTTCGTCTCCCAGTATGTCCTGCAAGGCGTCGCTGAACTCTTCGGAACTCATAAAAGGTTGTTCGGCACGTTCTTTAGCCCAAATCTCGATGGTATTATCCATGCCGATAAATCGCACATCGCTTTGTATGCCGGCCATTTGCAGGTAACGTTTGGGTAACAGAATACGTCCGTTCCCGTCGGGAATCATGATTTCTGCGTCACTTACAAATTGGCGGAAAACAGATTGTTGCTTTGCACTCCACTTACTCAGCCGCTGCCGTAGTTGGTTTTGTGTTTTGAACCATATACTTTCGGGATAAAGTACCAGGCAGTCCTGGAATACATCCTTGCGTAACACGAGCCTTTCCTCGGAAGCTGCCTGTAGCTGCTTCCGGAAACTGGCAGGGATGAAGACTCTTCCCTTAGCGTCCGTCTTGGCTTCGATATTACCCAAAAATTGTATCATTATCACCTTATTATAATAAGAGACCGTAAAAATACACAATTCCCCACAATTCCCCACAAGTTTAACAAAAATATTTCTGAGAAGTTTTCAACACTCTGTTGATTACTTATTTGTTTGATAATGAACGATGTTCTGAAAGGCTTTACTGGTGGGGGATTGTGAAGCTTTGTGCCATTTTACAGATTGCTCTCGGTTAATAGATATAGATGAGCAAAACGACATGCTAATTTGAAATATGCTATCTTCACAGTTTCAGAGAAGTTGGTAAAATAGAAATTTCTTCGCATGAATATAGCATGAATATTTGTTTATTCTGCATAATATTCATGTTTTATACGCTAATCGGTTGTTGGAAGTTAATGTCCGGTCTGCTGGAAGTTAACTTGTAGTACGAGGAAAGTTAATATCCAGTAAACAGGAAGTTAACTTCCTCGTAGAGGAACATATAGTTTCTCGTAGATGAATATGAATTTCCCCGGTGAGAAAGGTACATAGGGAGGGAAAAGTAGAGTGTTTGAAATTATTAGGGAGATATAGTTTTGTGTATCTTTCAGTATGATTGGATATTACGATATTTGGGTCGCATAAATCTATAGACACAATACTTGGCACTTAAATTTTCCAATCTGAGGCGATTGGAAAATCAAAGTGTCAAAATGTTAAATGAATGGACTTCATTTAACGAAGAATCCAAACTTATCCCATAATCCAATGAGCATACTTGCCCAATAGCTTATACATACCCCATGTAAATAGATAAGAGAGGATGAAAATAAGAATAGCCATTACCGGTACTTGCAAGGGTATAGGCAGGTTGAAGTTTTCAATCAGCAAGAAGACAGGGCCTACCATGAAGTAATGGACGATATAGATGCCGAAGCCGTACTTGGTGACATTGCCCAGGAAGCGTACAGCTAAAGAGTTGTTTATCCGTACACGTTGTAGAAGCAGGAACACGGCTGCTGTCATAATGGCGACGTTGGGGCTGCAAAAGGTGAAATACAGCTCCATGTCGGCTTCTGTGGCGCCAGGATTGGCTGCTGCGGCGCTAAAACCCAGGTAGGTGATGGCATAGCCTACTGCAAAGAGAATGCCACATATAGCCAGTGTTTTGCCCAAACTCCAGCCAGTACCCTCTTTGAGATAATGTCCTAACAGCAGATACCCGTTGAAACCGGCAAAGTAATAGAATGTACCGAACTGGTTCCAAGTGGCGGTACCATACAAATAGTGACTGATATACTGGCTTGCATAAGGTAAGAACAATGAAACGAACCATATAATCAGAAACGTACGTTTCATCTTGCGATCGGCTTGCTCCACCCATCCCGAGAAGAAAGGCATGTACAAGTAAAGACCTATCAGCAGATAAATGTACCACATGTGATTCTCCTTGAAACTGAAGTTAAAAGGGATCATGGCTACATCTTTCAGGGAGTCGATGAGGCTTTGGGATTCATTGCCCTGTACATAACAGAAGAAATCGCCGATAATCTCTTTAGGAAGCCCCAAGACACCCGTAAACCACGGGAACATATTGTAGAGTATAGACCAAAATAGGAACGGGAACAGTACGCGGTAAATGCGTTTCTTATAGAATGTCCCTAAAGGCTGCCGGCGAACCGGTAATAACAGTAATCCCGTCATCATTACAAATAGAGGGACTGACGGGCGAAGGAACGAACCGTATATGGCCGCCCAATGTTTGTATTCCGGTATTACTCCCAGTGTGGGAGAGATATAGAAGGGGTCGATACAATGTACTCCAATCACCATGACCATGGCTACCAGGCGGATAAAATCCAGCCACACCATGCGGTTGTCTGTAGAGAGGGTGTTGCTCATTATGAATGTGTTATTGATGAATTGTTAATGTGTGATGATTGTCCTATTAATCTATTTTATTGTGTTACACGTGGGAATGCCGAAATGCGCAGGTGAGCGGCTCCCATCGGGATTAATGTAATCTCCTCTTTTTCACCTTTCACTGCATTCTCGTCAGGCAGTACGCCGCACAAACCGGTTTCGTCCAATTGCCAGGAAGCTATCTTACGTCCTTCTGCCTTGACTTCCAAAGGAACTGATTCGGTGGTAAATGGAAAATTATCCGCTGGCCATGCTCTGCGCTCTACCTTCCATTGCTTCAGATCGGCTTCGTCCGGTAATATCAGTGCGTAGTTCCACGGACTGTCGGGGTAGATTTCTGTTGTCGGCCATTGGCTGGCGTCGGAACCTTCTTGCCAACGGGAATCCCAAATGGCTGTTTCGCGGCTGTCTCGCTTCACGTAGTTCTCTTTGATTTTCAGAGAGAGGGTGAGAGGACCATAGTCCACGCTTACACTGTTCTTGTTCACCTGCCAGGTACGCATGCGGAAGGACATGGGTAGGGTCAACTCTACTTGGTCGCCCGGTTGCCATTGGCGCTTGATGCAAGCGTATTGCGCATCTTTGGTGGCAGGTATTTGCATGGATTGTCCGTTTACTTTCAGCGTGGCTTGTCCGTTAGTCCAAGAGGGGATGCGCAGGTAAAGGGGGAAGTCGACCGGCTTTTCCATTTGCAGGGTGAAGGTCACCTTTTCGTCGAATGGATAGTGGGTTTCTTCTTTCAAAACTACCTGCTGATTGTTGCCTACCTTTGCCGTTGTTTCGCTGGCGGCATAGAGCACTGCTGCCAGACCATTGTCGGGCGTTGCCATAACGAGATGCTCGGCATAATAAGGCCATCCTTGTGCATGATTGTGCTGGCAACAACGGCTACTGAAGGGGTTCATTGAAAGGAACGGTCCACGGTTGTCGATGCCCGGATGATGGTTCTTGGAGTCGCTGATGGTATGGTTGGGACTTGTGATGTAGCGCAGTGCCTTGAAGTCCGAGGTTACGGCAGCAGGGTAGGTGTTGAAGGCTACTTCCTCGCAATGTTCTGCCCAGAAGGGGTCACCCGTCATGCCTAGCATGATTTCATCGGAGGCCATTTGTTCGACGATACCGCAAGTTTCTACTCCTTGTCGTGGGTCGATATAACCGAGGCGGGCGTTCTCATCGGCACCGAACATGCCGCCCGGAACTTGCCCGAAGGTGCGGCGAATCAGGTTATGCACATTATAAGAAGCATTCAGCAAGGCAGAATCTCCGGTTTGCATATAGTAGGTAGCTGGTTCGCGGAAGCATTGGGCGATGTTGACGTTGTGCCAGTTGGGCAAGGAAGTAGATTGCGTCCAGTCGGCGGTATTGCGATGAATCTTGTCGGCAAGCTCCAACAGGAACTTGTCGCCGGTGCGGTTGTAGAGCCAGTAGATGCTCAGGAGGTTGTCTCCGCCACGGCTGTTTTCCCAGTAATCCTTCAGCAGGTCTTCATCGGGGACGGTCATTTGCCATTTAAAGTAGTCGGTCATCAGACTGATAACACGTTCATCTTGCGAATGCTCGTAGTAAGATTGTAGGCACCATAGCATAATCATCTGTGCCCATAGTTCGCGTTTGCCGTTACGTAGGTTGACGGGACCGAAGTAGCCGTCGGACTGGCGGCTGGCAAAGGCGCCTTCTATCCATATTTGGGTTTCGGCTATCATCTTGGGGTCGTTCAGGATGTAGGCAAGGTTGCCATAGCCTTTCAGCCAGTAAGGTACTTCTTCCCAGCCGTGGTCGCCGCCGTTGGTGAGCCAGGCGTTATTCTTCTTTTCCAACCAGGCACTGATTTCGCCCAAGTGTCCGGTGAGTCCTTCACGTTGTAGTTCGAGGTAACGGCGAACCCATCCTAGCGGCTGCACGCTTCCTACAGGTAGCTTGATGAAATGCAGAGGTTGCAAGGGTGCACGGTTCGATACATAATTCACGTTCTGTTCTTGTGTATCGGGGCGAGGCACAGTTGTTACGTGTGATTGCTCTGCTGATTCACAAGAAGTCATTGCAACGGTTATTCCAACAGCAGCAATGATATATCTAAATCTTGTACTATTCTTCATGTTCTATTATTTAAGCACTTTTTTGAAAGAGAGTAGATGTTATTTCTCTACCGAGAACTTATAAATGCAGTGGCTTTCGTACTTCTCTCCCGGCCGAAGAACCGGTGACGGCCAGTCTCCCTTGTTAGGGCTATCGGGGTACTTCTGGGTTTCCATGCACAGCGAAGGACGATGGTCGTAGGGCACTCCTTTCTTTCCATGAATGATGCCGTTCAGGAAGTTTCCGGTGTATATCTGTATGCCGGGTTCATTGGTATATACATCGAGCACAATGCCCGTCTTAGGCGATTTGAGCGAAGCACACACTTGACTGATGTCTCCCTTGGTATTCAACACCCAGTTGTGGTCGTACCCCTGCCCGAAACGTAGCTGCTCGAACTCTGTCTGATTGATGCGTGACCCAATCGGCGTGTATTGCCGGAAGTCCATCGGAGTACCTTCTACCGTAGCTATTTCTCCGGTAGTGATGAAGGTACTATCAATCGGAGTATAGGCATCGGCATTCACCCTCAGTAGATGCTCGGCGATGCTGAAGCCGTCGCCGTCCAGGTTGAAGTAAGAATGGTTGGTCATGTTGACGATGGTCGGCTTGTCGGTTTCGGCCTCGTAACGGATGTCGATGGCATTGTCGTCGGTCAAGACGAAGATAACTTTGCAGTTCAGATTGCCGGGGAAGCACTCTTCATTGTCTTTCGAAAGATAGGTCAGCTCCAAAGTCTGTCCGTCCGTCTGTTTGCTGTCGAATACCTGATATTGGAAACCTCTTGGTCCGCCATGCAGGCAATGCCCGTAGTTGTTGCGGGGCAACTGATACTCTACGCCATCCAGTGTGAAACGTCCGTTGTGGATGCGGTTGGCATAACGTCCGGTAGATGCTCCGAAGTCAGTAGGCTTGTGAATATAATCCGGGATGGAGTCGAAGCCCAGGACTACATCGCGCATTACTCCGTCTTTGTCGGGAACCAGCACCGATACGATTCGTCCGCCCAAGTTGGTTACGGTAACTTCCATGCCCTGCGCATTACGAAGGATGAACAGGTCTGTTTGCTTGCCATCTACTTCTGTCCGGAACTTGGCAGGGTCCAAGCCGGACTGGGTTAAAACGGAAGAATGGTTGCAGGCAGTCATACAGACTGCCGCAACCATCATTATCAGATACTTCTTCATACACGTTTACTGTATGCTGTTCAACAAGTCGAGCTTGCCATCATTCACCAGTTTCAGAATAAGTTCACCGAATAGCGTATTCTGCCAGGCAAACCATGCACGGGTGAACTTGGACGCATTATCCTTATGGAAAGATTCGTGCATAAAGCCTGTGCCGGCTTCGGTATCCATCAACATCTTCACACAAGTCTTTATCTCTTCATCGTTTTGGCTTGTAAAAGCTTTCATCATGATACTCATGGGCCAAATCATGTCGTAACCAATGTGCGGACCGCCAATACCTTCGCCTGCCGTGCCTTTGAAGAAGTAAGGATTATCCTCGCTCCATACAAAACGGCGGGTATTCTGATAGATAGGATTGTTTATATCCACATCGCCCAGATAAGGTAGTGCAATCAAACTCGGTACATTGGCGTCGTCCATCAGCAGTTGATTGCCGAAGCCGTCTACCTCAAAAGCATAGATAGTGCCATACTTGGGGTGATTGTAAGTAGCATACTTCTGTAGTGCGGTTTCCACTTCCTGAGCCAGACCGGTACACTCTTTCGCCAACTCCGGTTGCTGATTCACTGCTGTCAAAATCTCGGCAGCTTTGCGCAAGGAAGATACGGCGAAGAAGTTAGAAGGTATCAGGAACTGAAAGGTCGTAGCATCATCCGAAGGACGGAAAGAAGAAGCTATCAGTCCTACCGGCTTCACCGGGTTACCCCAACCTTCGTTTGTCATGGTGTCCAGCGCACGTTCGGTCACGCGTTGGAAATGATAAGAACCACGTCCGTCACGGCGTTGTTGGTCGCGGAAGGTTTTCAGAATGTTTTGTATTGCTTTAATCCATTCGGCATCAAAGACACTTGCGTCACCCGTAGTCTTCCAGTAATGATAAGCAAGACGCAGCGGATAGCATAAAGAGTCAATCTCCCATTTGCGTTCGTGCACCTCGTCGTTCATGTCGGTGAGGTCGGTTTTCCAATGCCCATTGGGGATAGGACCATCGTTGAAAGCATTGGCATAAGAATCGACATTTATCAGCTTGAATTGACGGTTAATCACTCCCACCAACATCTCTTTCAACTCTTTATCCTCGTTGGCAAGTTGTACGTAAGGCCACACTTGCGCTCCCGAATCACGAAGCCACATGGCATGTATGTCTCCGGTATATACAAAAGTATCGGGTTTGCCGTCTTTTTTGTCTTTACGGAAGTGAACGGTAGTGTCCAGTGTATTTGGGAAACAGTTGGCAAACATCCATGCCAGTTTCTGATTCTTCAGCAACTGCTGTATGCGCTGAATCTGTCCTTCTACTGCTTTGGAACGGAACAAACGTTTTGATTCTTTGGGGCGATTGTCTTTTTTGATGGCATCTGAAGCGCATACATAGTAGCTTTCGTCCGATTGCATGGCAAAGGCGGAAGGAGCTGCCAATAACATTGCCGCCAATGTGCATGTTGTAATGATAGTCTGTTTCTTCATCATGTTTATTATTTTAGTTCTTTAGAGAATGAATAGGGGAAATCGGTGTCATTTACTCCACGCTGTTTGTTGGGGCAGTCGGTCATCTTTATGTCGATAATGGCGCCTTTCATCAGCTCGCTATGATTAAGGAAGTTCTGAGTACGAAGATTCCCGTTTACCCTCATAGAGGAGATATAACAATTCTTGTCACTGTTCTCCGGTGCATGAATGGTGATGGTATTTCCGTTCTCCAGGTTCAGCTTCATCTGCTTGAAGTAAGGAGTCCCCAGCACGTATTCGTCTGTTCCCGGGCAAACCGGATAGAATCCCATGGCGGAGAATACATACCAAGCGGAAGTCTGTCCGTTGTCTTCATCTCCGCAATAACCGTCGGGATTGGCATTGTACATCTTGTCCATAACTTCACGAACGCGTTGCTGTGCTTTCCAAGGTTCTCCCGAATAGTTGTACATGTATATCATGTGCTGAATGGGCTGGTTGCCGTGAGCATAGTTACCCATATTCATAATCTGCATTTCACGTATTTCGTGGATGACGCTACCGTAATAACTTTCGTCGAATACCGGAGGCAGGATAAACACTGAATCCATCATTTGATTGAAAGCAGCTTTACCTCCCATCAGGTCGATAAGTCCTTGCGGGTCGTGGAATACAGACCAAGTGTAGTGCCAGCTATTTCCTTCGGTGAAAGCGTCTCCCCACTTCAATGGGTTGAATGGCGACTGGAACTTGCCGTCTTTGTTCTTGCCGCGCATCAACTTATGCTCCGGGTCGTACAGGTTCTTGTAGTTCATAGCACGCTCGGCATATACTGCCAGTTCTTTCTTTGATTTACCCAAAGCTTGTCCCAGCTTATAGATGCTCCAATCATCGAACGCATACTCCAAAGTACGGGCTGCGTTCTCTTTGATATCTACATCGTAAGGTACATATCCCAGCTTGTTGTAGTAATCATACCCCCAACGACCGGTGGAAGATACTTGCGGATGCACACTGTTGGCACCGCTTTTCACTGCTTCCCACAGGATTTCGATATCATATCCGCGCAAACCTTTCAGATAAGCATCGGCTACCACAGAGGCAGAGTTATTGCCTACCATGCAACCCCGATGACCCGGGCTTGCCCATTCGGGTAAGAAACCGCTTTCTTTGTATGTATTGGCAAGTCCTTCCTGCATCTTCTCGCCCATGGACGGATACATCAGGTTGAGGAAAGGGAACAAACAACGGAATGTGTCCCAGAAACCGGTATCGGTAAACATATAGCCGGGCAACACTTTTCCATTGTACGGACTATAGTGTACAGGCTGACCCTTTGCATCTATTTCGTAGAAGCTGCGAGGGAATAATACAGAGCGATAAAGGCAGGAGTAGAAAGTACGCAGTTTGTCTTTGTCTGTGTCTTCTACTTCGATACGTCCCAGTGTCTTGTTCCATTCATTGCGTCCGTCGGCGGCTACTTCTTCCAGAGTACGATTGCCGAGTTCTTTCAGATTCTGTTCCGCTTGTTCGAAGCTGATAAAAGAGGAAGCGATGCGGGCATGAACCTGTTCGCCCCGACGGGTAGAAAAGCCGATAATGCCACCTACATGGTTCTCTTTACTTTCCAGTTTGCCGGTCTCGATGTTGCCATTGGTTGCCGTAGCCTTATAAGTGAAAGGTTTGTCGAAAACAACAACGAAGTAATTCTTGAAGTTCTCAGGCACACCGCCGTTGTTCTTGGTAGTGTAACCGATAATTTTGTTTTCCGAGGGGATTACCTTAATGTAAGAACCATTGTCGAAGGCATCGACTACAACGTACGATTCTTTGTTCTCGGGGAAAGTGAAACGAAATAAAGCAGCACGGCTGGTAGGAGCAAATTCCGTCAGGACGTCGTGGTCTGCCAGATACACCTTATAATAATAGGGTTTCACTATCTCCGCTTTGTGAGAAAACCAACTGGCTCGTTCATCCTGGTTGAATACAGCTTTACCGGTAACCGGCATGATGGAGAATTGTCCGTAGTCGTTAATCCACGGACTGGGTTGATGGGTTTGTTTGAAGCCGCGTATTTTATCGGCGTCGTACGTGTATGCCCAACCGTCGCCCATCACTCCTGTTTGGGCGGTCCAAAAGTTCATTCCCCAAGGGAGGGCAATAGCAGGATAGGTATTGCCGGTTGACAAAGAATGCTTAGACTGCGAGCCCACCAGTGGATTGACATAATCCACCGGTTCGGTCACAGCATTTGCAGTCATTGTCCATGCGCTTAACACGCAAGTAACTAAGAATGCGAGTCTTTTCATGGTAATGTTTCTTATTTATTCAATTTATCTTCAAGCATTTTGATGAAATAACCGCCAACTACCGAGCGTGCTTGGAAGCCTCTCTGTTTGGGAGTGTCAGTAAATACCCAGTCGGACATCGGAACGCGGTCTGTAGTCTCGTTGACAAACAGATAAACGGGAGCGATGAATTTCTCAAAAGTAGCTTTGTCATTAGCCAGTGTTGCGGTCCACATAATCCAGTCGGTTTTGGTATATGCTTCACGATTGTCCAAAGGTAAGCCATATTTGTTTTGTTTGGTCAAATAATACGCAATTTCTTTTTCTGCGATACTATCCGGGAATATATTCATCTTGAGAAGCTTATTCCAAATCAGGTTGTACTTCTGGCTCCAGGTTCCTGATTTGTCAAAAGTTAGCTTGTAATGGTCGCCATCGTTAGCCATCTTTTCCCATTCGCCAGCCATCTCTTTGGCTTTCTGCAAATATTTCTCGGCAACCTCTTTCTTACCTTGCATATTTGCCAGATAACCATAGGATGCGATACCCAGGATAGCCTTAACAGACAAGTTGGCGTTGTGGGCAAAGTGTCCGGCGAAGTCATCGGTACAGAGTTGATTCTCGGGGTCAAGTCCATATTCTACCAGATAATCGGTCCAGGTAGTGAGGGTTTCCCAGTGTTTGGCTGCGTAGTCGGCATTGCCTTCTACTGTAGCGATGGCTGCGGTCATAATCAAGATATTACCAGATTCTTCTATCGGCATGTCACCACCATAAGTCTGGCCGTTAGCCAATGGATAAGTACCGATATCGTGCGCTGCGAAAGGTTTCGTCCATTTGCCGCTTTCGCTATAATAGAAGATGTGGTTAATCAGTGCTTTTGCCAAGTCCGGGTTGTATACCAGGAAGATGGGAGAAGACGGATAAGACAAGTCGACTGTTCCGATAGACCCGTTGCTGAAGTTCTCTTTAGAAGGGAAGAATAGTTCGCCGTTGGGTGCTTCCATCAACTTGTGGGCAGCAATACACTGGCGGTAAGCGGCAGCACATAACTCCGCATATTGACGACCACCTGCTTGAGTTGCTTCGTCCATCAGTTGAGCATTGAACTCGGCAGTCTTCTTCATCAGCTCGGTATATTCCTTTTCTGCTTTTGCGAATTGAGAAAGAATAGTCTCGTTGTTCTTACGGTTCCAGTACGGACGAAGGTTCTCACCGAAGTATTGTACGGAGTATAGGTCGTCATAACCCAAGAGAACGTGTCCGTCGGCTTCCTTGGTTTCTCCAAGATTTGAAACCAAGACTAACTTGTCGTATCCTTCCGTCTTACCGGCTTCTGCTTTTCCGTTCAAGAAACTCTTGCGAAGCTCCATGCCGTTGCCTGCTACGGAGTAGGTGTTCGATTTATTGGCAGCCATGTAGAAGTGTCCCCAGTCGATACGCACGTCGTCGCCTTGTTTGTTGAGTATCTTTTGGTTGAGGCTTCCGGTCTTGACATATACCAAATCGCCTTCAGTGAATGTGTTGCTTACAGATTCTTGATGAGGCAGGTCGAGCCCCCATTGCGGAGCGGCTTCAAAGTAGAGTTCTACGGTGTGTTGTTTGCCGTCATTAGCAGTAACCTTATAAGTCATATAGTTTACGGGACGTGCCATGAGGTCGAGGTTATCCATAAACATGGGGGCTGTGAATGCCAGGTTCAAGTTAACCGGGCCGCAAGTGAACTCATAAGTAGTAGTCATGGCTTGTACATCAACCCAGTTCTGAGTAGCGGTTTGAGTAAAGAAACGAGTATCGTCCTGTTCTGCCAGCAGACCAAAGTCCAGCAGTGCGTTGGCACCACGGTTATGGCAGTAAGCGGCGATGACATTCTCACCTTTCTTCAAGGTAGCTTTTACTTCATCGGATAGCTTCACCAACTGATGCTTTTTACAAGCGTTGCCGGTATCGACTACCTTAATTCCGTTGATGTAAATGATAACATCGTCATCGTGTGAGTATTCCAGATAGATATTCTGATTCTGCAAATCATTTTCCAGGTTGACATGGCGACGAACCCAGATGAATTCCTCACTCCATTGTGTTTGGGCTACATGTTCGTTCTCACAAGTACCGAAGGCGGCGGGGCCTTCTTTCCAACTTGCGTCGTTGAAGTCGTTTTTCTCCCATCCGTCGGCGGGCTTGGTAATTGTATATTTACCCGTCCAATCTCCTTGCTCCGAAGTCTTCACTACCGGAAGCAATTCCAGTTCCTCATCGCCCATAAAGCGGTAAGCCACTCCATCGACTTTGGCAACACCGATTAGCGACATGTCTTTGCCAGTCCAGTGTTTGGTAGGAGAATCGTATAAATTATCGGTAGATGACCATACACTGGTGTAAGGGTCTATTGTTATCAACGGGTAGGATGATACCCGTAATTCACTTTTCTTCTGTTCTACGGTAGAAGCGGAATTGCAACCGCAAAGCAAAGCGGCGGCTCCTAACAAACAGGTTACTATTGATTTCTTCATGATTTCTATTTTATTATTTATTTCCCTATTCTGAAAACTATTACCATTCAACGATTACAGATACACCATCCGGATTATTCTCAAAGCCGAGGCGCATGGTCTTTGAATGTTGGTCCCACAATGCGTCTTGTACTTCCTTTCCGTTGACTGATACCTTCTTCGGCGCTTTGGGCAACAAGATGCGTGAAATGTTAGTGGTGTTCAGCGGACTTTTGGCAACGAAGGAGTAAGAGTTTGCACTTACTTTCTCGTCATAGATGCGCGATGCACCGCAAAGAACTTTAGCTTTCGTTCCACGGGCTACATTCTTTATATTATAGTAATAACCTTGTTCACCCGGTTTGATAATAGCTTCGGTAAGTACGGGCAGGTCTTTGTCGAACAAGTCGATATAAAGTCCTTTCAAATGAAGGGGTTCTGCCGATACACTCTCATCCAATACAGCGGTGATGGTATAAGGACCACGCTCTACTATAAAGTTATTCTTGGTTTCGACTGCTTTCTTGGTTACTTTCTTATAGACATCGGCTACGGTTTGGAAGTACGCTGCATCGTTACCCTCTTTCAATACAAAGTGTTTGGGGTCTTCACGCATCACGATAACCGTTCCTTTGCCATAGCTGAAAGCACCTGCGGAAGGTTTGCGCTCCATGCCCATCTGCTCGAAGAGGTGTTCGGAAGGGGCGGTGTAATTGTTTCCATTGGTATTCCACCATTCCAGTACACTTTGATACGGGTCGATATCTTCACCGCAATATACCAGTGCACCGCCGTTTTTTACCCAATCGGCAATAAAGCCGTGGAACTTGGCATCCAATGGTTTCATGTTGGAGTAAGACATGACCAATACCTTCAAATCTTTGAAAGTCTGTGCAAACGGAGTGTTCTCAATGTGTACGATGTCTACAGGAACACCCTTCTTCAATAGCGGTAACGTTTGTCCGTAGAAGCTGGAGAATTGAGGGTCCTCATATCCGGCATGGTTGGGGAAACGTTGGAACATCATAGAGTTCGCCATCAAAACGCCGATACCTTTCGTACCGCTGATTTGCTTGGATGACTTCTTGATGTCATTCAATGTATTAATCATCACCTGCATCTGTGTAGAGTAGGAGCGGGGAATACGTTGGCGTTTGTCTGTTCCGGCAATGCGGTACAAGCCTTGATAGATGCGATCCGGCCAAGGCATTACTTCATACGTATCTATCATGGGGTACATCAGCTGTGCAGCGAAGGTAGCCTGATAATTGATTTTGTAGTCCGTCCAGTCCTTGGCACGGTCTTCAATGGGGTCGGTAAGGAAGTACATTTCCCGGTTCAACGGGTCGGTCATGGACTTCATACAGCCATATTCAAGGAAAGCATTCTCGAACACACGCTCTTTCTTCACACCGTTGTAGAATACCGGTTCGCGAGACGTACCTGTCCATACTTGGGCAATGTAACCATCCACGCAATCCAAGGATGCCAAGCTGGCTTCTGGACTGATAATCTGCCAGGAAGTATAGTTCACTAGCGAGTGAGTGGGAACATAGCATTTTATTTCCAGTCCCTTCGATTTGCCGTACTCTTTGGCATACGTGAATATCTTCTCCAGTGCATTGTAGTACAGCTGATACTTCAACTTGTTGGATAGGTACGTATTCTCCGGTGATTCGTGTTGTGCACGCCAGGGGAAGTTGTAATACTTCTGCCACTCATTGCGGAAGGCATCGCTATATCCGGCGTGCGCCCAGAACTCAGGTTCTTCCAGATAGATGGATGTGATGCCGGAGTCGATAACGCGTTTAATCTGTTTTTCCTGCATGTAGCGGATGAAGCTTTCGGTAGGCACAATATAAGGGGTCAGGTAGCCGTGACCGATTTCACGTCCATCACGGTCGCGTTGTCCCTCTTTCATGTGCTCGATGCTCTTGTCCCACCAGCCCAGGAAGTAATCACTGTAATCGCCCCAGGCTACACCGGTCATGAATTGCACCTTGTAGCCGCGATCTTTCCACGACTGCATGCGTTGTTCAAAGGTAACTCCGGGTTTATCAACTGTTCCGTACACCATTACGCCGTCGGCGCGGATATCCGTTTCTGTCTTCCAGGGTTCGGATGTTTGGAAGATGGTCTTTGCTTCAGGTGCATTCTGTGCATACATTCCACTACAGAAGAGTGCGAAGGCAGCGGTAAATAATATTCTATTTGTTTTCATATTATATATGGATGTGTTTTGTTGTTCTGTTATTTAGCGGGGATTACTTGCATCAATGCAGGGCAGGCACTGGCATCATAGCTTTCCATTACACCCGTAGGGCAGGGGATGGACGGATTCTTGAAAGTGATATTACGGGTCTTGTCACGGTTTGCCCAACCGGTATTGATGTTCTTACGCAGCCATTCCAAATACTGAGGTTGGTTGCAGTCTTCAATCAGACGGATAACGTATTGGCAGAAGATGGCGGCGTAGATTCCCTGTTCCACTCCGTTCTTGAATTCCAGCATGCCGTTGGAGTCGCACATGTGGTTGCGTACATATTCTGTAGCGAGTAGTGCATCGTCCAGGTATTGCTTGTCGTTTGTTGCTTTATAGAGCATTACGGCAGAACCGATAAACGTTCCCTGGTTGTAGAGTTGTGTAGTCCAGTCGATGTCCATTCCATTCTGACGTTGGAAGTGGTAGTGCATGTTATCGGCAACGCGGCCTTTCTCTTTGTCGAAGAATACGTTGCGTGACCAGTCGTAGGTTGCTTTGGACTTTTCCAGATAGTCGGCCTTCTTGGTAATCTCGTACAGTGTCATACCGCCTACAATGGTAGGATAGTTGATGCACGCCATCTTGGCATCGTGGGCAAAACTCCACCACAGTCCGCCACGTTCGTGGTCGTTCGATTCTTTCCATACATGGTAGAAGCCGGAGGCGGCATCGGCAAGGTATTTCGGGTCGCCCGTAATCTCGTAAGCGCGTGCCAGTGAGATAATCCACCACATCATGTCGTCGTAGATGAACCATTCTACCTTGCTGTTCCAGTTGTATTTGGCATATTGTTCATAGCCGCCTTGGTAAATGTCGTCAATCAGTTGACGATACTTGGGAGCCTTGGTGCGCTTGTATGCATTCATTATCATGTCCCAATAGATGGCTTGCACCCAGATGGCTGCTCTTCCTTTTCCGTCGGACGAGATGGCGTAGAGCTTCATCTCCGGGTTGTAGAAAGTTTGGTGAAAGGCATCTATTGCCACAGTAGCATCTTTGGCAGTATAAGGCTTCTCCTTTTCGGCAACTCGCCCGGAAGCAGTGGCAGACGTGGAAATAAGCAGAATTGAAAGTGTAAAGAGTAAGATTCTATTTCTCATGGTAATTGTGTCTTTAGAATCTCCCGGCAAGAAAAGAGTCTCTTGCCGGAAGATGATTATAATAAACCTATTGAAAACTAACCTAGTTAATTAATATGATTGTCTTAGGGTACAGTCACAGTCTTCGGTTCGTTGTAGTTGTAACGTCTCCGGCCATCTACTTCACGATCGATACGAGCACCTACACGAACATAGTAGTTGCGTTTTCCCGGCAACTTGGGGGTAGTCAGCGTAACGATATCCTTGCCGATGCAGGTCTGTTTCATCTCATCGCTCATGCGTACTGAGTAGCGGTCGTCCTTGTTGTTGTCGCCTACATACGGGCTCGAAGAGTTCAGGAACAGATACACTTCCGACAAACCCTGCTGATAGTCTGCATTGTCTGTGCCACGGGTTACCTTGAAGGAAGCCGTGATGGTTCCGTCAGCATTCGTTGTCGGTTCGCCCACCCATTCTACATTCAAGAAAGGTTCTACAACGAAATCTATTTGAGTAGTACCTTTCACGTCGCCTTTCCAGCGTTCGTCTTTCACTACCTTGCCTTCGGAGTTCGTCACGTATGTAGGGACAAATGCACCCAGCGCCTCGATGATGTAGTTACCTTTGAATATCTTGGTGTTCTGATAAGTACCGTCTTGTTTTACTGTAGTATAATAAGGAGTAGGATTGTCGCTCCAACTCATTTCCAACAGTTTCAGACGTACGCCTCCGTCGCCCACTTCGGTCTGCATGGGCTTTTGAGTCTTCTTGTCGATGATACGTCCCATGATGGTTTCTTCGGGAGCATCATAGTTGTCAACATCGGTACAAGCATTGGCTGTGAACAACAGCATTAAGCAGGCTACGTAATATATTATTTTTTTCATGTCTTTTAGTTTTAATGATTAATACCCCGGATTCTGTATCAGCAACGGATTCTTCTCGATAGAACCGCCCGGCAGATTCTTGTAGTACCAACGAGTATCGAACGTGAAGCGATGGTTGTCTTCGTCCGTGCGTACATCGAAGAAGTACTTGCCTGCATGTACGGCGTAGAAAGGCATCAAGATTCTCCATAAGCTGGATTGTTGTTCTTTCTCAATCAGTCTCCAACGCTTCAAGTCCCACCAAGTCTTGTTCTCGAATGACAACTCTTTGCGTCTTTCAGTCTGAATGATAGAGAAATCGTTCAAATCAGCAGAAGAAGCCAGTAGATTGGCACCTGCACGGTTTCTGATTAGGTTGATACAAGTAAAAGCATCTTCCTTATACTGATTGCCTTCACCCAGCTCGGCCAGTTCGTAAGCAGCCTCGGCACGATTCAATAGAACTTCGGCATAGCGTATTTCAATCCAGGTTTGAGTAGAGTTGTTCTCCAATACATCCGATTTCGGCATATCCGGGTTCAACCATTTGCGTACAGAGAAACCAGACATGGCACCTGCGCCGGTGTCCGAAGCAAACGGACCGCTTAGTCCGGCAGCATTCATCTTGGTTCCGTCGGGCAGGGTGTATACAGTTTGCTTGTCCGGGTTGGGAGAGCTTACGATGTAGTCTTTGCACTGGGCAATGTTTTCGTACTTCTCGGTTGCACCGTCAGGGATGATTTTTGAGATACCGTTGGCAGCATCTGCTTTGGTCCAGAGACCGCGGTAGATAGAGATGTTTTCACCTTTGAATTCATCGCCCGGCAGGATTACGTTGGCACGCAAGCGAGGCTCGGCGTTGGCAAACAAATCCATAGTCTTGTCATACATCTTATAATGACCGTTGGCATCGAAGTTCTGCAAATGTCCGTTGGCGTCTTTGGGCAGACCGTCGAACATTTCAACGAAGTCCAGTGTCGGGTTTACCAAAGTGGCGTAACCATTGGCTCCCATAGCCTGACGGGGTACGCAGTATGCGTCGTATCCGTGTACAGAGTTAGGGTAAGAGTACTCTTTTACAAAGATATTCTCTTCACTGCTTTCGTCAAAGAAGGCACTTACGTAGTTCTGGTATTGTGCTTCTTTATCGCCTTCTTTCCAATTCTTCATGTATAGGCTGTGATGACCTTCTACCTTCTTGGCTTCGTCGTAGCTCTTTTGGTAGAAGTCTTTTGCTTTGGTAGCATCTATGCCACATAAACGGTTACCGTCTTTGTCAACCAAAGTAGAGTTCTTGTTGTATTTGGCGATAGAACCGGCAAACAGCATGGCACGTGAGTTAAGTGCTGCGGCGGCATAACGGGTGGCACGTCCGCGTTGCGCTTTCTCGGGCAACAGGTTGAAGGCGTCGGTAAGGTCCTGATATACCTGATTATATACAGCTTCTTCGGATGAACGAGGTATTCTTAGTTCGTCAATGCTCTGCTCCGGATATTTCAGTACTGAGTTTACCAGAGGGACACCACCGTAACGTTTAACCAGGGCGAAGTAAGCAAAACCACGGGCAAACAAGGCCTCACCTTTCCACGTATTCAACTGTTCGGTCGAGAAGTAGGATTCGTAAGAAGTTAAAGTTTCGAGGAAGTAGTTGATGTCACGAATCAGCTTATAACCATTACCCGTTGGGTTGTTGTTATCAGAGTAGTAGTCGAAGTCTTCACTATGAGCACCGCACCAGTCACGACCGATGGCTTCACCGGTAATCATGGGCACAGGGTCGATAATCCAGAAGTGGTTGAAACCACGTGCTGCTGAGTAGCGGAAATCTTCTACTGGAAGCTGGCTGTACAGACGGACGATGTAACTTGTTACACCATTCTCAGAGGTAAAGACGTCTTTGTCCTGCACAATATTCATAGGAGGCACATCCAGTTCGAGACAGGAAGTCAATGAGCAGGAGGCCAATGCTAATGCAAATATATATTTCTTCATCATTGTTTCTTAGAATTTAACGTTAACACCAACAGATACTGTCTTATTCAACGGATAGTTATATCCTTCGCCGTCGTTTGTATGTTCGGGGTCTACATCTTTCAGACCGGTAAAGGTCAATAGGTTGTAGCCGTTCACGTAGAAGCGGAGGTTTTTGATACCTACTTTCTCAGTCCAACGAGCGGGGAGGGTATAACCCAGTTCGATGCTCTTCATACGCAGATAAGCGGCGTTGCGAATGCTGAAGAAGGAGTCGAACTCAGGCATTGAACCTGTATAGGCATAATAACCGGAAGTCCATTGGGTATTCGGGTCGTAGGGGTCGGCTTTTGCATCAGTGGGGTGCCAACGGTCCATAAATTGAGTCATGGCGTTGGAGTAATCGCTACCCCACAATGGTTCGCGTAGCTGTTCACCGTAAGCGCAATAGGTCATAGCGGCTCCTTGGAAGAGGACGTTCAGGTCGAAACCTTTGTACTGTGCACTGAGGTCTAAGCTGAAGTTCATCAACGGGCCGTCGCCGCGCATGGCAATAGGATAACGGTCGTGGTCGGTAATTTGTCCGTCGCCATCGTAGTCGACGTAGATATAGTCGCCCGGCAATCTGTCGCGGCCCACATAGATGTTGCTGTTGGCGATGTCGCCGTATGAACCGTAACGTCCATTGTCACCATATCCCCACCAAATGCCTTGGTAGCGGTCGTTCTCATTGTTACGCCAGTTCTCGTAAGAGTTGCCCGAGCGTGCTCTTTCCACATACTGTTTTTTGATGCGGGTAAAAGAGAACAAGCCTTTGGCGCTGTACGAGAAGTCGTTGATGCGGTTGCGGTGGCTCAGTTCCAACTCAACGCCTTGGGTAAGGTCGCTGTTGAGGTTCTCTTGCGGCAAGTCGGCACCTACTTCTTCGGGCAGACTGGTTGCACGTGTTGCCAGCAAACCGCTACGTGAACGGCTGAAGTAGTCGGCGGATAAGCCTAACAGTCCGTTCCATGCTTCGAGGTCGATACCGATGTCGAATGTCTTGGCGATGTACCAAGTGATATTACGGTTGGCAATACCTTTGTTCTTTACTGCATTTACAAAGTCACCACCGATTACATGTCCGCCAGGCAGTTTGTTGTTGTCGCCACCTGCCGGATAGTAGTAGCCGGTAATGAACTGGTAGCTTGATGCGCTGTCGTCACCCATTTTACCGTAAGAGGCACGCAACTTACCGCTGGTGATGAAAGAAAGAGCAGATTCTTTCCAGAAGTCTTCTTCTGAAAAACGCCATCCCAAAGAACCGGCAGGGAAGAAGCCCCATTGTCCGCCGGACATAAACATGGACGAACCATCGTAACGGAAGCTGAACTCAGCTAGGTATTTGGACTTGAAGTCATAGCCGAACTTTCCAACCAAACCCAGGTTTGCTTTGTCGTACAAAGCGTTTCCGTCAGTATTCATATAACCTACCTGATTAGTAGTGTTACCAGCAAACAACTGGTCTAAGTCCAGACCCAGTTCGCGGAGAGCATAGAAGTTGTCACCGGTTCTCTTAGACCCTTCCCACAATAACAGGGCGTTTACGTTGTGAGTCTGATTGAACGAACGGCTGTAGTTCAATGAGAATTGGTAAAGCATAGACTGCTTGCGATAATACTCGCGGGTCAGTTTGCTGGGATTGTTGCGCAGGTTGGGACGATAGGTATCGTCTACTTCCTGATAGTTATATTGGTTGTAGGCAGACTGATACTTCTTGTTATCTTCCATGTTGAAGTCGAAGCTGAATACTGCTTTTGCCGATAGTCCTTTTACGTAAGGTACGTCGTATGTAGCCGAAGCCGAAGACTGGAACCACTTTCTGTTCCATTGGTTGTAACCTGTGAGGTCTTTGCTCATCATGGCAACCGGGTTGCTACCATCTACCAAACCTTGTTGCAGGTATTCGGGATTATCGTTAGCATAAACGGACTGGATAGGAGACGAACGCCACAAAGAACGGATAATCATATCGGCACTTTCATACGGACGTTCCTGAGTGTCCATGATTCCGGTGATGTTGAGGTCTACTTTCAGGTATTTGGTCAACTGTGACGTTATGTTAGAACGCAGGTTGAAACGTTCGTAGTCGAAGTCGCCGCTCTTGAAGATACCTTCTTGGTTCTGATAGCCGGCGCTCATGTAGAAGTGAGTCTTCTCGTTACCGCCAGTTGCGCTGATGTTGTGTTGTGTTTGGGGCGATGCGTTGCGAATTACAGCTTTGTACCAGTCGGTAGAACGCTTGGTGCCGTTGAGATAGGGTGCAAAGTCATCATCATTGAAACGGAGAGAACCACCGTTTACGTTGTGCATCTTCTTTTCGTTCCACAGGGTCATCCAGTCTACAGCATTCACTACGTCGGGCAAACCGCTGGGCATCTGCCAGCCGATGTTACCGGAGTAGCTCAATTCAGTCTTTTCTGCTTTACCCGATTTGGTGGTAATCAATACCACACCGTTGGCGGCGCGTACACCGTAGATAGCTGCCGAAGCATCTTTCAATACAGAGAGGCTTTCGATATCGTTAGGGTCGATGCGGCTGATATTGTCGCGGGGAACACCGTCGATGATAACCAGTGGAGCACCCAGACCGCGGATGTCGAAGTTATTGTTGAAGGCACCCGGTTCGGCACTCTTCTGCACTACGCGCAAGCCGGCTACTTTACCGGTCAGCATGTTCTGTGCATTTTCGTTCTTGGTAGCGATGATTTCATCAGCTTTCACGGCAGATACGGCTCCGGTCAGGGTGACCTTCTTTTGTGTGCCGTAGCCTACTACCACTACTTCATCCAATAGCTCGGAATCTTCTTTCAATACGATTTGTATCACGCTCTTTCCTTTTACAGGGATATCTTGTGATACATATCCTATATACGAAACTTGCAGAATAGCATTGTCGCTTACATTGGGCAATGCGAATTTTCCTTCGAAGTCGGTAATAGTACCATTGCCGCTTCCTTTTACCAGAATACTAGCTCCGATGATTGTTTCGCCGTTCGAGTCGGTAACGGTACCCGTTACGTTCTTCGTCTGCGCTGCCATCAACAAGCTACAGCTTAGAAAAGCAATCAAAAACATTGCCTTAGACAATACATTTTTAATGTTTTCGCTCATAATTAATAGATTTAATTTTGGATTATAAATTGATTTGTAAAAAAGGACTCTATAAGAGAGGTCTTAGTGCATCGAGAAACTTTCTCTTAGAAAGGATTAGTTGAATTGGAGAAATTTTACATAGGCATCATTGGGTTTTAAAGTTAACTTAACAGGTTAATCGTATTCTTCCCCCCTCGGGAACTGCGACAAAAGTATGAGTTCTCTTTTTTACGTGCCGATAATGAGTGTTCAATAAAAGGTAATAGCTGTTCATTCTATCAAAACCCGTTCTACAGGTAGCGGAATGAATAGTTATTGCTATTTTCTTGCAACATGGTTGCTATTTTTACATAGGGCAGGAATGGATTAAATTTAGCCGGGTACTGCGAATGGAACAGGGGAGGTATATGAATACATGTGCTGAGGTGTTTATTATCGGTTTGCTGGAAGTTAACTTCCAGCGGCTTGGATATATATGTCCAGCACGCTGGATGTATATATCCAAGCCGCTGCATATATACATCCAATAAAAGGCGGTTTTGGTGCCATTGTGAGGCATGTTTTTGTGCAGTTGAACAGCTATTCGTATTATTAGACTAGATTTTGTGACCTTTTTTGCAGGGAAACCTTTTCCTTTGCAGTAGAAACCAAAATGATAAGCACTATGAAAGCGAACTTGTTATTCTTTATATTGCTATTATGCATTTGCTGCGGCTGCAAAAACAAACAGGCAACCGCCGATGTTCTGCCTACCGGCAATACTACTTATACCAATCCCATCAAAGCGAAAGGCGCCGAACCGTGGGCTATCTTTCACGACGGTACCTATTATTATACGCAAGGAGAAGAGAACAAGATAGTCCTTTGGAAGGCAACCGACATAACCCGCCTGGACAGCGCCGAGCGGAAGGCTGTATGGATTCCCGGTGAGAAAGATGCCTCTTATCACCTTTGGGGACCGGAGTTGCACCGCATCGACAACAAATGGTACATCTACTTTGCTGCTGATGACGGCAATATGGACAACCATCAGATTTATGTTCTGGAGAACAGCGCCGACAATCCGCTGGATGGAGAATTCGTGATGAAAGGTCGCATCCGCACTGATAAAGATGATAACTGGGCTATCCATGCCACTACCTTCGAGCATCGTGGAGAGCGATATATGATGTGGTGCGGTTGGAAACAACGCCGTATCAGCGAAGAGATGCAGTGTATCTACCTGGCGCACATGGCAAATCCGTGGACACTGGACAGTGAACGTGTCCTTATTTCGCAACCCGAACACGAATGGGAACTGCAATGGGTGAACCCCGATGGGAGCAAGACGGCTTACCCCATTCATGTGAATGAGGCTCCCCAGTTTATGTATTCAAAGAATCGTGATAAATTGTTGATATATTATTGTGCCAGCGGCAGTTGGACACCTTATTATTGCATCGGATTGCTGACAGCCGACGCCAATAGTGACCCGTTGTTGCCCGGCTCATGGAAGAAATCTCCTCAACCTGTATTCCGAAGTTCCGCTGAGAATGGAGTGTACGGACCGGGAAGTCCTTCGTTCGTTCCTTCGCCCGATGGCAAGGAATGGTATATGCTCTATCACGCCCGGCGCATTACGAATGATGCAGCCGGAGCCATCGACTCGCGTACCCCCCGTATACAAAAGATAGAATGGGATGCACAAGGCATTCCGGTTCTGGGAACACCCCAAAAGGAAGAGACACGGTTGCCGCTTCCTTCGGGAACTGATAAACAATAAATTAAAACACATTCTTAACAAGAACAACATGAAGAAAGCCTTTATTTTATTCTCATTATGCCTATATCTATTCAGTGTGCATGCCTCCGACATCTGGACGCCCACACGTGAAACCGCCTTGCGTGCCCCTTCCGTTCCGTTAATCACCTCGGATACCTATTTCTCCATCTGGTCACCCTATAACGAACTGACAGAAGGCAATACCGAGCACTGGACAGGTGCCGCCCATCCGTTACTCGGCGCACTGCGCGTCGACGGAACCGTTTATCGCTTTATGGGTAAAGACCAAGTTCGCCTGGATGCCCTGCAACCGATGGCAGACACCGGACTGTGGGAAGGGCGATACACCTTTGAACGTCCCGAAAAAGGTTGGACGCTGCCTGCCTACAATGCTTCCGCCTGGAAAAGCGGTAAAGCCGCCTTCGGCACTAAAGACATGAAATGCCTGGGCACAGAGTGGAATACTGACGATATCTGGGTACGCCGCACCTTCCAACTAACGGAAGACCTCTCTCGCGAACCACTCTTTGTCCGTTATTCCCACGACGATGTATTCGAACTCTATCTCAATGGTGAACAGTTGGTTGCCACCGACTACAGCTGGAAGAACAACGTACTGCTGGAACTCTCCGCAGCCGCCAAAAAGAAACTGGTGAAAGGTGAAAACGTACTGGCAGCCCATTGCCACAACACCACCGGAGGTGCTTACGTGGACTTCGGGCTTTATAAGAAACCGGCACAGGAGTGCAACTTCAGCCGTGTAGCCCTACAGAAATCAGTCGATGTACTGCCCACGCAGACATACTATACCTTTACCTGTGGTCCCGTAGAACTGGACTTAATCTTCACCGCCCCACTGCTGATGGAAGATTTCGACTTGATTTCCACCCCTATCAACTATCTTTCTTATCGCGTGCGCTCCACCGACCGCAAACAACACAACGTACAAATCTATATAGAAACCACTCCCCAACTGGCTGTACACGAAACTTCACAGCCCACTATCACCGAATGCCTGAACGTGAAAGGCATGAACTACGCCAAGAGCGGCACTATCGACCAGCCTTATACCGTTCGTAAAGGTGACGGCGTGCGCATCGACTGGGGCTATGCTTACCTCGGTGCACCGGACGAGTCAGATAAAGCCGTCCGTACAGGCAGTTACTACGATATGAAGCAATCCTTCATAACCAACGGACAGCTCCTGTCACCCACCTCTGCCCGTATCATCAGCCGCAACGAAAACGAAATGCCTGCCATGGCCTACTCGCACGACCTCAAACAAGTAGGTAAAGAGGGCAAGAGCAGTTTCATCATGCTAGGTTACGACGATATCTATAGCTTGGAGTACTTCTACCAACGTCGTCAAGCCTACTGGAAACACAACGGCAAAGTAACGATCTTCGATGCCTTCGAACGCTACCAGGCGCAACATGCCGCCTTGATGGAACGTTGCCGTGCCTTCGACGCCGAACTGATGGCCAATGCCGAACAAGCAGGCGGCAAACAGTATGCCGAACTTTGCGCCTTAGTTTACCGTCAGGCCATCACCGCCCACAAACTCTTCACCGACGAAGCCGGAAATGTCCTGTTCTTCTCCAAAGAAAATCATAGCAACGGTTGCATCAATACCGTAGACATCACCTATCCCTCTGCACCACTATTCCTGCTTTATAATCCCGACCTGCTGAAAGGTATGATGACCTCCATCTTCCATTACAGCGAAAGCGGACGATGGACGAAACCATTCCCTGCCCACGACCTGGGAACCTACCCCGTAGCCAACGGCCTGGAATACGGTGGTGACATGCCCATCGAAGAAGCCGGTAACATGGTCATCCTGACCGCCGCCATTTCCTTAATTGAAGGTAATGCCGACTACGCCGCCCAACATTGGGAAACACTGACTACCTGGGCTAACTACCTTTACGAAAACGGCCTGGACCCGGAGAACCAAATCTGCACCGACGACTTTGCCGGACACCTGGCACACAACGCCAACTTATCTGTAAAAGCCATCCTTGCCATTGCCGGTTACAGCGAAGTAGCCCGCATGCTGGGCAAGAATGACGTAGCCGCTAAATACATGAATGCCGCCCGTAATATGGCAATAGAGTGGGAGAAGATGGCACGCGATAACGACCATTACAAGTTGGCATTCGACAAAACCGGAACATGGAGCTTGAAGTACAACCTGATATGGGACAAAGCATTCGGCACCAACCTGTTCCCCTCTCAGATATTTGAAAAGGAAATGGACTTCTACCTGAAATCGCAACATAAATACGGTACTCCGCTGGATTCGCGCAAGAACTATACCAAGAGCGACTGGATAATGTGGAGCGCCTGCCTGCGTGGTGAAGACGATTTCCGTCGGATGATTGCTCCTGTCTATCTGAATGCTGAAGAAACCGCATCGCGTGTTCCCATTAGCGACTGGTATGATGCAGACCACGGCGAGATGATGAACTTCAAAGCCCGTTCCGTAGTAGGCGGTTTCTTTATGAAACTGCTGTTGAACAAGATGAACAGCAGGAAAACAAGTATAAGCAGCAAGACAACAAGTGGTAACCCCGTCTTTCCCGGCTGGTATGCCGACCCCGAAGGTGTGGTCTTCAATAACGAATACTGGATATATCCCACTTTGTCACTTCTGCATGGCGAAGATGCCTTGAACTTTCCGGCTGAGGTAAAGAACCGCAAGACTCGTGCCGTGAATCAGGATTACAATATTCAAACCTATATGGATGCCTTTTCATCCAAAGACTTGGTGAACTGGACTAAGCATTCCAAAGTGTTGTCTATCGAAAATATACCGTGGCTGGAGTTCGCCCTTTGGGCACCTGCCGTTGTCGAAGCTAACGGGAAGTACTATCTATTCTTTGGTGGAAACGATATACAGAACAATGAACAGTTGGGCGGTATCGGTGTTGCCGTAGCCGATTCTCCTGCCGGTCCGTTTAAGGATGCACTGGGCAAGCCGCTGATTGACAAAATTATTAACGGAGCACAGCCCATCGACCAGTTTGTCTTCAAAGATTATGACGGACAGTATTACATGTACTATGGTGGTTGGGGACATTGCAACATGGTGAAACTGAGTCCCGATTTGCTCAGTGTGGTCCCTTTTGAAGACGGCTCTATGTATAAAGAAGTAACGCCTGAACGCTATACCGAAGGACCTTTTATGATGAAGCGCAACGGGAAGTATTACTTCATGTGGTCCGAAGGTGGTTGGGGAGGTCCCGATTACAGTGTAGCTTATGCTATTGCAGACTCTCCTTTCGGTCCGTTCAAACGCATCGGAAAGATATTGGAACAAGATGATAAAGTGGCTACAGGAGCAGGACATCATTCTCTTATCCAAGTGCCTGGTAAGGATGAATGGTACATCGTGTATCACCGCCATCCACTGGACTATACGAATGTCAGCCATCGGGTGACGTGCATCGACCCTCTTTATTTTGACAACAAAGGCTTTATCAAGCCGGTCAGAATAACAAATGAAGGAGTGAAGCCGTGTCCTATCAAGTAAATAGGCGTTTGTACCTTTTTATAGGTAAGAAAAGAATGAAATACCTCCATTTATAATATTTCACGGAGTAGCTTAATTTTCCTCCTCTCAGGAGGAGAATTAAGCTACTCCTGTTTATGCATCTCGGCAGGAATCATTTAATTCATAACCCTACAAATAAGAATGTACAATAGGTAACTGTATATTACTAAAGTATCTGCTGTTTCTTTACAATAAAAATCATATCTTTGCCTGCTCTATATGATAACCTTGAATGAAACGCACATATGATGAAATCGTTGCATAATAGAAAATACTTCTATCTGAAAAGACTTTTCTGTTTATGTTTGGTTAATCTCTTCTTCGGATTAAGCAGTTATGCTCTTCCCGACTATACCCTCCTGCAATATAAAGTAGAAAACGGACTTAACCATAATACCACCTACTGCGCACTACAAGATAGCTGCGGACTTATCTGGATTGGTACGGGTAATGGCTTGAACTGTTTCGATGGCAATACCTTCCGTGCATATTATATCCGCCATTCAACCGTGAATAGCAATCGTGTTCTGGCACTCGCCGAACTGGATGCGCAAACATTAGTAGTAGGCACCAACAGCGGCATCTGTCTGTATGATAAGCATAAGGATGGGTTGGAACCTTTACAACTAGCTACTGAGTACGGTGTATCTATCAGCTGTGAGGTGCCCCGTATTACTAAAGACAAAAAAGGTAATATATGGATTGCCACCTTGGGGCAGGGACTTTTTGTATGGAACCCTACTACAGGTAAACTTACTCAAAACAGTTCTTACAGTTCTTTTATCGTCGACTTGTCTATTCTTGATAATACTGTCTACGTTGCTACCCTGCAAGACGGTTGGGTAGCTTTGAGGCTGGACGGCACTTGTAAATACAAACAGCCGGTTGTAACGGAAGGTGGTGCAATGGCTACCCTTTCTGCATTAGTCGTGACACAAGGCACTGTCGGGATAGGAACAGCCAACGGCGATATCTTTTCGTTCCAAGCTTCGGACGGTAAACTCAAGAACCATTTTTATCAATTGGCAAAGCGGCAGGAAGCCATACTCTGTTTAAAGATGATAGAGAACGGACGCTTGCTGATAGGTAGCAGCGACGGTGCTTATCTGCTCGATACCGTAACCGGGAAAATAGATACTGCCGATAGCCTGATAGGCGAACGCATGGCAACCTGTCAACTGAATGCCATCATGCAGGATAAAGAAAACGGACTATGGATGGCTACCGAGCAAGACGGCATCAACTATCTGGCATGGCATACCCGGCATTTTGAACGGTTCACCTATGAAACGAATGACGATTTAGTGAAAAGAGAAAACGGTATCGGTCCCCTCTGCGAAGATAATACGGGAGGAGTTTGGGTAGGAAACCGATATGGCTTGTGGAAGTTGCATAAGGATGAGAATATATTGAAGCGCGTGCCATTAGCCGCAGATAAAGATTTGCAGATAGAAGTAACCGCACTGTTACAATATCAGAACAAACTATGGATAGGAACCAACGGTAGTGGACTGGCTGTGATGGATTTGCCTTCGGGAAAGATACGCTGGTACCGACACTCCCAGCAAATGCCTAATACTATCGGTAGCGATGTAGTACTGGCTTTGCAAGGTACACGGGACGGTGAAATCTATGTAGGTACCAGTTGGGGACTTTGCCGTTACACCCCGAAGACTGACGACTTCCTGACTGTTACCACCGTGGGCATGATGGTCGAAGTACTGGACTTGCACGAAGATGCCTATGGTTATCTGTGGGTGGCAACCGGCAATAGCGGAGTGTTTCGTTGCCATCTGAAGCGAGGGGAATGGAAGAACTTTCAGGCTTCTTCGGACGGAAAGGGGCTGAGCATTAACTCGGTAGTAGCTTTGCTGGAAGGAAATAATGGTAAAATGTGGTTTGCGACTGATGGTGGCGGGCTGTGTTCATACGACCGTGAGAAAGAAGAGTTCACTCGTTTGGGTGCAGGAACCAAAGTGCCTATACCGAATGTTGTGTATAGTATTCAGGAAGATGCCGGTGGCGATTTATGGCTGTCCGGCTATTGGGGGCTGATGCGTATTAATCCGGCTAATCTGCAATTCTCAGTTTACACAGTCTCTGATGGTTTACAAAGTAATCAGTTCTGCCGTCGTTCGTCCTTGCTTACACAAGATGGATGGATGTTTTTCGGCAATATCGGCGGACTGAGTGCTTGCCGTCCGGAACTATTCAGAAAGAATCCGTATGTTCCCCCTATTATTATATCCGATATGAGTTTCCCGTATATCGATGATCAGGCGCAAGTGCGTTTGCTCAAAGGTACGGGCGGTCCTTCTGTGGAGCAGACATGGATAGAGCTTCCTTACAATAACAACAGTTTCGGCATTTCATTCGCCGCATTGAGTTATAGTGATCCTTCGCGCAATCGCTACAGTTACATTCTGCATGGCATCGACCGCGAATGGATAAAATCGACCGATCAGACTACTGCCTATTATACTGACCTGCCACCTGGCGAATATGAATTCGAAGTAAAGGGATGTAATAATAATGGTATATGGAGCAAGGAAAGCCATCGGCTGACTATTATCATTACTCCACCCTGGTGGCTGTCCGGCTGGGCATATGCCGTTTATACTTGTTTGTGCATATTGTTGTTATGCCTGCTTGCCTGGAAGTGGAACCAATGGGTGAAGCAGAAATATCAGAAACGGATGGAGCAATTCCGCGTGATGCAGGAGAAGGAAACCTATCGTTCCAAGGTAGGGTTCTTTGTCAATCTGGTGCATGAAATACGTACTCCGCTTAGTTTGATTAATCTGCCTTTGGAGCAGTTGCTCGAACATCGCGACCTGAAAGAGGTAGACAGGTTGAAGTATCTGGAAACCATACATCACAATGTGAACTACTTGTTAGGGATAACCAATGAACTCCTCGATTTTCAGAAGATGGAGAATGAAGGGCTTACATTCGGCTTGCATACTTGTAACGTTGCCCAATTGGTGCGTGGAATATCTGCCCAGTTTACTGAGAGTTTCCGGTTGAATGGGAAAGAACTGGATGTCAGGTTACCCGAGAAGAATATACAGGTGATGACCGATGCTGGTAAGTTGAGCAAAGTCATCGTCAACTTCTTGAGCAATGCCATGAAGTATGCCCACAAGAAGATTCGCCTTGAGCTGACATATGACAGTGAAATGTTCCATCTCTCTGTCAGTGATGACGGTCCGGGTATCGATCCTGAAGAACATTCGCGGATTTTCACTGCCTTTTATCAAGTGAATAATGAACACCAAAGACCGGGGACTGGTATCGGTCTTGCCTTCTCGCGTAGCTTGGCAGAAGGACTAAACGGAAAACTCCAACTAACCAAAAGCGAGTGGGGTGGCTCTTGCTTTATTCTCTCTTTGCCCATCGGCGATGTACTACAAGTGACCAATGCGGAACCGAATGCAATGATCGACGTACAGGAAGAAATACCGGAAACCCCCGAATTGAACGGAAGAAAGTTCACCATTCTTGTGGTTGAAGACAATCAGGAACTGTTGACAATGACAGCTAATATGCTACACAAATGGTTCATTGTCCTGAAAGCAGAGAATGGAGAGCAAGCCTTGGAAATGCTGAAGCAAGATACCGTAGATATTATAGTCAGCGACGTTATGATGCCCATAATGGATGGAATCGAACTATGCCGCCAGGTGAAAAGTAACATCGAGTGGTCGCATATTCCTATCATTCTATTGACCGCTAAGACCAGTCTTGATGCCAAAACAGAAGGTATAGAATGTGGGGCGGACGTCTATGTGGAGAAACCGTTTACCATCCGTCAACTCAAAGCACAGATAGAAAATCTGCTGAACCTGCGCATATCTTATTATAAAGTGATGCAGCATCTTGGTTTGAGCAGTGGAGATAAAGAAACAGCAGGTTCTGTGAATAACGCACTCTCTCAGCGCGATTGTGAGCTGATTGGAAAGATCAAAGCAATCATTGAGCAGGAAATGGCAGAGCCTAATTTCTCCGTCGATACACTGGCAGATGCCATGAACATGAGCCGTTCTAACTTCTATCGTAAGATAAAAGCCCTCTCGGGGATGCCGCCTAACGATTATTTGAGAATTGTCCGCCTTAATCGTGCTGCCGAATTGTTGCAGCAGGGCCATCGAGCTACGGAAGTTTATGAAATGACCGGATTTAGTACGGCTTCCTATTTCACTAAATGTTTCAAGGAGTATTTCGGAATACTTCCCAAAGATTTCGTTGAGAAGAAGTAGTGATTGGAGGACTATAGATTGGTATAGACTTATTCAAAAATAAGGTCACATTGCAATGAAGATAGTAATCTCATTACAGTGTGACCTTTGTCGTTTAGTCAGGTTTTAAGTAAGGTTTAGGTCTGTATATTTTATACAAAATCTTTTAGTTCTTGTTGTAACTTCTGGCGTGTGAAGAAGATACGGCTCTTCACAGTTCCTAATGGAACTCCTAGCTTTTCTGCAATCTCGCGATACTTAAAACCGGAAACATGCATGGAGAAAGGAACTTTGTATTCACGAGGCAGTGAGTTGACGATACGGTGCATCTCTTTTAAGTCATAATTGCTTTCAGTACTTTCAAATCCACTGTCACGCGGCAGGTTTAGGTGGTACAGATTTTCTGTAGTATCCACAAATGTCTGGTCACGTACTACTTTACGGTAGTTGTTGATAAAGATATTGCGCATGATCGTATATATCCAACCTTTAAAATTTGTGTCAGGCATATATTTATCTTCATTATCTAACGCTTTCAGAGATGTTTCTTGCAGCAAGTCGTTAGCATCTTCGCGGTCGGAGGTAAGTTTAAATGCAAAGCGTAAAAGGTCATCTTGTACTCCGAGTAAATCTTTAGTAAATGTTCTACTATTCATATGTGTGAGGTTTTTAAATTTATTGTTCGTTCTGTTTGTTGATGCAAGTTTACGGAAGAATTCCCGATGAGGCGGGTGGATTTTAAACACTTTTTAGGGATAAAACTAACAATTGATAGATATTAGGTGTGTTTTGATAGAATACCGTGCCAGAATTGTGACATTCTCAAAAAGAATAAAGGCAGATCCGGATTCTCCGGTCTGCCTTTATTCTTTGATACTACTAAAATCTGTACTATAATTAATGGATATAGATGATTGTTCCTGTTTTTACTAAACAAAATCTTTTAATTCTTGTTGTAGCTTCTGACGGGTGAAGAAAATGCGACTCTTCACTGTGCCTAAGGGAAGTCCCAGTCTTTCTGCTATCTCCCGGTATTTGAATCCGGAAACGTGCATGGAGAAAGGTATTTTGTATTCGCGCGGAAGAGAATTGACGATGCGGTGCATCTCCTTAAGGTCGTAAGCGCTTTCGGTGTTATCTGAGGCAGCGTCACGGGGTAAATTCAGATGATAAAGGTTATCAGTCTGATCGACAAAAGTCTGATCACGCATTACCTTGCGATAGTTATTAATGAAGATATTGCGCATGATGGTATATATCCAACCTTTAAAATTCGTGTCGGGCATATATTTATCTTCATTATCTAAAGCTTTCAGAGATGTTTCTTGGAGCAGGTCGTTGGCTTCTTCACGGTCGGAAGTTAGTTTGAATGCAAAGCGTAATAAATCGTCTTGAACTCCTACCAGGTCTTTTGCAAATGTTACACTCTTCATAATGTGTTATGTTTTAATGTTAATTGTTCGTTTCGTTTGGTGTTGCAATTCTACGAATATTCTTTCTCTTCGACCGACGAATTTCAAACACTCTTTAGGGGAAAAACTGTCAATTGATAGATATCAGGTGTATTTTGATAGATATCAGGTGTAGTTTTCTGCTGTTTTCTTGCGATTAATTAAAAAGATGCGTTAATTTTGCGCATTCATTTCATCGAAAGAAGAATGGCTGACGACTCATTATTTTTGATTGACATAGATAAGATACTTCGGGAAAAAGCACCGAAGTACTTTAAGTATATCCCTAAATTCGTCGTCTCCTACCTGAAACGGATTATTCATCAGGAGGAGTTGAATGTCTTCTTACGGGATTCGAAAGATAAAGTGGGGGTAGACTTTCTAAAAGCATGCCTTGAATTCCTTGACGCTAAGATAGTAGTGAAAGGAGAAGAAAATCTTCCTAAAGAAGGGTTGTGTACTTTAGTATCCAATCATCCCTTGGGGGGGCAAGATGGAGTAGCGTTGGGATATGTACTCGGTTCCTTTTATAATGGTAAGGTGAAATACATGGTCAATGACTTGTTAATGAATCTCCAAGGACTGGCTCCGCTTTGCATTCCAATAAACAAAACAGGTAAGCAGGCTAAGGATTTCCCCCGAATGGTGGAAGCGGGTTTTGCATCGGACGACCAACTGATTATGTTCCCCGCAGGATTATGTTCCCGTCGCCAGAATGGAGTAATTCGTGATTTGGACTGGAAGAAAACTTTTATAGTGAAAAGTGTTGAGTCCCACCGTGATGTCGTGCCTATCCATTTTGAAGGTCGGAACTCTGATTTCTTTTATAATTTAGCTAATCTTTGCAAGGCATTGGGTATTAAGATTAATATAGCCATGCTCTATCTGGCAGACGAAATGCTAAAGAACCGTCATAAGACGTTTACCGTCACTATTGGAAAACCTATCCCATGGCAGACTTTTGATAAGTCGAAAACCCCTGCACAGTGGGCTCAATATGTGAAGGATATCGTATATAAACTGTAGAAATACTGTATATAATTAAAGAAGAACTACTAACAAAAAAATATGGAAGATATTATTGCACCGATAAGCAAAGAATTGCTGAAAGCGGAGTTAACTGAGGAGAAGCGTTTGCGTATGACCAACAGAAGTCATAACCAAATTTATATCATTACTGCTCAGGACTCCCCGAATACGATGAACGAGATCGGACGTTTGCGTGAAATAGCATTCCGTGCCGCTGGAGGAGGAACAGGCAAATCGATGGATATTGATGAATATGATATCATGGATAATCCGTACAAGCAATTGATCGTTTGGAATCCTGAAGCAGAAGAAATTCTTGGTGGTTATCGTTATATATTAGGTACTGATGTTCAGTATGACGAGCATTGCGTTCCTATACTTGCTACGGCGCACATGTTTAATTTTTCACCGACATTCTTGAATGAGTATCTCCCCACTACCATCGAATTGGGTCGCTCGTTCGTAACCCTCGAATATCAATCAACCCGCACAGACAGTAAAGGTCTGTTTGCATTGGATAATTTGTGGGATGGACTGGGTGCGTTGACAGTAGTTATGCCGAATGTGAAGTACTTTTTTGGTAAAGTAACCATGTACCCCAGCTATCACCGTCAAGGACGTGACATGATTCTTTATTTCTTGAAGAAGCATTTTGGTGACAAGGACAACTTGATTACCCCGATGAAACCGTTGATTTTGGAATCAGATGAGAAAGATTTGGCTGCTTTGTTCTGTAAGGACACGTTTAAAGAAGACTATAAGATCTTGAATTGCGAAATCCGCAAATTGGGTTACAACATTCCTCCATTAGTGAATGCTTATATGAGTCTTAGCCCGACTATGCGTATGTTTGGTACAGCTATCAACTATGGTTTCGGTGATGTAGAAGAAACCGGTATTCTGATTGCTGTAGATGAAATCCTTGCAGATAAGCGCATCCGTCATATTGAGTCGTTCATAGAGAATGAACCCGATGCATGCAAGATTACATCGGGAGCAAACAAAATTATTATTTAGCTGAGAGTTGATAGGTAAGTGGATATACTCTTAACTATCAACTTCCTGCTATTAAGAGATTTCCGGCAGGCTGTTACCGTTTATTTTCCGGTATAAGTCGAGCGCAAATACATCTGTCATACCGGAAATATAATCCAACACCGCCTGTATTCTTTCATAGAGTGCAGGCGCTTTTATATTATACTGGTTGGAAACCCGGTTAATAAGTAGTTGCGAGTAAGCTTTCTCAGGGGAGCGAACGGCGTCAATCATCAACTCTAGTAATGTACTGATAATGCGGAAACCGGCAAGTTCTATATCTAATACATCTCTTGACCGATATATCTTTTCCATTGACACAGCTGCACAATGGCTGTAGGCAGCTCTCGGCTTTTCAGAGATGTGCTTGATGAGGCTTCCTTCAAACTCTCCGTCTAGGATTTTCCCTTCATTGTCGAGGAAGGCTTGAGTGCATTCCCGTATAAGCAATCCGATAACACAGGAACGGAGGTAAGCTATCTGCTCATTGACATCACTGACGATATTTAGTGTATTAAGCATGCGCAACTTACGCTCTTCGGAAAAGTAGGAGAGCAGTAAGTCCTGTGTTGCTTGTGTTGTGAGAATCTTCAATTTGTGGGCATCTTCAATATCCATCATCTGATAACAAATATCATCTGCTGCCTCTACCAGATAAACCAACGGATGGCGGGCATATTTTAATGGTGAATCATTAATCTTTTTCATTCCTAGTTCATCAGCAACCCGACGGAAACTCTCTTCTTCTGTAGTGAAGAAACCGAACTTGGATTTCTTACCTGCCAAACTCGATGAAAAGGGATATTTTACAATGCTGGCAAGGGTGGAATAGGTAAGGACGAATCCTCCTTTGCGTCTTCCCTCGAATTGATGGGTGAGAAGGCGGAAAGCATTCGCATTTCCTTCGAAGTGTGTCAGGTCTTCCCATTGGGCGGGTGTCAGTTGTTCGCCATTAGATTGCTTGGTTTGTAAAGACATACCTTTTCCTTCAGAGAAGAATGTGGAAATGGCACGCTCTCCCGAATGCCCGAAAGGAGGATTTCCCAAATCGTGTGCAAGGCAGGCGGCGGAGACGATAGATCCTATCTCTGCAAGGAAAGAATCTTGTAATTCCGGATGACGGAGCAGTAATCCTTTAGAAACATCATTGCCCAATGAACGTCCTACGCATGACACCTCCAAGCTATGCGTCAATCTGTTATGTACAAATATACTTCCCGGAAGCGGAAACACTTGCGTCTTGTTTTGCAAACGTCGGAAAGGAGCTGAGAAAACAAGACGGTCATAATCCCGTTGAAATTCAGATCGGTTTTCGATACGTTCTTCGTGGAATTCTTCCAGTCCGAAACGTTTGGCAGATATAAGCGTATTCCAATTCATCATGATAGGTACAAATTACGAATTATTAGTTATAAATTATAAGCTATGGGATGACAGACAAAAGTGCTAAAAAGGGGGTGTACTGCGTCCTTTGTTATAATTTAACTGCAAATGTATCACTATTTTGTATAAAAAGCCGTACTTTCGTCCATTTAAAAGAATAACAGTTCGGCTTTTTAGAGCTGGGCAGTCTGTAATTTATAATTCGTAATTTGTAATTATTATCATGTTGAACGTACAAATCATCAATAAATCAAAACATGCGCTTCCTGCGTATGCCACAGAACTATCTGCCGGTATGGATATTCGTGCTAATCTTTCGGAATCAATATCTTTGGCTCCTTTGGCACGTTGTCTGGTACCTACAGGATTGTATATAGCTTTACCTGCCGGATTTGAAGCACAGATTCGTCCGCGTAGCGGATTAGCAATCAAGAAGGGAATTACAGTGTTGAATTCACCCGGAACGATTGATGCGGATTATCGTGGAGAAATCTGTATCATCCTGGTCAACCTCTCTTCGGAAACATTTGTTATAGAAGATGGAGAACGTATTGCCCAAATGGTGATAGCACGCCATGAACAGATTGAATGGAAAGCTGTAGAGGTACTCGATGAGACCGAACGCGGTGCCGGTGGCTTTGGACATACGGGAGTATAATTAAATGAAGATTCAATGAAAAATATGAAGAATAAGATTGTAGGTTTGTTGTTGATCGGGGTCTTGTTTGTCTCTTGCGGTACAGCTCGTCAGAAAACGCATACCTGTTCGGTGGCAACAGTTACTGCTTTAGATACCCTGACGTCTGAGCAACAACGTAAATACAATTATTTCTATCTGGAGGCAATTCGGCAGAAGACTCAGAAAGATTATGGCACTGCTTTCAATATGCTGCAACATTGCCTTACTATCAATCCGAACGCTTCGTCTGCTTTGTATGAGATGGCACAATACTATATTTTTCTCAAACAAATTCCACAGGGGATAGCTGCTATGGAGAAAGCAGTGCAGAATGATCCGGATAACTTTTGGTATAGCCAGGGATTGGCAAACCTCTATTTGCAACAGAATGAATTGGAGAAAGCAATTCCATTGTTAGAAGGAATGACTACCCGTTTCTCCGGCAAAATGGACCCACTTTATAACTTGCTGGATATTTATAATCGTCAGGAAGATTATGATAAGGTAATTGTGGTCTTGAATAAACTGGAAGACAGGATGGGTAAGAATGAGCAGCTGAGTATGGAGAAGTTCCGTATTTATCTGCAAAAGAAAGATAATAAAAGTGCCTTCCGTGAAATAGAGAGCTTGGTTGCTGAATATCCTATGGACACCCGGTATCAGGTGGTCTTGGGAGATGTTTATATGCAGAACGGTAAAAAAGAAGAAGCCTATAATATCTATCAGAAAATATTAAAGGAAGAACCGGAGAATGCTATGGCGATGTATTCGTTGGCATCATATTATGATCAGACCGGGCAAAAAGAGCTTTATCAACAACAATTGGACACGTTGTGATCAGACCGGGCAAAAAGAGCTTTATCAACAACAATTGGACACGTTGTTGCTGAATAAGAAAGTTCCTTCGGATACGAAGTTGAATGTGATGCGTCAGTTTGTGGTAGAAAGTGAGCAGGAAGGTAAGGATAGCACTCAGGTTATCACCCTTTTTAATCGTATTATGGAGCAAGATCCCGATGACGCTCAACTCCCCATGTTGTATGCTCAATACCTTTTATCCAAAGGGATGAATCAAGAATCATTGCCTGTGCTTAGACAAGTGCTAGTTATTGATCCTACCAATACGGCAGCACGTATGATGTTGTTAGGCGAAGCGGTACGCAAGGAAGATTACAAAGATTTGATGAACTTGTGTGAAGCCGGTGTAGAGGCGAATCCCGATATGCTGGAATTCTATTTTTACTTGGCTATTGCTTATAATCAGGCTGAACGCACTGACGATGCACTTGCCGTTTCTCAGAAGGCATTGGAGCATGTAAAGGATGATAGCAAGAAAGAAGTGGTCTCCGATTTTTATGCTATTATGGGTGATGCCTACCATAGCAAGAAGCATCAGGCAGAGGCTTATGCCGCATACGATTCAGCTTTAGTGTATAATCCTAAGAACATCGGCGCTTTGAACAATTATGCTTATTATCTTTCTGTAGAACGCCGTGACTTGGATAAAGCGGAAGAAATGAGCTACAAAACGGTGAAGGCCGAACCGAATAATGCCACTTATCTGGATACATACGCTTGGATATTGTTTGAAAAAGGCAATTATGCCGAGGCACGTCTTTACATTGATGATGCCATGAAAAACGACGGAGCAAAAAGCGATGTTGTGGTGGAACACTGCGGCGACATTTATTATATGACCGGAGATGTGGAAGGTGCATTAAAATACTGGAATCAGGCACTGGAGATGGGTAGTAAATCGAAGACAATTAAACAGAAAATAGCAAAAAAGAAATATATAGCTGATGAAACTCAAACTACTGAATAACGATGTAATACAGACACTTCGTGTTTTGTCTTTCCTGCTTCTGATGATTGTGGGACTTTCGGGATGTAAAACTACTCGTCAGACAGGTTCACCCCTGCCGGATGCTTCCGGTTATCTTTCTTCGAAGGTACAGTTGACCATTCCTCATAAAGATGCCGTTTTTACAGTGAATGGTACGATGAAGTTGAAAAGTGGTGAACGTATGCAGATTTCTTTCCTCATGCCGATTCTTCGTTCTGAAGTTGCCCGGATAGAGGTTACACCGGATGATATATTATTGGTGGACCGTATGGGAAAGCGTTATGTACAAACCACTCGTAAAGAATTGAAGGACGTATTACCTAAGAAATTCAATTTCGCACACCTGGAAAAGTTGCTTTACGCAGCTGCCAGACCAAATGGAAAGAAAATTCTGACCGCAACAGAATTAGGCATACCATCTATGGAGAAGGGGCAGATAGAGTTTTCCAACTTTTCGGATAAAGCCTTCTCGATATCACCGACCGGAATTTCTGCTAAATACAAGAAGGTTGAGTTGAGTGAGTTAATGGAAATGTTGATGGGTTTGCAGAAAGGGATAGAGTAAATACTGAATAGTCAAATAGCAAATACAATGAGACGTCTTTTTTGTATCTTGATAAGTTGTTTCTGTCTGTTGACACCGCTTCTTGCCCAATCCAATAAGCTGATTAAGGAATTGGAAAGCAAGCGTGGAAGTCTGCAAAAGCAGATTTCTGAATCTGAAACACTTTTGAGCACTACTAAGAAAGACGTTGGCAGCCAGCTGAATGGTCTTGCTGCATTGACCGGACAAATCGAAGAACGCAAACGTTACATTCTAACCATCAATAATGATGTAGAATCAATAGAACGTGAATTGACTTCTTTGGAACGGCAATTGACCCGTTTGCAACGCGACTTGAAAGATAAGAAACAGAAATACGATTCGTCTGTACAATATCTATATAAAAACCGTTCGATAGAGGAGAAACTGATGTTTATCTTATCTGCCAAAAGTCTGGCACAAACCTATCGTCGCTTGCGCTATGTACGTGAATACGCTACTTACCAGCGTTTGCAAGGCGAAGAAGTTCTGAAAAAGCAAGAGCAGGTAAATCGAAAGAAAGCGGAGTTGCAACAAGTAAAGGCTGCTAAAGAAGGTTTGCTGAAAGAGCGTGAGGCGGAAAAGGCTAAGTTAGAGGATCAGGAGAAAGAGAAAAAGACCCTTGTTGCCAATTTGCAGAAAAAGCAGAAGGGCATTCAAAATGAGCTTTCGAAGAAACGCCGTGAAGCTAATCAGCTTAATGCCCGCATTGATCGCTTGATTGCAGAAGAGATTGAGAAAGCGCGTAAGCGTGCCGAAGAGGAAGCCCGTCGTGAAGCCGCTGCCCGCAAAAAGGCGAATGAGAAGAAGGAAGAATCGGCAACAACTACTGCTACCACTACTACAGTAGAAAAGACAAAGACTAAAGTTGCTCCTTTGGAAACTTATTCTATGAGTCGGGATGATCGTGAATTATCCGGCAATTTCGTTAATAACCGTGGTAAATTGCCTATACCTATTACCGGACCCTATATTATCACCAGCCATTATGGACAATACTCGGTAGAAGGATTGCGCAATGTCAAACTAGATAATAAAGGTATTGATATCCAAGGAAAAGCAGGTGCACAAGCTCGTGCTATATTCGACGGAAAAGTAGCTGCCGTCTTCCAGTTAAATGGACTATTCAATATTCTCGTTCGTCACGGAAACTATATTTCCGTTTATTGTAACTTGTCTTCTGCTTCTGTAAAGCAAGGCGACAATGTGACTACCAAGCAATCACTCGGACAAATTTTCTCCGACGGCTCGGATAACGGCCGCACAGTACTGCATTTCCAATTAAGAAGGGAAAAAGAAAAGTTGAATCCGGAACCGTGGTTAAACCGCTGATCTTGTTAATGAATTAGTTCAGCACCATCCAATAGATTTAGATACATTTCTATCGCCTCTTCTATTTCTTTGATAAAAATAAATTCGTCGGCAGTGTGCGAGCGACTGCTTTTGCCCGGACCCATTTTCATGGAAGAGAATGGCATTAATGCCTGATCGGAGAGAGTGGGAGAACCAAAAGGAGTACGTCCCATAGCAACTGCCTTTTGTACTAGCGGATGTTCCGGTGAAACATGCGAGGAACTCAATCGGAAAGAACGTGGTTTAGCTTCGCAGGTAATATGCTTTTGTATTTCTTCGAAGAGATCCTGATTACTATAACATTCGTTGCTTCGGATATCTACCACGAAAGTGCAGCGGTCGGGGATGACGTTGTGCTGGGTACCGGCATTTATCATCGTTACGCTCATCTTCACAGGTCCTAAAAAGGTTGATTCTTTGGAAAAGCGGTAGTCGCGGAACCAGGCAATATCATTTAATACCTTATATATAGCATTATCTCCTTCATTCCGGGCGGCGTGTCCCGAACGGCCGTAAGCTGTAACATCCAGCACCATCAAACCTTTCTCTGCAATGGCAGGTTGCATCTCGGTCGGCTCTCCTACAATAGCAAATTGTATAGGAGGTAGTTCCGGCAATACACACTCTATTCCACCTTTACCCGAAACTTCTTCTTCGCAAGAAGCAAGATAAATCAGATTGTAGGCTTGTGTCGTACGGCACAATTGCAAGAAAACGTGCAGGAGGCTTACTACACTTGCTCCGGCATCATTACTCCCCAAACCATATAATTTTCCGTTTTCTTCGAGAGGAGTGAACGGGTCTTTTCTCCATCCGTTTACAGGTTTAACGGTATCGATATGCGAATTCAGTAGCAAAGTAGGTTTCTTGAGGTCAAACATTGGGCTGAGGCACCAAATATTATTACCTTTTCGGCCGGTGGTCATGCCTTGCATCTCGATGTAATTCTGTAAATAATCAGCCGCTTTTTCTTCGTCACGACTAAGAGAAGGAATAGAAATGAGTGCTTTTAATAGGCCTGTAGCTTCAGAAACTAAGGTGGGCATATCGTATATCATGATTGGAAGTTTATTGATTATTAAGTTGCAAACTTACGGATAAATACTGAAAAATGCAGATAGTTTCAAATAAAACTAATACCTTTGCGTGTTATTTACTAATTCATAACGTTATGACATATCATCATTTGTCTGTTATGGTGCATCGCCAGGCAGAAAAGTATGGAGATAAAGTAGCTCTTAAATATAGGGACTATGAGACATCGCAATGGCTGCCGATTTCTTGGAATGAATTCTCCCAAACAGTGCGTCAGACCGCTAATGCTATGGTGGCTCTGGGGGTTGAAGTGCAGGAGAATATCGGAATATTCTCTCAAAACAAGCCCGAATGTTTGTTTACCGATTTCGGAGCATTTGCCAATCGTGCTGTGACCATCCCTTTGTATGCAACCAGTTCATCTGCACAAGCCCGGTATATCGTCAATGATGCGCAGATTCGCTATTTGTTTGTGGGCGAGCAGTTCCAGTATGATGCTGCTTTTAGTATATTCGGCTTCTGCCAGTCTTTGCAGCAACTCATTATTTTCGACCGCAGCGTGGTACGCGACCAGCGCGATATGACCTCTATCTACTTCGACGAATTCCTGGAGATGGGTAAGGATCTGCCGCATAATGACATTGTGGAAGAACGTACTGCACAGGCATCGGACGATGATTTGGCCAATATCCTTTATACCTCCGGTACGACCGGTGAACCGAAAGGTGTAATGCTACATCATTTCAACTATCGGGAAGCACTTCGCATTCATGATATTCGTTTGCCGTTTATGACGGATCAGGATGTCTCAATGAACTTCTTGCCGTTGACACATGTATTCGAGAAAGCTTGGTGTTATCTTTGTATTCATAGAGGTGTACAGATCTGTATCAACCTTCGTCCGATAGATATTCAAACAACTATTAAGGAGATACGTCCTACATTGATGTGTAGCGTACCTCGTTTTTGGGAGAAGGTGTATGCCGGTGTACAGGAGAAGATCAACCAGGAGACGGGTATGAAGAAAGCATTGATGCTGGATGCAATTAAAGTGGGCAGGGCGCATAATATAGATTATCTGCGTCAAGGTAAGACTCCTCCCATGCTCCTCCATCTGAAATATAAATTCTACGAAAAGACCATCTACGCTTTGCTAAAGAAGACGATTGGTATTGAAAACGGAAACTTCTTCCCTACAGCAGGTGCTGCCGTTCCTGATGAGATTTGTGAATTTGTACATTCGGTCGGCATTAATATGGTGGTAGGTTATGGCTTGACAGAATCTACAGCTACTGTGTCTTGCTTCTTGAACGAAGGATATGAGATTGGTTCCGTGGGAACGGTTTTGCCTGATGTAGAAGTGAAGATAGGCGAAAACAATGAGATACTGCTTCGTGGCAAGACTATAACCACCGGTTACTATAAGAAAGCCGAGGCAACTGCCGAAGCAATTACTGCCGATGGCTGGTTTCACACAGGCGATGCCGGCTATTTGAAAGGCGATCAGCTCTATCTCACAGAGCGAATCAAGGACCTTTTCAAGACTTCCAACGGCAAGTACATTTCTCCACAAGCTCTTGAGACGAAGCTGTCCATCGACCGCTACATCGATCAAATAGCCATCATTGCCGATGAACGCAAGTTTGTCTCTGCACTCATTGTTCCTGTCTATGGTTTTGTGAAAGACTATGCGAAGGAAAAAGGCATTGAGTACAAAGATATGGAAGACTTGTTGCAGCATCCTAAAATACAGGCGCTGTTCCGTGCACGCATTGACACCTTGCAGCAGTCGTTTGCCCAGTATGAACAGGTCAAGCGTTTCACTCTGCTGCTCGAACCCTTCAGCATGGAGCGTGGCGAATTGACGAACACCCTGAAGTTGAAGCGTGCCGTAGTGGAGAAGAACTACAAGGAATTGATAGATAAAATGTATGAGTAAGATACATAGTCGTTACCTCATACTGAAAGAACTAAAAACCACTTTACCACAGTTCTATTAGTAATGCTTATTGTTGCCTGCAATCCCTCGTCTCCACAAGACGAGGCTGCGGCACAAGTTACCTTCATTGCACCGTCCTATGCACAAGACTGCCTCCTCTGCTTGTTAGTAGCCACCTCGGCAACTTCCTAGACCGATGGTGCCCGGCGGCTCTCCTTTTTGGAGGTTTGTCCGCTTGCCTTTTCCGGTTTTGTCCCCCTTTCCTTTCCGATTTTTTTTAGTTTATCCCCACGTGTTGCCAGCCTTAAAGCCACTCTTTCGGCTTGGTTGTCGCATTGTCGGGCGGCATTATTTGTCTCTTTCCGCCTTCTGCCGCACCGTGAACATCTCCTTCCTAAATGTTAAAAGTGAGCTTTTTTACTGCTGCTAATCAGTGGTTTGCGTATTTGGTCAAAGAAATTGCGTATTTGGTCAAAGCTATTGGTGTGGAATAGACATATTTGCACAGCAAAATTAAAAGATCATTTATATCTATACGCAATGGAAACAATGGCTCCTTCTCAACATGTATTTTTCTTGGCACTCGCTATGTTTACAGCGATGTGCGGATGGCTGGTTGCACCCCACACGCTATCCATCTACAACACCCGGTGGATGCCCCGTTGGATACGTCCGGCCCACGACTACCTGTGCCGTGCCTACCGCTACTACTATCCGGCGCAGGAGGCACGCGTGGTACTGACTGTGGCGCTGATATTGGCTGCATTGGCGGCTATGGCGCTCTTCCTGCATCGTGGGCTCCTGTTCTCTACAGACAGCCTGCTGCTGCTCTACACGGCCCTGCTGCCTGCCTACCTATTACACCGCACCATCTGCTTCCACAAGTTGAACGAGTTCACCCCTGCGCAGGCAGCCGAACAAACGAACTCACTCAACGTCTACCGCACGTGGAAAGCAGTCCTGTTGTGGTTTCTTGCAGGCGGTGTGGTCATCACCGATCTGTTTCGTTTTCTGCCCACGCGCTGGCTTGGATTCTTCACGCTGGCAATGGGCATATTTGCTATTTTCGCCCATTTCATCGAGCTGATTCGTGAAGTGAGAGAGAATGGAGAGTCGCTGCGAGGTGCCAATTTGTTGACTCTTTTTCGGGAACTGATGCCCGGCAGTTACTACTTGCTGTTTGCCCTGCTGGGCGTGTCACTTACTCAGGCGGCATTCTGGCTTTCGATGCCCGTGCTGCTTATTGTATGGGTGGTGTTTGTGGCGGCATTCACGGTGGTGGAGTATCACTTCCGTTTTGTGTCACCCTATCGCACTGACACCACCGAGCAGTGGGGGGAGGAACCCTATACCTTGCTCTACCAGCCCGAAGAGGAACTTTGGCTGATCCGCCGTTACGACAAGGCGGCTTTGCGGCGTAATAATGTACCCTGCTGGGTGGTCATCACCGAATCTTCCGTCCGTCCCGGTCATCACCGTGTGCAGCTCACCGCCAACCTGGAGTACAAGCAGCGCGAAGTGGAACTGCAAGACGAAAAACTGCTTTACATCCGTCGCTTCGACTCGGTGGCGCAGGCGCGCGCCTATGCACAGAGTATAAACGCAAGCAGCCTTATAGCCGATAAGATACGGCAGCTGAACCCTACGTTCGACAATCTGAACTCCCGGTCGGCACGTGTACTGGGGCTGATGAACACGATGATATGAGCTTGTATGCCGATTGAATGTTGCATGCCGATTGATTACTGCATGCCGATTGAACACCACACACCGATTGAACACCATAACGTAGAAAATCAACAATAACAAAACTCTATCAATTATGAAGAAAGTAACATCCCTATTGATGATCTTAACCCTCCTGTTTGCCGCTTGCGTCAATCGCATCGACGATGCTGAAGAGACTACAAACGAATCGCCTGTGAAGCTGCTGGTAGAGACCCGCGGCGAGGGCAGCGCCACCCTGGCTTACCCCATCACCGTCTATGCCTTTGATGCCGAAGGGGAGTGTGCCGCCTCGCAAACCATCACCGGTGCCGGCGAAGCCCTTGCCCTGAACCTGTTTCCGGGTGATTATCACCTGGCGGCACTGGCGGGCACCGACGGATATACCCTGCCCAGCCCCATGCAGCGCACAAGCCTCATTACCCTGAAGGGAGGCACCCCCGCCGCCTCGGCTCTGATGAGCGGCAATGCCGACGTCACGGTGGGCGATGCCGCCGTTTCGGCCAACATCCGTCTCAGCTACCGGGTGGCACGCCTCGCGCTTACCCTCACCGATGTGCCGGAGGATGTGACTGCCGTGCAGGTGCGCTTCTCGCCGCAATATACCGGCTACTGCATGCAGGGCAGCTTCAGCGATGCCGGTGCGGTGAATACCGTGACATGCACCAAGCAGGCAACGGCAGGCACATGGAGCACGCCCCAGTTCCACCTCTTTCCGGGTAGCGGACAACAAACGATATTTTCCATCGTCCTCACTCGTGCCAACGGCACTATTTCTACCTATGGCTACACGCATCACCAGTCTTTGCTTGCCGCCACTCCTTACGTGCTGAGCGGCAGTTACAAGCAGGGCATTGCCGTGAACGGGGTGCTCGAAGCCGAGGGCTGGAAGGCTCCGGTCAACATTTCTTTCAACTTCGGTGCAGGGTCGAGTAGTGGCGGTGAATCGGGCGGCGGCGAATCGGGCGGCGGCGGTGAATCCGGCGGAAACGAACCCGGTAGCGGAAGCGCGAGTGGCGATGCTATCTCCGTGGCGTCCATCCCCACTGTGCCTTCCATCTGGAGGGGTGCTTGCGTAATGGGCGTGAGTAACGTAACCACCACCGGTGCCACACTGCTGGTGATGTCCCTCAAAGAGTGGGGCGGACTAAAACCCGCCGCCGCCACAAGCACCATCATCAACTACAGCCTGGCAACTTTGCCCGGTGCATGGCGATTGCCCACCGAGGCAGAAGTCACCCCGTTGCGCGATGCCCGCAGGGCGGTGGGAAAAACCACGGGCGCCTTCGATAACCTGCTTACAGCTGCCGGAGGCGATGCCAGCAGCTCGCAAGCGTTATACCTCTGCACCGCCACCGACGGTAGCTACTTGAAATATACTTGGGGAGGCACCGACACCCCCGAACCCATCGGCACCACCCCCAGCTTTCGGTCGCGGGCGGTGCGTAGCGTACTTGTGACGATAACGAAATGACAACGATGACATCAACGGAACAGCAACGAAACGATGACATCAACGGAACAATGACATCAACAATGACATCAACGAAACATCAACAGAACGATGACATCAACAGTGGCATTAACGAAATGACAATGAATAAGCAATCTAATAATAACATTTTAAACAACAAAGAAAAGATGAAAATCAGAACACTACTTCTAACCGTTCTATTTGCAGCGGTTGGCTTTTGCTCTTGCAGCAAGGACGATGATTCGGCTAAGCCCGCAATCGAAGTTGAAACTCCTACTCTGACCCTGCCCACGGCAGACATGGGTACCGTAACCACCACCTTCACCACCAATCAGTCGTGGACTCTCAGCCTGGGCGACCCGGCTCCCACCTGGTTCACCGTCGACAAACTTGCAGGAGAGCCCGGCAAGCACACGCTGACCATCACCATTAAGGAAAACAACCTCTCGTACACCGACCAACGCAAGGGCACTATCACCATCAGCGCAGGCCCGAAGACCGCCACCATCACCGTGGTACAACCCGTGAAGCCTGCCGAGAAGGAGAAGCAGACCTGGACGGGAACCGAGTACCCCCTCCAGACTCCGAAAGAGAAAGGAAACATCCTCGTCTCCGTGCCCACCAGTGTGGAGGGAAGCGCAAAGCTGATCCTCCCCGCCGAATTGAAGGCCGAAGATAATCCCAACATCACCATCGACCTGGCCGAAGGAGCCTCCTTCACCGAATCGCTGACGATAGAAGATGCCAACTATACCGGCACCATCATCTTGCGGGCAGCCAATAACGAGACGATTGCCGTGGGCACCGCCACCCCATCTGCCAAGGATATCCTGATGGTGAACCTGCCGAAGGGCTCCTTCCTGATTGAAGCGGGCAAAATCAACGGAAGCGCCAAGGCAACGACCAACCCGGACACTTTCATCTTGAATGGAGTCATAGAAGGAGACCTTACCATAGAAGGCGGTAGCCTGATTATCGGCCCCACCGGAAAGGTGAAAGGCGCTATCATAATGAAGGGCAACGGTTCGCTGCTGGTAGACGGCACCGTAGAAGGCACCATCACCGGCGGAGACATCACCATCGGCAGCACCGGCGTCACGGGCGATATCGTAGTGACCGAGGACGGAAAGATCAAAGTGAACGAAGGCGCCAAAGTGAACGGATCGGTAGATGCCAGCAAGGCCAAAGAGGCCGACATTGCCGACGGCACTGTAAGCGGACAGGTCACTCCTCCGGCAAAACCCGATAAACCGACTCCTGTAGAGGGCGTATCGTTTGCCGAAGCTACCGTAAGCATCGCAAAAGGCAGCACGAAGCAGCTTGTATATAAGATCTCTCCGCTGACTGCCACTAACCAAAAGGTGAGCTGGAAGTCGAGCGACGCCACCGTGGCCAGTGTGAGCGAAACGGGACTTGTGACCGCAAATGCTGCCGGCACCGCCACCATTACCGTGACTACCGAGGACGGCAAGAAGACAGCAACCTGCACCGTCACAGTGACTGAAAAACCGGTGGAAACCGTTGCCGTGACTGGCGTAACGCTGAACAAGACCGCCGCTTCCTTATTAGTAGGCGCCACCGAAACGCTGACCGCTACCGTGAACCCCACGAACGCAACGAACAAAGCAGTGACATGGAGCAGCAGCAATGCAGCCGTTGCCACCGTGAGCGCCGCTGGCGTAGTTACCGCCGTATCAAACGGCACCGCCACCATCACCGTGACTACCGCCGATGGCAAGAAAACCGCTACCTGCACCGTGACCGTGATTACCCCCGTCACCGGCGTAACGCTGAACAAGACCGCTGCTTCCTTATTAGTAGGCGCCACCGAAACGCTGACGGCTACCGTGAACCCCACGAATGCTACGAACAAGGCAGTGACATGGACAAGCAGCGATGCAGCCGTTGCAAGCGTGAGCGCCGCAGGCGTAGTAACCGCGCAAGCCGTGGGCACCGCCACCATCACCGTGACTACGGAGGATGGCAAGAAGACTGCTACTTGCACCGTGACGGTCAATCCGATTGTCGTGACCGGCGTGTCCCTCGACAAGACCAGCGCTACGCTTGTCCGGGCAAAGACCGAAGCGTTGACGGCTACCGTGAACCCGACGAATGCAACCAACAAGGCAGTGACGTGGACGAGCAGCAACGACGCTATCGTGTCGGTGGACGCTAAAGGAAATGTGACCGGCGTGAAAGTGGGCACCGCTACCATCACCGTCACCACCACGGACGGAGGCAAGACGGCTGCATGCACCATCACCGTCATCGACCCCGCCAACCCGGGAGGCATCACCGCCGATAGCTGGGGCAACGAGACAGGAGGGTCGCTGAATACGCATTAAGCCGGAGCACGAAGCAGTAGCAGTAACTAATGAGAGTGAAGCAGCAGAAGTAACGAATAAGAGTGAAGCAGCAGTAACTCAGCTCTCCCGCCTGAATCCGCATGGGCTCTCCCGCCTGAAAGGGGGAGTACCCGACGAAGGAGGGGGAGGGGGTTTCCCACAAAGCAAGAGCAACTTAAGTGTTGTGTGAGACCCCTCCGCCCTACGGGCACCTCCCCTTTCAGGCGGAGGAGCTTTGAGTTACCCCTGCTACTCACAAGAGTCACCCCTGCCAAGAACAAGTGAATAAGAAATTAATAAAACAAGAATAACAATATGAAGATAAAAACAATCCTCACCGCCACCGCCGGTTTACTCGCCCTCGCCGCCTGTAACAACGAGCAGGAGTGGGAGAGTACCTACCTCGGCGACCCTAACGCCGTCATCGTCAACGCCACCCTGCAAGGGGAGGACACCGCCGGCGCCTCCACCCGCGCCAACACCGAATCCACCGGCGACGCCTTCGTCATCGGCACCGACCGCTTCCGCGTGACGAACACCACCCCGAACACCGCAGGCACCACCCCCGCGACCACCGCGAACGCAGGCACCAACACCGCCCACTACACCTACACCGCCCCCGCCACCTGGTCCCTGACCGATGCCGCCGGCACCCCCGTCACCTCCCCCTACCTCACCTGGGCGGAAGGCGAGAACACCTTCGAGGCCTACATGCCCGTCGGCGAAACCACCACCACCTACGCCACCTTCACCCTGCCCGGCACGCAGACCGACGTCGACAAATTGCGCGCCGCCGACTGGATGACCGCCACCGCCACCAAGGCACGCACCGACGCCGACCGCACCGTCGACCTCCGGTTCACCCACCGCCTGGCCAAGGTCACCGTCAGCATCACCGCCTACCGCAACGAGTTCGGCACCACGCCGCCCACCCTCGAAAGCGTGCAGTTCAAGCTGCCCACCCTCGACCTCGCCACCGGCGTCACCCTGCCCACGGCGCAGACCGTCCTCCCCCTGGTCAGCCCCGACGCCAGCCCCGCCGCGCTGCATAGCTACACCGCCATCCTCGCACCGGGCAAGTACGCCGCCGGCGCCGACTTCCTCACGATGACCATTGCCGGCCAGCCCGTGACCGTGAAAGTGAACGACCTGCTCGCCACCACCGGCCTCACCCCCGGCAAGAGCTACACCTTCCAGCTCACCGTGGGCAACCACATCGCCACCCTCACCTCCTTCACCGTGGGCGAATGGACCGCCGGCACCCCCCTCGACGCCACCAACAACCCCGGCCTCGTCCTCGCCCCCGGCACCGGCACCCCCACCTACGAGATACACTCCGCCCAAGGCCTCAAAGCCTTTGCCGACCTCATCAATGGCACGGACGACGGCGCCGACCGCATCTTCTGCGGCATCGCGATACCGGGCACCTCTACCTTAGAAGCCCGCAAGAGCAACGCCCGCCTCATGGCAGACATCGACCTGAGCACCCTGTGCGGCGCCACCATCGGCACCGACGGCAAGGGCAAGAGCTGGAAGCCGATAGGGAAAGGCCTCGATTATTCTTATCAAGGAGTATTCGAAGGCAACCACCACACCGTGAAAGGGCTCTACATTGACGATACGCGAACGGGCTTCGACACCGGCAGCGGCACTATCTACCAAGGGCTCTTTGGATTTGCAGCGGGCGCCACTGTGCAGCGCCTCACCGTGACGGGCAGCGTCAACCTCAGCATCACAGCCGCGCAAGGCAAAGCCGACTTGTCGATTTATGCGGGCGGCATCACGGGCTTTGCCTACGGCTCCACCCTGACGGACTGCCACAGCGAGGTGAGCGTTTCCGCCGAGGGCGACGAGGCGGCAGTGAATACCACCGTCCGTGCCGGCGGCATCGCGGGCGTCGCCATTAACGGCGGCATCGGCGGCAGCTTGAACGATTGCACCTCCACCGGCGTGGTGACAGCCACGGCAAGCACCACAAACAGCAGCCAGGAATTGGCATTTGCGGGCGGCATCTGCGGCGAGAGCAGCGACACCCCCCTGACGGGCTGTAGCCACACCACGGGCGCCGTATCCGCAGCCACGGCGAAGGGTACGGCCACTGTCGGTGGCGTAGTGGGTTCTGCCAGCAGTCAGTTCCTGGGCTGCACCAACACGGCGGCGGTGAGCGGCTCGGCAACGGACGCCACCACCGGCATCCTCCACATCGGCGGCGTGGCGGGATGGAGCAGTGCAGAGGTCGTGGCGTGCAGCAACAGCGGAGCCATCACCTTCAACGCCGGAGGCGAATTGTATGCCGGGGGCGTGGTGGGACTGAGTCTGAAATCCATCGTTGCCTCATTCAGCACCGAAGTGCCCACGGCCGGCCAGGGAGGCGGTAATGGCGCGGAGGGGCAGTCGCACATCGGCGGCATCCTCGGCTACCTCAACTCTCTTACCGCCACCGTCAGCACCTCCTTCTATGTGGGCAGTAACGAGCTGGGCACCAATGGCGTCTACAGCGTCGACGACGTCGTCGGCGGCATCACCAACACCGACGGCGGCATCATCCCCACCTCTGCCGGGCTGAATGGCAAGGTGAAGGCGATGAACGATGCCATCGACACCTACAACACCGGCGCCTTCTCCGCCAACGGAACCGTCCCCGCCATCACTTGCCCCTACCGCTGGACGAAGACGGCAGCGGCGCCGAAGGTGAGGAAGTAAGGAGGGGAGGAAGTGAGTAGTAAGTAGTAAGTAATGATAGTAAGTAGCAAGAGTAACTAATGAGAGTAACTCAGGCTCTCCCGCCTGAATCCGCATGGGACTCTCCCGCCTGAAAGGGGGAGTACCCGACGAAGGAGGGGGAGGGGGTCTCCCACAAAGCAAGAGCAACTTAAGTATTATGTGAGACCCCTCCGCCCTACGGGCACCTCCCCTTTCAGGCGGAGGAGTTTAGTAATAACAATAAAAAAGCAATAGATATGAGCTATCAACGCAACGACAATAATAAGGAGGTCAATCGCTACGACGTGAAGCCCCTGCGCCGCGAACTGCGCACCCACGGCACCCCTGCCGAAGCCACCCTGTGGCGGATGCTCAAGGCGGGGCAGGTGTCGGGATGCAAGTTTCGCCGGCAATATAGCGTGGGGGCATACGTGTTGGACTTCTACTGTCCCGCCGCCCGCCTGGCCGTGGAACTCGACGGCGCGCCACACTTCACCCCCGACGGTGCCCGGCACGACGAGCAACGCACCCGCTACCTCGAACAAGTGGCCGGCATACGCGTGCTACGCTTCGAGAACCGTATGGTGTTCGAGCAACCCGAAAACGTGCTACGCCATATTGAAGAGGCACTGGGGGAGGCAGGAGTAATCCGCAAGGAGGAGTTCTTGCCTGAAACCCGCAAGGAGGAGTTTTTGCTTGAAACCCGCAAGGAGGAGTTCTTGCTTGAAACCCGCAAGGAGGAGTTTTTGCCTGAAACCCGCAAGGAGGAGTTTTTGCCTGAAACCTGCAAGGAGGAGTTTTTGCTTGAAACCCGCAAGGACTCTCCCGCCTGAAAGGGGGAGTACCCGACGAAGGAGGGGGAGGGGGTTTTCCACACAGGGGGTCTTCCGCAAGTCAGAAGTAACTTAGTATTGTGTGAGACCCCTCCGCCCTACGGGCACCTCCCCTTTCAGGCGGAGGAGCCGGAATTGAAACAAGAAATAATAAATTATATAATATAACAATGAACAACATGAAAAGAATAACATCCATCCCCCGCAGCCTCGCCGCACGTGCCACCCGCATGGCAGCCCGACTGCTGAACGGCGCCGCAGCCGTGGCCACCGTTGCCACCCTCGCACTCGCCTCGTGTGCCACCACCGACGAACTCGACCCCAACACCGGCGTCGACCCTAACGCGTACCTCACCCTGAGCACCGCCACCGTAGAAAGTCACGCAGCCCTTGCCCCCCGTGCCGCCACCACCCGCGCCGGCATCACCACCCCCATCGAACGCCCCATCGTGAGCACCTTCGAGGAAGGCGACGTGATACTGATGGCCTATGACTTCGACGGCGACTTCGACACCCCCGAAGGCCAAGGCACCGCCTACGCCAAGCTCACCGCCACCGGCACCTGGACGCTCTATGCCGGCCCCACCCTCAACGAAGAAGTGAAGCTGCGCCCCAACCCCGACCGCCCCGCCGAGAGCTGGGACAACCTCCGGCTGGAGTTCCACTTCAGTCCCCGAGGCATCTTCACCGATGAAGACGGATACCTGTGTTACCAGATCGGCGGCTCTTACCTCGACCCCGCCACCAACACCCGTATGTACTACGACTGCCTCTACGCCGGCACCCGCCGCACCACCGACGGCACGCTGGCGGCAGCGGAATATCGCGTAGGCACCGACGGCAAGGTCACCGCCTGCCTCCGCCACAAGTTAGCCCTGCTCTCCCTGCCCGAGACTGCCCTCAGCGTGAGCGGCTACCCCGAGGCATACGACGGCATCAACACCCTGACCGGACGCCTCGTGAGTACCAACTCCGACGGAATTACAAATAAGGACGACATCCCCTTCATCTACACCCCCGGCGCCACGCCAGGCACAGGCACGTGGCAAGCCATCGCTGACGCCTCTAACCCGACAAGCACAACGACCTACACCCTCCAATCCCTCACCGCCACCCTCACCAAGGGGGGCACTGCCGACACGCCTGCCTACACAGTCACCGCCCCCGTCAGCAGCGCCACCGACGGCACACCGGTGCCCTTGCGCCCCGGCACCCGCTACCCCCTCAGCCTCTCCCTCACGCCCACCCGTAGCACCGCCGCCATCAAAGGAGGCACCACAGGATGGGGCGACGAGGAGGGGATGCAGAGCGACTACACCCTCGCCACCCCCGGCGACATGAGCAGCCGCTGGACGATACGCACCGCCCGCGGACTTGCCGCCTTTAGCAGCTACGTGAACAGCATCGACTACACCAGCAACCCCGACGCCGTCTGCCCCGACGCCACCCTTGCCGCCGACATCGACCTTGCCGGCAGCGCCACCAACCAATGGACGCCGATAGGAAAGGACTTAGAACACCCTTACCGCGGCACCTTCGACGGTGCGAACCACACCGTCTCCGGCC
>NZ_JASLER010000078.1 GCF_030151085.1 Bacteroides sp. | reverse complement strand
GTCGTTAGGACCGTACCAACGCCAGGTTTGTTCACATAAGATCATATATATAATGTTTAGTGATTCTGTTTGATTTATATTATGCCGCAAGGAAACCTTGCTCCGGCGCTACGCCGGTTAGATGGAGAATGCGTCGAAACCGCCATCTACTACGGATAAAGCTCCAGTTACGAAGCTGGAAGCATCGCTTATCAGGTAATGAATGGTACCGAACAGTTCTTCCGGCTCGGCGAAACGTCCGCAAGGAGTATGTGCGATGATGGTTTTTGCGCGGTCGGTATAAGAACCATCTTCATTGGTGAGCAACGCACGATTCTGGTTAGTCAGCAAGAAGCCGGGAACGATGGCATTTACACGCAGTTCGGGGCTGAACTTAGTAGCCAGTTCCGTAGCCATATAGCGGGTGTAGTTGGCGATGGCTGCTTTGGCAGAACCATAACCTACGACACGGGTCAGCGGACGGAGAGCAGATTCGGAACAGAAATTCACGATAGCTCCTTTCTTGTTCTTGGCCATTACATCTACAAATGCCATAGTGGGCAGGATAGTGCCAAAGAGGTTGAGGTCTACTACCTTCTTGAAAGCATCCACATCGAGGTCAAGTACAGTTTTGTCCGGTGCGATGGTGGCGCCCGGCATATTTCCTCCGGCAGCGTTCAGCAGTACATCGATGGTGCCGAAACGTTCGAGAATGGCTTTCTTGTTTTCATCTAGTACCTCTTTGTTCATTACGTCGGTAACCAGGAACAAGGCTTCTGATAGTTGATTGAGTTCAGCTTCCAATTGTTTGCCGAGTTCTTCTACACGATCCAGAATTACGATTTTTGCACCTTGCTCTGCCAGATAACGAGCAAGGCTCTTTCCTAAGATACCGCAACCGCCGGTGAGGACGATTACTTTTCCTTTGATGTCGAATAAGTTCTTCATGATTTAATGTTGTTAGTATGTTACTCTGTATATTTAGACACTGTTTCGGAGTGCTACCCTTATCTATGTTCAAAATATAGCTTCCGATACTGCAAAAATACGGAATTATCTGTGGTACTCCTTATCAAAATACGATAAAAGTTACCTAATATTGATTCCGCTATTGAGTGATGGAAATGAATGCTGTCTTCAATGTCCGTTTGCTGTCGTAGGCACTGATGGTTACCGGTGCATATTCCCGCTTTATGCAGATACTTGCCAATCCGTTAGCAGCTTGTATGCGGCGTGATCCGTGGGAAGTTCCCTGGTTTTGTAGCAAGGCCTTGTGATCCGTGCTGCCGAACTCTATAAAATCTTGGGCATCCAAGCAACGTACACCATCCTTATCAACCAATTCTGCTTGTACAAGTACTGTATTAGAGTCGACTCTGGTTTGTGTCAGCCGAATCTCTGCCGGAGTACTCCAGGACTGTGTTTGATACCTTTGTTCAATCTTGTCGCTGAGGCGTAGCTTACCGCTATAGCCAATGGCTTCAATCTGGTTATTACCCTCTTGTAGTACCACATCCCAATGTAGACCTGCTGCCGGAAAGTCTTGACTATCGCGCTTCTTTCGTCCTTGCGAAGTACCGTTGACGAAAAGTTCTACTTCGGGGCAGTTGGAATAAACAAGGATATCCTTCCGTTCATCCGGCTTACCCCAGCGAACAGGCCAAGTGTGTCCGTAGATGTGTATCATCGGTGTATCACTCCAATAAGATTGAAAGACATAATAGCTCTCTTTCGGAGTACCGTCGCGCTGCACCACTCCTTTTTGATTGACGTATGGGATGGGGTTCTCCGGACGTAATGGTGTGGAGAAGTCCTTGAAAGTCCAAAAGAGACTTCCTGTAAGTTGAGGCATGGTTTCTTGCTCCTTCAGATGCCAGTCGAAGAGGCGGACGATATAACTTTCACTCCAATCTCCGTTGCGGTCGGCGGTTTCGATGTCGAAGGAAGAACGTTTTTCGTTGTTTATGATGAGATCCTGCTCCTCGGCATGTCGTCCGGCGTGGCTGTCACCTCCCCATTCGGCGTGCAGGAAACGGGGAGTACTGTTCATTCCGGCTGTTTCCATTTCACGGTAGTTTCGAAAACGGCGACCATACCAGCCTGCCCAGATGGTGGGAGAATATACGTCTACGATGTCTTTGCAGAAGTCGCAACGGCGGATAACGGTGGAGCGGGAGGAATCGAGCTGATGAGCAAGAACGTTTAATTCGCTCATGAAGCTTCGTATACTGTCTTGGTTGAAGGTATCGAAGTCACCCGGCCAGTCATTCTCGTTGCCTAGTCCCCAAAGAATAATAGAAGGATGGTTGCGGTGCTGACCGATCATATTGGTAAGCATGCGGCGGGCTTGCGACTTATAAGTTTCACCACTCAATCCTCCGCGGCACCAAGGGATTTCTTCCCAAACGAGGAGTCCTAATTCATCGCAAAGGCGCAGGATAATGCTCGATTGCTGGTAATGTCCCAGACGGATAAAGTTGGCACCCATAGCTTTGATTTGTTCCATTTCCTTGCGCATCATCTCTTCGGTTAGAGCAGCAGCTACACCGGCATGATCTTCATGGCGATGGGTACCACGGAGTAGCAGACGCTCGCCGTTCAGATAGAAAGGCCCTTTCTCTTCGAAACGGAAGTGGCGGAAACCGAAGCGCTCGGTAGTGCGTAAGGTGTCTCCTTTACAGATAAGCTCGGCTATACAAGTGTATAGGTTGGGAGAGGCGGGTGACCAAAGTTGCGGACGCTTCAAAGTGAGAGTGAGAGACCTGCTATTGATGGTTTCCGATTTTATTTCTTTGCCGTCCGGAGCGAGTATTCGTATCTTTAAGTCAACTGCTCCTTTCGTATCAAGTATAGTCGTTGCCGAAGGAGAAGCAATGGATAACTGTATGTTTACCGTTCCTTGTTTGCCTTTTTCGTCAGTGTCGGTATCGATCTGTATGGCGGAGAAGTGTGTGGCAGGTACATATACCAGATTGACATAACGATAAAGACCTCCGTACAGATTGAAGTCCGACATATCCGAAGGAATCATCTCTGTGTCACGACTATTATCGCAACGGATGGCAATAGGAATCTTTCCGCTGAAGCGTTTCACAAGAGCCGGATTTGAACGGAATTGTACTACGGCATCTGTAATATCAGCTTTCCATTCGTCGTAGCCGCCGACGTGAGATGCTACTTTGGTGGTATAGACATATACTTCGGTCTTTTGCCCTGCACCTTCAAATTCAAGGTAAGTGCGTCCGTCCTGATATGGATTGTCTATGGAGAGTGAAGTTCGATACCAGCCGGGTCCCTGGTAGTAGTTTACATCCGGGTCAACGGCATCTTCAGCATTGAAGCAATGGGGCAGGTCTACTATCTGCCAAAGTGGTACGGCTTCGGGCTTTCCAAAGCCGGGCACGGGGCGCATCACTTCCCAAATGCTTCCCATATCCTGACGGATAAACTCCCATTGCTGCGTAAGCCGCTGTTTGTGGTCGGTAGGGACGAGGGCATAGGTTTGTGCAATGGGTAAACAGAGAAGCAACAGACCGGATAGTATTCTTGTGGTTTTCATGTAAGTGATGGGGTAAGATTGATTCTATAAGTTACGGAAATGAAGTACTAGAGATTGAGTTATTGCCATCAAGTTGGCAAGACCTTGCCAAGCTGTTGGCAAAGTCTTGCCAATACGGTGGCAAAGCTTTGCCAACACGATGGCAAGAAAAGGGACATGTACTTCCCTGATAACAGCCTTTAGCGGTTGTCTAACGCTGCTTTGCGTGCCAACGCTTCAAGGTAGTAGTAATCGGCATAGTTCAGAGGTACATCAATCTCGCTGTTTCCGGGGAAATGTCCGGTGGAGTGTAGCAAGAGGAACCCGTAGGCTGTACCCGGAGCGGCTTGATAGTACTCGTTGAGGCTGGTTATTATCTTGTCGGCGATGGTACGATATTGCTTGCCTTTATCGGCGGATACATAGTTGCATAATTCATAAAGACCGGAAGCGATGATGGCGGCAGCCGATGCGTCACGGGGGACTTCTTGCACGGCAACATGAGTCTTCAAACCATCTACCTCAGGAGCTTTCATGTCCCAGTAAGGCACGAGGTCTTCGGGCATGTTGGGCAGGTTGAGGAAGAAGTCGGCGATGCCTTCGGCTTGTTTCAAGTAAGCGGGGTCTTTGGTGAAACGGTAACTCATAGTGTATCCGTATAATCCCCAGGCTTGTCCACGGCTCCAGAAAGAATCATCGGAATAACCTTGGGCCGTCTGTTTTTTGCGAACTTCTCCTGTTTGAGGATCGTAATCTATTACGTGGTACGAAGAGTAATCCGGACGGAAGTGGTTCTTCAAAGTGGTATTGGCATGATTTACGGCTACCTTCCAATAGATAGAATCACCTGTGAGTTGCGTGGCACGGAATAGCATTTCCAGGTTCATCATATTATCAATAATAACGGGGTATATCCATTTGTCACGGTTGTGGTCCCAGGAACGGATGGATTTTACTTTGGGATTGTAACGGGTAATCAAGGTTTTGGCACTTTGTAACACTACGTCTTTGTAAGAACGTTCTCCGGTCAATTCGTAAGCCTTGCCGAAGCTATCGTATATCATAAAGCCCAAGTCATGTGTACCTTTGTGCCATTTGGCTTCTTCGATGGGCCACGTCCAACTGATGGCAGACTGGCGCCAGAAATCGTCGTGTGTGTAAGCATACATCTGCCATAGCGAACCGGGGAAGAATCCCGAACACCAGTCGTGGGGATGGATCATAGCAAGCGAACCGTCCTTGTTGATGCTGCGCGGCTCCACGCGACGCTTGGCGGCATTGGCTTCTTCTTTCCGTGCTTTGTCGGCGCACTGCATGGCAAATTCTAATTGTCCTGCTGCAAAGGCGTAGGCATTGTCTACTTCGGTAGGCTGGACGTATAACAGATTGAAGCGGTCCGCCCAATCAATGATGCGGTGTGCTTGGGCAAGACGAAGGTAATCTTTCCGTGTAGGGTTCAGCAAGCTGGTACGATAGAGGTCTTTGCAGAACTCTTGCTGCTTGTAATCCCATTCGCTGATTTGTTGGTAGGGCCAGTCTTTTACATCTTTCCCTACATAGGCGGCGAGGAAGTCCATTGCTTTATAGAAGTTACGACCGTCGGCGGAGGTAGCATCGTCAATCTTGAGATCTATCTTCTGTGCCATACAGAAGATGTCGAGCAGATGTGTCAGGTTATATTGCGAATATCCGAAGGCAAGGGTACGACGCAACTCTTGTGGCTGGCTGCCGTCCGGTTCAATCTGAGTGAAGATACGCTTGGCGGGTACCGAGTTTATTACTTCGCGGGCTACTTTCAGGTTGCCTGTGTAGAGGGCGATAGCTATCACCTGTGCATCGTAGGCGGTGCTGTGGTTATTGGCTTGTCGGGATTCCTCCTGTCCTTGGGGACTGGTCAGTATCCAGTTCAGTAACTTGCCGAACCATGCTTTCAGTTCCTTGGCATCTTTGGTGGTGAAGGACTTGGATGTTTCCAAAAGCTTTACTGCATCCAGCATTTCTACAAAAGAATAGCTATCCAGTACACCGTAGCATCTGCCTTTACCACCATTGTGACCGGGTATCATCTGGGCATATTCCAAATTGGGATTCATGCGTGTGTCTTTGTTGAAGAACCATGTACGGATAAGCTCCGTAGCTTTTTGGGCATACTTCTCTTCTCCGCTGAAGTACCATGCCAGGGCAAGGGTGGTGACACGGTTGGCGGTTGCTCCCAAGCGGTTACGATCCAGTTTGTTCAGTTCGGGGTTCGATTCTCCATCACGACTGATGTAAGGCAGTCCGTCGGGTTTCGAAGGATCGGGCCAGTAGTAGCGGGCTTGACTCATATAGTCGTGCTTGTCACCGCTAGCCGGGGTCTTCTCTTTCATCATGACGGAAAGAGGCTGGACATCCAGCAGTTTGTCGGCTTCCGCCTTCAGTCCTTCGTAGGCAGTAGCATAAAAGGGTTCGTGAATGGATTGTTTTACGTTTGCGAGATGTGTTGGGTTCCAAATGGATTGCGCTTGTGTGCAAGGTGTCAGGAGCAACAAGGCAAGTGTCCATTGTACTACTTTCAGTTTCATGGCTTTTGTATTATTAGTTAGTAAATATTCCGGAGTTTTATACCGTTCAGGAAGCATGTTCCGCTTGCAGCGTGGAAGCGGATATCCAGATAATCCTGTTCGTTTGTGATATAGTATTTCTTCCGCAAGGCATGGAAGTAGCTGCTTTCTTTGCAAGGAGAGATCGATTCTTCAAGCACCTTTCCGTTTACCGAGATGCTGAAAGCATTTTCCCGATTCTCTTGTTGTCCGTTACGATCCAGTAAGTAGGCTGCTGTGGCATTCTGGCGAAATATATCTGTAAAGAGTAGCTCTATCTCGTACACCCCTTTGGGGACATCGAAGCGATATCCTTCTATATCATTGCGAAGGGTTTGGAACAGCGGGCCATCGGCAGTGTTATGGATTTCGGTCTTGGTATCTTGTTCTTTTCCGCCGATATAGCCCCAACTACCTGTGGTATAAGGCTGGTCGGGAAGCCAGGTCAATCCGCTTTCGTCGGAAGTGAAGAAACATTCACTGCCTACGTTTATGGCAAGTTCCAGATCTTTCAGATTCACTGCATCCAAGTGGGCTGGAATAGGAGTGAAGTGTACTTTCAAGCCATCTTGTACCCATGTCCCTTGAAAGTCCTCTTGTGCGCAGAAAGCCTTCTTTTGATATTCTCCTTGTGCGAATAGGAACGGTTCTTTGCTACTGAATGGAACTTCGAAGGTCGCGGTATAGTTTTCAACCCTCTTCTTACCCAATGAGTTTCCATCTATAAATAGCTCTACTTCACGAAGATTCGAGTATACTTTGACGGGAAGTACTACTGGAGCATTCCCTTTTTGTATACCGCTACGGTATGTCCAGTCACGACTGGCAATGTGTAGAACCGGGATGTCTTTGCGCCAAGCTGCCTGATAGTAATAGTACACATCTTTAGGTGTACGATCAGCATAGACAAGCCCTTTATTATTGATGCGAGGCATAGACTCATCGCGTAAAGCAGAGCCGAAATCAATAAAGTTCCAATGCGTACCACCACAGATGTAAGGAGTCTCTTCTATTACGGGCAGGTAGTGTTCCAGGTACTTCTGCTGGTATTCAATACTGAAATCAAAGGCATGGGGAGTGAGCGAATGCAATCGTTTGTCGGAACCTGCACCGTATTCGCTGACAATCATCGGATGAGTGGGGTAGTCGCGGTGTTGTTCCTCTAAGAATTTCTCAAATCCGGTGAGGTCACCACCATACCATCCTTGATATAAATTCCATCCTACAATATCAGTAATCTTACTGATTCCGGTCTGGTTGTAACTATTGCTACCGTGGAATGCCATCGTACTAACACGGGTAGTATCTTCTTCTTTCAATACATTCTCCAGTCTGCGTGCAAGCTCCAACGTACGCTCAATGGCAGGTTTAAGTTCTGCTTCGGTTTTATAAGTGCGTTGGGTGACGAGTAGTATCTCATTCATATATCCCCACGCAATGATGGATGGATGGTTATAATGTTGGCGAATCATCTCCCGCAGGTTACGTTCGCAATTATCTCCATAGCCCGATGTTTCGGGTACAATGTCGATGATGGGAATTTCTTCCCATGCCAGCATGCCGAGTTTGTCGCACATTTCCAATAAAGCATCGTCTTGCGGGTAGTGGGAGATGCGGATGAAGTTGGCACCCATCTCTTTCATCAGTTTCATATCCCGGCGGTGCATTTCGTCCGTCAAGGCTACACCGATAGGCTTTTGGTCTTGGTGACGGCAGATGCCGTGCAATTTATAGGGTTTACCGTTCAGGAAGAAACCTGACTTGCCATCAAAGCGGAACCAACGAAAGCCTGTGTGGTGGTTGCTTTGATCCAGAATGGCTTTTGTTTTCTTGTCTTGCAGAGTAGTCTCCACCCGGTAGAGACTCGGAGTTTCCGGTGTCCACAATTGCGGTTGGAGTATAGGAGATGTTTCATTGTGAAAGGCGTATGTTTCCCCCGGTTTCAGTTGCAGGCTTTTCTTTTGAGTTTGCAGTAGGGTGCCATCCGGTTTGTAAATGGAGTGTATTAGTTCGAGGGTAGCCTTTCCACGTGCCTCGTTCTTTATTTCACCACGAATGGATATAGTGGCTTGCTCCTCTGATACTTGTGGGGTACTGATAAAAATACCATCCGAACCGAGGTTTGTCAGGTTGAAATGCTGGGTGGGTACTGCTGTAAGCCATACATCCCGGTAAATGCCACCGAAGAAAGTAAAGTCTCCGGAAATAGGGGGGATATCCTGGCGGGCATTGTCTACACGAATAGCGAGTGTGTTAGGCTTATCTGAGGTAAGGAAGGAGGTAATATTAAATGTGCAGGCAGTATATCCACCGGCGTGCTCGCCGATATTCTTGCCATTGATGTAAATCGTAGCGGCTTTGCTGGCAGCATCCAACCTCAGAAAGATTTGTTTCTCTTTCCAGCTTTGCGGCAGGGTGATTTGTCTGCGATACCAAGCTGTTCCGCGATAATAGTCTTTTTCTGTGTAGGAGTCGGTATTCCAGGTATGAGGCAGATGGATGGAGGTCCATTTGCTGTCATTGAAGGCGCTGTCTGAGGCGGCGGTACATTCGCCTTTCAGGAATTTCCAACTGTCGTTGATACTATGGGTTTCGCGCTGGGCCGTAGCGAAGGACGAAAAAAACAGAAAAAACGTAGTGAGCACTGTCCATATACTTGTCTGGTGCTTGTTGGTGTGTGTTTGTCTTTTCATGGTGATAAGGGTCATAATTTGATTAATGCAAGGCAAAGTTAAAAATATAGGGTAACAGTTAATGCTGTCGGCATACATCAATGTTTTCTGTATAACTGTTTTTAACTACATTAGTACTTTCTTGCTATTTGAATAAAAACTTTATACCTAATTGAATATCTCAGTGTGCAGAGTGAATATCTGCTGTTATTGCTAAAGTAAAGAGCAGGAAGCGGATATACTTCCCACTCTTTTAAGCAATCATAAAACTTTATATTTTACAATATATGAAATATAATTTATCTTTCGGCGGCTTCATTTGCTTTGATCGGCCATCCCGGATTTTGATAAATGGGGGATGTGCTTACCGCCTCGCCATCCGAAGAAGTAATGAGGAAGTGGCTTTGGGCAATTGGTGACAAATAATGTGCCTGGCAAAAGAAGAGTCCTTTATAATAAAGTCCGGTTGTAGTGACTTGATAAGGACGTAGATACACACTTAGTTCCGGTGAAGAGATAGTATTTTCTTTGTCACCTTTGCCATAGATAAGTTTACTATCCAATCCGGCTGCCTTGTAATCTTCCTTCATGGGACCCCATAACTTGATACCTTCTATTTGGAAACCATTCAGTTGATCCATAGCTCGCCAGCGAAGGAGGTCGTCGTAGCGATAACCTTCGCCTACAAACTCGTCACGGCGTTCGCGACGGATGTTGAACAGAGTCTTATCCGTAAGCAACTTGCCGGCAGAGTAAGTACCCCAGTCATAGAGAGCTTCTTTCTCCATATTGGTAGCGGCAATAGTCTTGTTATAGTCAGGATCAATACCTGCACGAGTGCGGAGGGCGCGCCAGTATTTGTCTGCGTTGGCATCCAGTTTGTGGTTTTTCTCGTAGTAAGCTTCTATATAGGTAAGGTAGGCTTCGGCTGCACGGAACATGATGGCGGCAGTTTGATCCTTATTTAAGTCCTGATCTTTTAAGTCGTGGGAGTAGCCTTTACCTATTAGATAACCGGTAGCGGTGGAGTATTTCACATCATTCGAGTAAATCTCCGGAGTCTTGGAGAAGTATTCAGGAGAAGGACTATTGATAAATGTCTTCACTTCACCCGGTGCTTTCATGAAGAGACGCCAGCGGTCATCCCTGTCGGTCTTGGTATCACCGATATAGTCGTCACCTGCATAGCCGCTTCCTGTTGCATATACGGGTAGCCCGTTCTTCATAAGGAAAGACTGTTCCATTTGGTGCGTATAACCACGGGCATAACCATAATAGATATGATGATTATAGTCTGTACCTATGCTTAAGTCACGATTATAGGGGCGATACATCAATACTTCAGAGTATCCTTCGGGATTCTGACTGGCAAACATATCATAGTAATCGTTGGCAGGTTCACTGGCACTTTGCTGAATGGAACTACTGTTGGGTGTCAACTTTACGGCATCAGCCACTTGCTGGGAGGCATTGATGGCTTGGTCGAGGAAGAATTCCACTTCTTTCTCAGCACTTCCGCTGGGGAATTGGTAACCTTTGTTGTAATCCTTTTCCGCTCCCGGCCATCCGGCACCGTTGGGTACAAGGGCTGTACCGGCATGATACTTTTCCCAAGTGGCTTCGAATAGGGCTACACGAGCCTTCAGTACAAGCGCTGCATTCCGGGTGATACGAGCCTTACCGCCGTCAGGGTTGTTAGTCAGGTAGGCGATGGCTTGGTCAAGGTCTTGGAGGATGAAGCGTGCCACTTCGTTGCGTGGACGACGTTGAGAGGCTTCGGTCAACACTTCCTGATTATCGGGTAGTACTTCTTTTATAATGGGGAAGTCACCCAATTTGCGCAATCGGTAGAAATATTGATAAGCACGGATGAAGTAACCTTCACCGATATAATGCTTGATGTTGGTGGCATCACCCTTGATGATACCCGCTTCCAGGTTCTTCTCGGCATTGTTGATGAAGTAGTTCATCTCATAGATACGTTTGAAGTCCCAATCTCCGCCACTTGCACCAACTTTCCATTCGCCGATGAGGAAGCGGTTCTCGCTGCTGCGTGTGGTAGCATTGTCTGTAGCCATATCTGCGCCATACAGATTGTTCAATGAAGGGAAATTATCCGTATAATATTTGATGGTATAGGCTGCCAGTTGATTTTCTTCTATCAAGTATCCTTCAGGGGATACATTGGAGGGAGGGGTGATGTCTAAATAGTCGTCACAACCGGTTGCTGCCAGCAGGGTACATCCTATCAGCAGGCTTTTTATTATATTCTTGTATATCATTGTTTTCATATTCTGATTTATTATTTAGAAGTTTACACTTAAACCGAACGATATGGTCTTGGAGAGCGGATATACGGTCCCGTTGGCTTGGGAGTTGCTTTGCCAGCCCGCTCCGCAAGTTTCGGGGTCCATTGTGTCGCTGAGGCTGGTAATAGTCAGCAGGTTTTCGCCGGAGACAAATACACGCAGGTTTTGCAACATAATCTTGTTGACCCATACTTTGGGGAAGGTATAACCTACTTGGATATTCTTTAGACGCATATAAGCAGCGCTCTGTAAGTAGCGGGTCTGGCATTTGTTGTTCTTCGTGTTGAAGATAGGACGCGGATAGTAGGCATTCAGGTTTTCGCCAAGCGGATGGTCCGAGGTACGGAAGTAATCGAGGTGATCTTTGAAAGAAGTGGACCACCATTCACCGTCCGTTACACCCCAAAAAGACATGTTCGTGTCACCTGCCCACCAGTCACGCTTCAGTACGCCTTGCCAGAACATTTGCAAATCCCATCCTTTGTAAGAGGCGTCTAGATTGATACCGGTCATGAAGCGTGGAGTGTCGTTACCTATCTTCTTCATGTCACCCATATCGCCAATGGTGTAGCTACCGTTGTTTATCTTGCCGTCACCGTTGAGGTCGGCATACATGATGTCGCCGGCTGCCCACTGATTGCCCAGTGCGTCTTGTCCGCCTTTGGGTAAGGAAGCGAGGTGTTGTTGCATTTCCTCATCTGTTTTGGCTATGCCGATAGTGGTGTATCCATAGATATTTCCGATAAGCTCGCCTTCTATATATTTGGAGAGGCTTCCGGTGGGGTTACCGTAGCGCAGAATTTTGCTTTGTGAATCGGAGAGGCTCAATCTGGCTCCATACTTGAAACCACCGATCTGGTCACGCCAACCAATCTGGAGTTCCCAACCGTAAGTCTTCATGTCAGTGTTGTTTGTAGCGGGTACGTCGGTACCTAGAGTAGCAGGTAGTTCAACACCCGGACCCATCATGTCTTCGGTTTTGCGTACGAAGTAATCGAATGATCCTGTCAGACGGTTGTTGAGGGCGGCCACATCTATACCGATATTGGTGTTCTTTATCTTTTCCCAGGTTAGGCTGGAGGTTACTAATTTGGGTGCTTGTGCTGTGTTGGGCTTTGCGTTGTTGAGAGGCCATCCACCGTTGGAAGCTGTTACCGTCAGGGTTTGGTAGCTTGGATAGAGGTTATAGATGTTGGCATTAGCGAGTGTACCGTAAGAGGCACGAAGCTTTAAAGTTGAGATTTTGTCAGCAAGAGGTTCCCAAAAGGCTTCGCGGGCAATGTTCCATCCTAAAGAGAAGGAGGGAGATAGCGTCCAGCGGTTGTCGCGGCGGAAGCGTGAAGACCCGTCGTAGCGGAGGTTGCCTTCTACCAGATAACGTCCATCGAAGTCGTAGTTGACGCGTCCGAAGAAGCCCACGTTTGCCCATTCCTGCAAGTCACCTTCAATGCCATAGGATTTGCTACTGGTAGTCAGATCCAGTACCGGCTGGTCCAGAGAAATCATGTCGGCGCGTTGTGCGGCAACGTTACGGTACTTTTGCTGCTCTATCTGCATACCGGCCGTAGCGGCAATGTTATGTTTGCCTAGTGTGATGTTGTAGTTGGAGTAGATGTTTGGATTCAGGAAAAGCGACTTGTAAGCTTTTTCATATACTTTGTTTTCACTCGGTCCTGTCATGGTGGCGGCGTATGTCTTTTCCGGATCGTTTGCCATGTGCGAGTAGATTACTTTGTGGTCGTAGTGCATCCAATCGTTGTTACTCTTGAAGTTGAATTCTCCGATGATATTCCAGTTCTTCAAGGGACTGACGGTGACGCGAAGTTGCTGTGACAGTCCTTCACTGATTTCATTCTGGCGACCACCGTTCTGCAAAGCTTCGATGTAGTTGATATCGGACATATAATATCCGTTAGGGTCGTATAATGGACGTACCGGGCGGCAACGACGCTGTACATTATTGTAGAAGTCATTCCACAATACACTTGGTCGATCGTATTCGGTACGTGTGTAGCGGCTGGAGTAGTCCAGCTTCACATAGTCCGTGATTTGTGCAGAAATCTTTCCTGTCAGATTGTAGCGTTTGTTATGCTCTGTGCCGTAGCGTAGGAAACCATTTTGACTGAGAATATTGCCGGACATGTAGTAGGTGAATTTCTCGGTTCCTCCACTGATACTGGCATTGTGTTCTTGTGCGAAAGAATCGTCTTTGTAGTACTCTTTCAACCAGTCTACATTGGCCCAGGTATGGTCATAATCCCATTTACCGTTGGCTTGTGCTTTAGCCACGTCGTTGGGGTCCATCTTTCCGTCCAGATAGTTCTTTACATTATCTATCTGCCATTGTTCAAAGAGGTGAGAATTATTCTTGTTGAACTGGGCATCGTCAAAAAAGTTAACGAACTCCCAGGAGTTCATCATTTCCGGCATCTTTACGGGTGAGTTGAAACGGAAACTGTTATTGTAGTTGATAACGGGGCGGCCTTGTTTACCGGCTTTTGTCGTTACCAGTACTACACCGAACGGTGCGCGTGAACCGTAAATAGAAGAAGCGGCAGCGTCCTTCAATACAGAAATGCTTTCGATATCCTGCGGATTGACTGTGTTTAAGTCACCTTCCATACCGTCAATCAGGATAAGCGGAGAGCCGTTGGCATAATCTTCATTGTTGGAGTTCTTACCCACAGTACCATTACCACGGATGTTGATGTTCTTGGTGGCATTCAGCTCACCGCCGTGTCCGCTGTTGCTGATATTCAAACCGGGGATGACACCTTGTAAGGCTTGTACGGCATTGCTCACCGGGCGTGCTTCGAGATCCTTGGCTGAGGCAGTAGCTACGGAACCGGTCAGGTTTACTTTCTTCTGCGTACCAAAACCTACTACGACTACTTCGTCCAAAGTCTTACTATCTTCTTTCATCAAAATAGTTCCATTTAACTTTTGTGCTGGGATTTCCTGAGTGACGTAGCCCACATAAGAAATCTGTACGGTAGCATTCGGATTAACTTTCAGCGTGAAGTTACCATCGATATCGGTAATAATTCCGTTGGTAGTTCCTTTCTCATGAATTGTGACGCCAATCAAAGGCTCTTTGTTGTTGGCATCTTGCACATTACCTTTGACGGTAATGCCGTTTTGGGCGAATGCCCCTAAATCAGAGAGGAAAAGCATACAGCAAAAAGAAAACAGCTGTATCAGCTTCCAAGAAAAAATCTCTTTTCTCATAATACGTAGATTTAATTAATTAATAAAATTAGTGCGTTTAAGCGGAGGCGAAAGTAGCTGTATTTAATATTCAATGTTGGTGTTAAGCTACCTCAAAACTTTCTCAAAGGCTTGTTTTGACTTTCTTCTGACTTTCTTTTTCGTTTTTTATCTTGTTGATTATTAGTGTAGTACTATATGTAAACTTAGCAAAGTGCCAATTTGTATACTAGGTTGTTATTTACTGCCATTACATCAATGCTATATTTTAGAAAAGTGTTATCTTTGTTTTATCAAATACATGAACGTTAGCCACTATGAACAAAGAGTTCTCCTTTATTTTTCTTTTCTTACTGTTGCTATGTGCTCCGTTGAGGGCGGGCTGGCAGCGTCCTGTGACAAACTACACCCGACATATTTATAAAGCCGGTACACAAAATTGGAGCATTCAGCAGCATGACAATGGCTGGATGTATGTGGCGAATAATAAAGGTTTGTTGGAATTCGACGGCGTGGAGTGGAACACTTATCCCATCCGCAACGCGAAGACGAGAGCCGTAAAAGTAGGGCATGACGGGCGGATTTATATCGGTGGAATGGGGCAATTCGGCTATTTTACCCCCAACCGCTTGGGAGGACTGGACTATACTTGTCTTTCGGATAGCCTTCCACCACAAAGCAACGTGGGTATCATTTGGAATATTCTGGAAGATAAAGACCGGATTTATTTTCAATCCGACGCCAACTTCTTCTATTTAGAGGGAGGTAGGTTGGAGAAAGTAAAACATCCGTCGGAAATTCAGTCTTCCCTGATAGTAAGAAATCGGTTCTATACAGTTTCTTCCGCAGGATTAATGCAGTTAAACGGGAAAGAATTCAGGTTGTTGGCAACTTCTCCTGAGATGGGTGCGCTGGTAAAAGAAGGTGGAATGTTGCTTTACGGAAATGATATTCTGCTGGTGAGCCGCGAGAATGGATTGTTTTTGTACGACGGGAGCAATATAAAAAAGTACGCAACGGCTGCCGATGATTTTTGTCGGAAAGGAAAGATCTTTTGTGCCGCACTGAAAGACTCACTTCTGGCACTGGGTAGTATACAGAACGGAGTATGTTTGCTGAACTTGAAGACAGGGGAAACCGAAATCATCTCTACCGGAAATGGCTTGCAGGACAAAACAGTACTGAGTATGACTTTTGACCGGGAAGGGCAGTTGTGGCTTGGCTTAGATAATGGTATCGACTGTATCCGTCTGAATGCACGCCTTGCTTCACTCTATGGTGGTAGAGCGGTAGTAGGGGCAGGTTATGCTTCTTTTTGTTATCAAGGGAAGTTTTATTTAGGCACCAATCAAGGTTTGTACAGTACAGCCGTACCTGCCCGTCTTAATGGAATGGAAGCTACGGAGTTCATACCGGGTACAAGCGGTCAGGTATGGTCGCTTCATGAGATGGATGGCAAATTGTTCTGCTGTTCGGACAACGGCATTTTTATTATGGAAGGCAACCGGATAGTGCAGCATATAGATAAACCTCGGGGGGTATGGGGCATTGTGCAAGTGCCAGGACGTACGGATATATTGATAGGAGGAACATACGGCAGTTTGTTCCTTCTTAGAAAGCAAGGTACAATGTGGGTATATGAAGCGACATTGAAGGGCTTTAACCACTCCTGCAAGGAAATGCTGATGGAGGATGCCACGAATTTATGGGTAGCAAACAAGGAAGATGGCGTCTGCCGTCTTACGCTTTCTACCGATTTGAAAGAAGTTATCAAAGCCCGTTACTACAATCAGAAAAATTTCCCTTCAGGCTACGATGCTTGTCCGGCACTGATAGATAATGAGGTGGTGGTGGCCTCTCATTATGGTATATGGCGTTATAATCATCTGCGCGACAGCTTGGAAGAGCATCTCGAACTGGAGAAACTAATGGACGGGAAAACAGCTTATACCTACCTGACAGTAGATTCATTGCAAAACATCTGGTATGTGGTTAACGGTTCGTTGAAACTGTTGCGCTATGATGCTTCCGTCAAAGGATATCACCGATATTTGAACGAAACCTTTCTGCGCGGTTCACTGATAGAGAACTTCGAAGATGTTCACTTTTGTAATCGTGGCCAGGTGATAGTGGGTACGGAAGAAGGTTTTTCTTTGATAGATATTGACCGCCTGCGTAAACCGCAAGTTCCGATTACTCTGCAAATAAGAAAGGTGTATCTGACTGGACAGCGGGATTCTCTGGTCTATGGACGTAGTTACGTCTATGACGATATACCCTTGGTAATTCCCTATTCCAGTAATTCACTCCGCATAGAGTACAGTGCCGGTAATTATAATCGTTCACAGGCCACCTTGTATGCCTATAAGTTGAGTCGTGGCAATGAAGAAGGCAAGTGGAGTGAATATAATGAGAATAATGTCAAGGAATTTACCGGGCTGCGCGAGGGGAAGTATGTATTTAGTGTGAAATTATTAGCGGACAATGAGCGACAACCCGTAATTACGAGTTTTTCTTTCGAAGTTTTGCCACCCTGGTATCGCACATGGTGGAGTTACCTTGTTTATGTAGCGACGGCCTGCCTATTGATTTACTATATCTATTATCGTGTAGCTGCCGCTCGTAAGCGCCTGCTGATGCAGCAGGAACTGGAACTTTATCACAGGGAGCAGGAATTCAAGCAGGAACGGGATTTGCAGGATCAGAAGATAGATTCGTTGCAGGCCGAAAACTTGCAGGCCGAACTACGGCATAAGTCGGCCGAATTGGTGCAGAGCACACTGAATATCGTGCGGAAAAATGAGATGTTGCTGGATATAAGGAAAGAAGTGCTGGGCATCTCTCATTCCATCAGTGAAGATAGCTTGGTCTCTCTTCGTCGCAAGACACTCCGTCTGCTTGGAAAGATTGATACGAATCTTGAGCATGACGACGGCTTGCAGGCATTTCAGAATACTTTTGACTCTGTGCACCACAATTTCTTCAGGAAACTGGAGGAGGCGTATCCAGAACTCAACAATAAAGAAAAGCAGCTTTGTGCTTATATTACAATGGATTTGCTTTCCAAAGAGATTGCGCCATTGATGAACCTCTCTCTACGCGGAGTGGAGATAGGACGGTACCGTCTGCGACGGAAACTGCGGTTGGAAGAAGGGCAGAACTTAGCGGAATTCTTACAAGCATTTGGTAAATAATGAACTTAAAGAGATATATTACTTTTATTCAATACCAGTAAACTTTCCGGTCCCATATTAAACAGTAAATCAATAATACTCAGATTAGGCAGAAAGCCCAGCTTCTCCTGAAATACCTGATAATAGGGCTGTGGTGAGAATTCCGTATCTTCCAAAGTGAAGTCCTTCTTAGGGTGAATGCGTTCACGGAAATCCACTTCATCCGGAGCAAACTCTATATGGTATTCTGTTGTTCGTGCCATATCCGGTTGAATGTCTACAAGCGAGCAGATAAGCCGGCAGAGTTCTTCATTGAAATCAACTAAAAACTCATATTTCTTTTCGTAGAACGGGCGGAAATCGTCCTTGTAATACTCAAAGAAAGGCGTATGGTTATAGGCTGACTCAATGGCATTCCAATGCAAGTGCCGCCAGTTGCCGTGATCGGAGATACGAATATCTCGCATGGGGCATTTTAGAGTGTCAGGTTTGACGGTTGGGATAGAGAGTGCCAGTTCACCATCCGGTGCAGCAATGGTACATCGGTTGCGGTATGTCTGCTTCATATAATGGTCGTGTTGCTCAATGAACACTTTATCGTATGCCAACAGTTTGGTATAATATTCTACAGGTGCCAGATAGGCGGAAGAAAGAAAAACGGTTTTCATTAATATATTTACGATTAGACGATTTACTATTTACGATTGAAATTACTTTTAGAACTTATCACTTTTCTCACTCTATCACCTACATTACTTTATCACCTTTACTTAACTTTCTTCCACATCCTGTTCCACCGGTAACCGTCGAAGATGTTTGTTCCTTTTTCTTTGGAGAACCAAATGATTGAAGCTTTGCCTATGATATGATCCTTAGGGACAAAACCGAATAAGCGGGAGTCGGAAAGATTGATGGAGTTATTGGCCCCTACCCAATAATAGTCTTTGGTGAAGTAGCAATGTTGCACGGGCTTGCCTTCTATATAAAGAGTATCATTCTTTATCTCAGCGTGTTTCTTCTCATGCAGGACCAAGGTATTTCTTAGTAGTGTTATATTCCAAGGGTATACACGTATAGGGCTGCCCTTACCCGGTACTATCAGAGGCTTTAAAACTTCTATCGAATCTTCTTTTATGTTCGGTTCAATCCAGCAGTTATTATTTAAAGCCTGTTCCAGCAAGTAATACTCGTATCGGCTGAAACTGCGAACATTCTTTACCGAATCTTGCCCTAGAAGTCTATTAGGCTTTATAGAGAGAATGGATAACAATGAGTCCAGCTGGCATTCTTTCGCTCTTGGATAGGTATAAAGAAACTTTTGGTCAGGAGCATTCTTCTCTGAAGGAACAACGGAGAAAAGAGAATCAATTAATAAGGTGTCTCCGGGTATACCGATGCATCGGCTAATGAAAACTTCCCGTTTGTCTATGGTGCGTTCTGAAAAGTTAGCAGGATTGTTGAAAACAAAGATATCTTCTTTTTGTACGGGACTGTCTGCCCATCGGTGATACCCCCATAAATTAATAAATGGCAAACGTAGTCCGTAACTCCATTTGTTTACAAGAATACGTTCGCCACAATAGATTGAGTTCTCCATTCCTGAAGAAGGTATCGAGTAGGAAGTTGCCACACAACTCCGAAGTAATACTACAATGAGTACTACCCCAATAGCCGCGCCTGTTACCTTCCAAGCTTTCATTTTATATTATCTACCCACTTAAAGATTCGGTTCCAACGAATCTTACCATCAAACCAGCCACGGTCTTTGTCTAGTGATAACCAAACAACGATAGGTTTACCTACTACATGGTCTTCGGGTACGAAGCCCCAGTAACGAGAGTCGGCGGACTTATCGCGATTGTCTCCCATCATCCAGTAATAGTCCATTTTGAAGGTATAAGAATCGGTCTTCTTGCCATTGATATAAATGCCGTCGGGCTTCCGTTCAAGCTTGTTGCCTTCGTATGCTACGATGCAGCGTTCGTAGATAGGCAGATTATCAGGAGTTAACTGGATAGTGGCTCCCTTGGCAGGAATCCAGATAGGTCCGTAGTTGTTGCGGTCCCATTTGGTATAAAGGTTCAGCGGATAAAGAGGACCGGAAAATTCTCCCGGCTCTACTACGATACGGCTGATAAGTTTCTTGTTTCCTGAAAGCGTTTCATACATCTTTTTAGTGAGAGGCAGATGGTAAACAGGAGTTAGTTTGCCTTGGGCATCGCGACGATCCAATCCCATTTCCATTAATCCTTCTTCCCAATTCAGGTCACTGGTCATCAAAGTCTGATCTTCATTGCTGATGCCTAGTTCGCGGAACATCTCTTCCGGTATATATGGTCCGGTAGTTTGTACGAAGTAGTTGAACTGCATCTCTTGGGGGTTCTCAATGGCTTTGCCATCAATATAAACTTGTCCCCCTTTGATTTGCAATGTATCACCCGGCAAACCTACACAACGTTTCACATAATTCTCCCGACGGTCTACGGGACGTACTACAATCTCACCGTACATCTGTGGGTTGGTGAGGAGCATGTTGCGCCCGGCATTGTAATACAGGTCGTAAACAGTACGTTGTTGTTCACGCGTCAGGCTATCCATGCTCACTTTATTCGGATAAACACGTTGGCCGGCTTCGTATGCAAGACTGTAGAAGTCAGTCTGCTGATAGTTGGTAGCTACTGTATCACCCGCAGGGAAGTTGAACACAACGATATCGTTTAACTTCACTTTTCCGAAGCCCGGTACACGTTTGTACTCCCATTGAGGCCATTCAATGTACGATTTGGAATTCAGAATAGGTAACGTATGTTGTGCCAACGGCATGGAAAGCGGTGTATTCGGTACTCGCGGGCCATAACTCATTTTGCTTACATAGAGGAAATCGCCTACCAGCAAAGATTTCTCCAAAGAAGAAGAGGGTATCTGGTAATTCTGGAATATGTAGATGTTCACGAAGTAAACAGCCACCAAAGCAAAAACAATGGCGTCTACCCAACTCATGACACCACGGACGGCAGGGTTCTTAGATTTTTTCCAGAAGCCCCAAGGTATTTTCTTACTGATATAAATGTCGAAGATGAAAGGAAGCACAATCAATCCCCACCAACTTTTTACCCAAAAAAGGAATGCGAGATAGAGTAAGGAGACAATTACAAACTTAATCCATTGGGCACGTGTTGCTTTTCTCATATAATGTACATTGTTAACCCCCCGGACCCCCTAAAGGGGGAGGGGGATAGTTAAAGATCTTATTTTTTAGTTTATATAAGGCATAGTATTCCCCTCCCCCTTTAGGGGGTCCGAGGGGTTAAAAAGGGAAACAAGTCCTGCATTCCTAAATATCCCTCATGTGCGGCTGTATATTCTGCAGCAAGAACAGCACCTAGAGCAAAACCACTACGGTTCTTGGCATCATGGGTGATCGTAATACTGTCGGCTTCGGAATCGTAGCGGATGCTATGAATGCCCGGAACTTCACCTTCACGGATGGAGTCGATAGGCAGTTCGTTTGCCGCACATTGATTGGAACCCGAAAGCGATCTGTCCGGTGCTTGAAAAGTCCCTTCCACCCATTTGTCTTTACGGTCGAGGTTCTCCAGAATATCTTCGGCAAGTGTGATAGCTGTACCGCTCGGAGCATCCAGTTTGTGGATGTGGTGCGTTTCGCTCATGGTTACATCGTATGCGGGAAATTGGTTCATTATCTTTGCGAGGTATTTATTTACAGCCGAGAAAATGCTTACTCCAAGGCTGAAGTTAGAAGCCCAAAACAATGTTTTGCCACCTTCGGTACAAAGTCTTTTCACTTCTTCACCGTGTTCCGCCATCCAGCCCGTACTGCCTGAAACGAGTTTCACTCCGGCATTGAAAGCTTTCATGTAGTTGTTGTATGCTACCATGGGATTAGTGAACTCTATGGCAACGTCGGCACTTTTGAAAGCTGCCGATTCGAAGTCTTCCTGATTGTTGACGTCGATGATGCTGACGATTTCGTGTCCGCGGCTAAGGGCTATCTGCTCGATTTGTTTGCCCATTTTTCCGTAACCGATTAATGCGATTTTCATTGGTTCTATATGTTTTTATTCAGTTTATCAACAAACTATAGGTCGCAAAGGTAATCTTTTTCTTACATTTGCGCACAACATTAACTTCTTGTTAACAATGGAAGAATTACTGCATTATGTTTGGAAGCATAAAATACTCCCTTTAAAGATGCTCCGAACTACCTCCGGGCAGTCGGTCGAAGTGATAGATCCCGGTTTGCCAAATAAGAATGCAGGCCCCGATTTCTTTAATGCCAAACTAAAAATAGACGGTACACTCTGGGTAGGAAACGTAGAAATACATACTCAGGCATCAGACTGGCTACGTCATGGACATGATCGAGATAGAGCATACGACTCTGTTATTCTGCATGTGGTAAGTGAATCAAACTGCGATGTTTATCGCACGAATGGTGAGTTGGTTCCTCAAGTTATTCTTTCTTGTCCCGAATCTGTTCGTTTGCGTTATGAGGAATTGCGTCAAACGGAGATTTATCCTCCTTGTTATTCCATTCTCGGTTCATTGCCGAAACTCACTGTACACTCTTGGTTATCTGCTTTGCAGGTAGAGCGTTTTGAGCAGAAAGCACGTGTTATATCTAAGAGATTGGAGCATTGTAAAAATCATTGGGAAGATGTCTTTTTCATTACCCTTGCCCGTAACTTTGGCTTCGGACTGAATGGAGATGCTTTTGAAGCTTGGGCTAATCATCTTCCATTTCGTGCGATAGACAAACATCGGGATAATCTTTTTCAGATTGAAGCTTTCTTCTTGGGACAAGCCGGATTGCTGGAAGAAGAACTTCCGGAAGCAGATGCTTATTATCTGAAACTTCAGAAAGAATTCCGTTACTTGCAACATAAGTTTGAACTGGGTGCACCTATGACTACCGAACAATGGCGTTTCCTGCGGCTTCGTCCCGGTAATTTTCCTCATGTACGTTTAGCACAACTTGCTTATTTATATCATAAAAAACAGTCATTTTTCTCCCGCATCATGGAAGCGGATACTTTGGATGCCGTGAAGAAAATACTTACTGCCCGGACTTCCGCCTATTGGGAAGAGCATTTCAATTTCAAAAAAGCTTCTTCTCACCAAGAGAAGCGGGTAGGAGAGAGCGCACAGAATCTGATCATTATCAATACAGTTATTCCCTTTCTCTATGCATACGGATTACACAAAGCCGATGAAGCGTTGTGTGAGCGTGCCACCCGTTTTTTGGAGGCTCTTAAAGCAGAGAATAATCATGTGACCCGTTTGTGGAGTGGTGCAGGATTACCGGTATTTACAGCTGCCGATTCCCAGGCCTTATTGCAACTCCAAAAGGAGTACTGTGACAAGAAAGATTGCCTCCGTTGTCGTTTTGGATATGAGTACTTGAAAACTCCTCATAATTTCCGCTAAATGTTTTGTATATTAGGAAGATATCGTATCTTTGCGCGCTGTAAAATAATGCATGTATATGAAGGCAATTCACTTAGTCTTTTGTCTGTTTACGGCGCTGATGCTCACTACTTTTAGTAGTCAGGCTGCCGAGGAGGATTTTAATTCATTCCTCCATAAATTTACTACCAGTGCTTCATTCCAGTATTCCCGTATCAAGTTTCCGTTGAAGACTCCCATTACTTTATTGAAAGATGATGGCGAGACGGAGCAAAATTTCCCGTTCACCCGCGAAAAGTGGCCTTTGCTGGACGAAGAAACCTTGAAAGAAGGACGTACTACAGAAGATGAGGGAGGAGTTTACATTTCTCTTTTTAGTGTCAACGAACCAACTCACAAAGAGTTCGAAGCCGGCTATGAAGAGTCCGAACCGCTACTTCGTGTTGTTTTTGACTTGATCGGGGACAAATGGTTTGTCACTGATTGTTACAACGATTGGTATAACTTCGATTTGCCCATCAGCGAACTGAAAGAAACCATTCAGATGGTGCAGGAAGAAAACAAAACTTTTCAAGAGCAATACCCATAATGGGGTGAGGCTTTATTCTTGTTTAAATTTAATCAAGTTCTCTTTCTGATGGGTATCCCCCGTCAGAGTACCTCCTGAATAGGGTGTTTCTCCGACACCGAGTAAGGAGGGGTTCGACACCGGGAAACCCCTTGCTCGACACCGAGGAACAACCCCTTCCCCGGTGCCGGAAAAAACGAAGATGAGTATAGCTGTTTAGGATGTAACGCATTTACACTATTTTGCTCTTCTTCTGTACGATTTATGTTCCTCCTTTTTCCAAAAGAGGGGTTTCTTTGTAGTGTGCTAATTTTGTTGGAATTACTAATACCTTGAAATATGCGACTACAAATTCTGTTGATAGGACTTCTTACACAAATTTTCTTACTGCCGGATTCGGATGCATCCTGCAAACTCTCGGATTGGGTGTCGGAAGATTCCTCCGGCGAGGTACAAATCACCTGCATGGGCGATACGATGGACATTGTTTCTCCTGATGGACTGTCCCTCTGGTATAAAGAACGCTTGACCGGCAATTACGAAATCACCTACCGTGTAAAGGTGGTTGTAGAGGACGGAAAGTGCGACCGTCTCAGTGATTTGAACTGCTTTTGGGGTGCCGCTGATCCTCAATATCCCAATGACTTCTTTGCCCGCAGCAAATGGCGCAACGGCGACTTTAAGAATTACAATACACTGAATTTATACTACGTTGGCTATGGCGGCAACGAAAACAAGACCACCCGCTTCCGTGAATATCATGGAGAGTATTACGGTGTGGACGATGCAAAGATTAAACCTATTTTGAAAGAATACGAGGATGCTGCCCATCTGTTGAAACCCAACCACTGGTATGAAATAAAAATCCGTATGGTAAATGGGGTAACTACTTACTGCATGGATGGTGAAGAACTTTTCCGTCAATCGGTAGAAAACGGTAAAGGCGATGGATACTTCGCCCTTCGTCTATGGCAGAACCATGTGCTCTTTACCGATTTTCAAGTAAATAATATAGAACCTTAAATAAGAAGAGATGATGCAATTCAGTAAATGGAAAATAGGAGTGGCAGTACTCCTTTGGATGTTATTACCAACAAGTGGAAAAGCGCAAATCGTAAAGAACGAGCGCTTACTCTCCTTCGAAGAAAGCAAGGTGCCGGCATTTATCACGGCAACCGGTTCGCAACTGGCAGTCAGCAATGAACATTATAGAGACGGTGAACATTGCTTGAGTTGGACTTTCAAACCGAAATCCGTTCTCTCCATAAAGAAAGACCTGAAGTTCGAACCGAAAGATCCTACCGGAAAGGATACTTATCTTTCCGCATTCATCGTATGGGTATATAACGAACAGGCACAGGAGAAAACGATTGAATTTGAGTTCCTGAAAAACGGCAAGAAATGCACATCATTTCCTTTTGGTATAAACTTTACCGGTTGGCGTGGAGCTTGGGTGTGTTATGAACGCGATATGCAAGGCACTCCGGAAGAAGGAATGAATGAAATCCGTGTCGTTGCTCCTGATGTAAAAGGTAAACTGTTTATTGACCATCTGATTACGGCCAGTAAAGTCGATGCACGCCAGCAGACTCCTGACTTGCAAGTACCTTTCGTAAACAAAGGTACTACCAACCACTGGCTGGTTATCTATGATCATTCGTTGTGGAAGCCGGATATTGCCTTGACACCCATATCCGAAGCACAAAAGCAGGATATACGGATCATGGAAAAGCGCTTTCAGGATATGCTCTATACTCCTTCTGAACTCTCGGTTAAAGAAATGGAATCTATTCGAAAGAAGTATGAATTTTATAAGATTACCTATAAGGATGGAAAGGTGACCGGTCTTCCCATCCATTTTGTACGCCAGTCAGAGGCATACGAGCGCATGATACCCGATTGGGATAAAGATATGTTCACTAAGCAAGGAGTGGAGATCAGCGACTATTTCAACCTGATGAAACGTATTGCTACTGCCTATAAGAATACGCAGGATGCCACTCTGAAAGAAGAACTGAAACAGAAATTCCTTGCTATGTACGATAATGCTACGGATCAAGGTATAGCTTACGGCAGTTGTTGGGGAAATATTCACCATTACGGATATAGCATGCGCGGTCTTTTTGTATCTTATTTCCTGATGAAAGACGTGTTGCGCGATGCGGGTAAGTTGGACGAAGCCGAGCGCACCCTGAACTGGTATGCCATCACCAACGAGGTATATCCTAAACCTACCGTCAATGGTATCGACATCGATACTTTTAATACGAAGTTACAAGGTCGCATAGCTAGTATTCTGATTATGGAAGATACCCCGGAGAAACTGCAATACCTGCGTTCTTTCTCTCGCTGGTTGGATTATGGTTGCCGCCCTACAAAGGGTTTATCGGGTTCCTTCAAGTCAGATGGTGCCTGTTTCCATCATTGTAATCTCTATCCGGCATATGCCGTAGGCGGACTGGATGGAGCTACCAACATGATTTATCTTCTGAGTGGAACTGAGTTCAAACTCTCCGAGTTTGCCCACGAAACAGTAAAGAACGTCCTTCTTGCCATGCGCTTCTATTGCAATTTCAAACAATGGTCTCTTTCCATGTCCGGTCGCCATCCCAATGGAGGCGGGCAGTTGATACCTATCCAATACGCTATGATGGCCATTGCGGGAACTCCCGATGGCAAGCAGAAATATGATCCGGAGATGGCAGCCGCTTATCTACGTCTAATGTCTTATTCCGAAACTTCAGATAAAGATGCAGTCGAATATCTGCCGAAAGCTTCGACCAAACAAGAACTGGAGCTAAAGAAACAGCTGCAAGAACAAGGTTTCCGTCCCGAAGGCAATCCTCAAGGAAATCTTGCATTGGGGTATGGCTGTGTATCTGTACAACGTCGTGACAACTGGGCAGCTGTAGTTCGCGGACATTCCCGTTATCTATGGGCAGCCGAGCACTATCTACCAGCCAACTTCTACGGTCGTTATCTTGCCCACGGCAGTATGGAGATACTTACTGGAAAACCCGATGAAATGGTTACTTTAGCTACCAGTGGCTGGCAAGAAGCCGGATTCGACTGGAACCGTTTCCCCGGTACTACCGCTATCCATTTGCCTTTCGACCAACTACGCGCACGGGTGCTTAATGTGGATACTTTCTCCGGTATGGAAGAGATGCTATATTCTGATGAAACTTTTGCCGGCGGTCTGTCGCAAGCACGTCTGAATGGTAACTTCGGTATGAAACTGCACGAACATGATAAATATAATGGTTCACACCGTGCACGCAAGTCCTATCACTTTTTCGATGGCACTATTGTTTGCTTGGGCACTGATATCGAGAACACGAATTCGGAATATCCTACCGAAACCACCGTATTCCAACTGGCTGCCACTTCTCCCGAAAAGCATCAGTATTGGGATACTTATCAAAGTGATGGTCAAACCTATATCGATCCTAACGGTGTAGGTTACTGCCTCTCCAAAACTTCTATGCTTAATGCGAAGTATGAAAAGAACTTCCCACAGGTAACCGTAGGCGAACGTAGTACCGAACCGACTTCCGGTGATTGGGTGTCATTGGTATTGCAACATGGCAAAGCTCCGAAAGGTGCTTCATACGAATATGCCGTATTACCACACACTGATGCTGTATCTCTGAAAGCTTTCGCCCAAAAGCCTAGTTATAAGGTCCTTCAGCAAGACCGCAACGCCCATATCGTTCGCTCTCTCACGGATAACCTGACTTCATACGTCTTGTTTGAAACTCCGCAGGTACTTCCGACTGACGGCTTGTTGCAGAAAGCTGATACTTCCTGCCTCGTGATGATACGCGAGAATGCAGACAAACTTCTGCTTACAGTCTCTCAACCTGATTTGGCTTTGTATCGTGGACCCAGTGATGAGGCTTTCGATAAAGATGGAAAACGCATCGAGCGTAGTATCTACTCCCGCCCTTGGATCGACAACGAGAGTGGTGAGATCCCCGTAACCCTTACGTTGAGAGGAGAGTGGAAAGTTGCCGAGACACCTTACTGCAAAGTGGTCTCTGTGGATAAGCAGCAGACGGTGCTTCGATTTACTTGCCGTGATGCGGCAAGCTTTGATGTGGAATTGATGAAGTAAAACAGTATTCTGTGAAGATGAATTTTAAGAATATCCTTTTATGCAGTAGTGGTATTGTAACTTCCTCGTTGGCAGTTGCCGGGGAGTTACCCAATATCCTATATATCCTTACCGACCAGCAGACAGCTTCGGCTATGAGTTGCATAGGTAATACTGATGTAAATACTCCCAATATGGACCGTTTGGCACAGTCGGGAATATTGTTTAGAAATGCTTATTGTTCTGCACCGTTGAGCGGCCCTTCCAGGTCATCCATGTTCACGGGATATATGTCCCATGAGTTGGGTCTTGCCAAGAATGGAACACCAATACCCGACTCTGTTCGTACACGTACCTTGGGTACACTGATGCAGAAAGCCGGATATGAATGTGCTTATGCCGGTAAATGGCATGCACATACTGCATCTATGCCACAAGGGGAGTTCGGCTTCTCCGTACTTCATCCGCACGATGACAACGGACTGGCCGAAGCCTGTGTCCGTTTTCTGGAAAAGAAGCATACAACCCCCTTCTTTCTGGTAGCAGGTTTCGACAATCCGCATAATATCTGCGAGTATGCACGTAGTCAGAATCTTCCGTATGGTAATCAGGGAGAAGTTCCACAGGACGAGTGGCCGGGGTTGCCTCCTAATTTCTCTCGTAATCCATACGATGCTGATGTAATCGGTTACGAGCAAAGCCTGAATTATATGGCTTATCCTACCCGCAACTATACTCCGGATAACTGGCGTCGGTATCGTAATGCTTATTACCGTCTAGTCGAACAAGTAGATGCCGAGATAGGCAAGATTGTCGATGCCATTGACCGGCAAAATCTATGGAAGAATACAGTGATAATCTTCGCCAGCGATCACGGTGATGGAGTGGGAGCACATCAGTGGAACCAGAAGTCGGCTTTGTATGAAGAAGTGACGAATGTGCCTCTGATCGTAACCTTGCCTGGGAAGAAGAATGCCGGAAAGGAATTACCGCAACTGATAAATGCCGGCGTTGATTTCTTTGCGTCTGTATGTGATTGGGCAGGTATCCCTCTTGTAATGGGACAACACGGTGTGTCTTTCAAACAGCTGGCAGAGAAGGCAAATCCCGAAGAACAACACCAGCCATTTGTTGTAACGGAGACAATGTTTGATAAAGGAATAGCCCGTGGATGGGCACTTCGCACAACTCGCTATAAGTATGTACTTTATGATAAAGGACTCTATCGCGAACAACTCTATGACATGGAGAACGACCGTGGAGAGATGCGCAATCTTGCCATCGAGAAGAAATACAGCGACATCCTGTTGCAGCATCGTGATATTCTGAACGAATGGATGAAGCTGCATCATGTTCTCCAGACGCGACCCGATGTACATCTGGTTCCGGGCAAGTAATACTAGGAAATGAAATATTAGTGCTTAGGATGTCAGGCGTCATCTTCTGTCTGATATCCTAGGCACTGATGTCTGATATATTGTACACTTATAAACGAGATATTGGGATAAGATGTTTTAATATGCCCCCAGCAAGTTGCTTACAGCCGCCTGATAATTGGCAAGCTTTGTTGTCTTGTGTATAGTCTTTCTTGCCTTCCGGTCTCCGTCCGGCAACAGATATTCCCAGAAGCTTTTCATTTTCATCAGTATTTGCAGTTCGCCGCCTTGCAGTTGTTCCTGGTAACTGCTGAATACCTCTGCATGCAGTTGCCCCACTTTCTTTGCCATTTCATCGGTAGAAAGCGACTTTCCTTGCTGGTATTCCAAAGCTAAAGCAGGGTTGGCAAGCAGACCGCGGCCTATCACAAGACCGGCCAGTTTCGGGAAGCGTGTGGTAATGGACTGAATATCTTCCAGCGTATGTAAATCTCCATTATAAAGCAGAGGTTTGTTGCATTGATTATAGAAAGCTTCGAAGTTGTTTAAATCAACCTCACCTTTATATTGCTGGCTGCCCAGGCGGGGATGCAGAATAATGTGCGTCAACGGAAGTTCATTGAATAGCGGTAGTAAGGCAAGGCACTCTTCCGGATTATCCCAACCCAGACGTAGCTTTACGGAGAACTGGATGTCGGGATGCTTTTCAATGGCATTCGTCAGTAAAGTTTTCACCTCTTCGGGATAGGGCAACATGCCCGAACCATTGTGCCGTTTGGCGAGAACGGGGAAAGGACAGCCCAGATTAATATCCACATCTTGATAGCCTTTCTCGATGAAAAGGGTCATTATTTGCTCTAACTTTCCCAATTCGGGTGCAATGAGCTGCGGTATCAGAAGCAGTCCCGTATTGTTTTCAGGACCGATATCCCGAATATCCCTCCGGCGGATTTCTCCATGTTCAATGCGTACAAAAGGAGAGTAATAAGTCTCGATGCCGCCAAAGATGCGCGCATGTGCCCGGCGATAGACGGCATCGGTATAGCCTTGCAGCGGAGCAAACTGAATGGGTAATATGTTCTCGTTCATGGCTGCAAAGATACAGATTTTATTTCTTGTCGGCTACGATTGGTATCACCATATTCCAGGAATGAGATGCATTTTCAAATCCTCCGGGGCCGTCCATCGTGGCAAAGAAGATATAAGCAGGCTTTCCATTCTCGAAGAAGATGAAAGGACGTTCCAGTTGGCCTTGTTTCTCTATCTTGCCATCAACGTATTCCACGGTGAGAGAGTAAGCTTTTGGGTCTTTATCTACTGTCCAACTGATGCCGTCTTTGGAGTGTGCCATCACACCGCCGCCACGTTCGCCGGTAAATTTGGATACATGGTCTTTGAAGATGGCATGATAACCATCCTTGTCTTTCCACAAGAAGGGGTCTTCAGCTTCACCCTGACCGTCTACCTGAAAGATGGGCTGGTTGTTGTTCAGCACCCGGTAAGGGCCTTCAATACTCGGAGCAGTTGCCATTCCGAGGCTCATGTCCGAATATCCGTCGTTGCCTTTGTATCTGCGTCCCTTGAAGATCATCATTACAGAACCGTCTTCCTGTATAATGGGAGAAGGATTTGAAGTAAGGAAGCTATAGAATGTATCCGGTTTGGTTTTCAAGATAGGTTCGTCCAACCGCTTCCAAGGACCATAAGGAGAATCGGCAACTGCCAATCCTATGCGCTTGTTGGATCGTCCTACAATACACCAGGGACTATCCAGCGTTAGTTGTTCGTAGGTCGGTTCGCCAAAGGGATGGGTGGAACCCATATAGATAAGGTAGTACTTGCCATTTTGCTTCAATATCCGTGGATTGTGTGTAGAGCGACCATCCCAATATTGCGCACCACGTGCCGGGAGGGCAACATCACTGAATTTGTAAGGACCTTGCGGCACATCGCTCACGGCATGAACTATCTCCGAAGCTATCATCCATCCGGGATGGAACGGCAGCGATTTCGGGAAACGGGAGACAAACATATGGTACTTCCCGTCTTCGCCTTTCACAACCGAACTGCCCCACACCCAGTAGCCTTTGGACTCAAAAGCAGGAGTACGAAATGCCTTGCCTAAATGATGGAACAACGGGTTTTCTGATTTTTGCTTTAGTTCTACCAGATTCTCTATTTTTTGTGCAAATGCCGACATGCAGATGAAGGCAATAAAGAGAAGGAGTAAGCTACATTTTTTCATAAGGGTGATATTTGTTTAAGGATAATATTGCTGGGTTGTTTTGTAAAAACAAAGGTAGTCAATCTTCTTTTACCTGATACACCCTCCTGATTGATACGTACGAAAACATCACTATTTTTGAATGATTAATGGTGTTCTATCTCTCTGCCTTTCCCTATATTTGCTCTGTATAATTATGGAATTACACAATTTAATAAAAAACGCATGCATAGAAACCTTATTCTAACCATTTTCAGTCTTTGTATAGCCATCACGGCTTTTCCACAAGAGAAAGAAACGAAACTGGCTTTCGACAATTACCATCGTTATTATAATGAAGCCCGCCGTTCAAACGATGCGGAGAAAGAAAAAGCAATAGATGCCTTCCGCACTTCATTCACAGAGAACCCTTACCGTTATCATTCGTTGGACACAAAACTGAGTGCACAAGAGTGCCTGGCACAACTCGATGCTGAAGGTATCTTCTCCGGTCTGAAAGAGAGGGAAGCGGAGTTCCGAAGAGATAACGGCTTTCAGAAACCTTATTCCAACCCACAAGCAGAAATCGGCGTATTCCTGGCAGACGCTTTCAGTCGTATCTGGAAGATAGCCGATGCTTACCGCAAAGGGGAGATAACAGAAAAGCAAGCCCTCTCGGATAAAGTATTAAAAGCCATTCTGCATTATGGCAGTATCGAAGCAGGAAGACCGAACGACGGTCCGCGCTTTCATGCCTCTTGTTTTGCTATGCCTACGGCAGCAGTCAATACCTATTTCTGCTATCTGAAACAAATGGACTTGGCTGAAAACGGAAAAGGAAGTGCTTTACTGAGAAAAGCCTCCGATATGCTGAAAACTATCGGTTTGCAAGCATGGACGCAACCCTTGAGGCACGATGAAACGGACGATAATGTAGTTTCCATACCTCGTTTCCGAAACCATGTATGGTGGGTGGGCGGCAATGCGTTGGCTTATCGTTCATTGTTACCGGTAGCTGCCATGTACCGTTCTATCCCGATGATAGACTTGCTGGCGGAAGTATGTCAGCGGGGTATCAGCATGACTTCTCAAACTACCTATAACGATGCTTTCTGGACCGAAGGCTTTACTGCCGATGGGGCAGGCTGGGGACATGGCAAGCAATGCCTTATTTGGGGCTATCCCATTGACGGAACTTCCAATGCTCTCAAAGTGTTGAATATGCTGAAAGGTTCGCCTTGGGCAAAGAACCTGAACCGCGACAACGTGGAAGCTCTTCTCAACTTCTTGCGCGGAGGTGCATGGTATTATTATAATGGCTATCGCCTTCCTTGTCTGGATCGTGGTTCGTATGTCTATAATCCTACGGAACTTCCCATCCCTTATGCCGGAATGCTGGATAATATCGTGGAAAACTGGATAGATTCCTTCACTCCCGAAGAGCAGAAAGAACTCTTGCAATTACAACAAGAGGCAAAGGGAAACCGAATTTTAATGGATGCTTATGCTCCGGGTGTCTACTACGGAACCCGTTGGTTTTTCAATAATGACGACTTGATAAAGAAGACCCCCGACTATCACATTACCATTAATATGGCTTCTGTCCGTTGCGACGGTTTGGAGAGTGCAGCCAGCTTTGCCGATGCATATAATTTCTATCCTACGGATGGAATGACCCTGTTCCAACGTAGTGGTGACGAGTATTTCCGAATTATGGGAGGCTGGGACGTTACGGCATCTCCCGGTGTTACGGCACGCGAAGGTATGTATAAACTGACTCCCGTTGAGAACTGGCGCGGCTATTGCAGCAAATATAACTTTGCTGCTGGTACTACGGATGGGGGTGGAGATGCTGTTGCCGGATATATCTTTGAGAAAATGAATGCCTCAAGTAAGGAAGGTGTGAATGACAAAGGAAATAGCGGCGGATTGAATGAAGTTCTTTATGGCTTCAAGGCATATAAATCCTATTTCATTTTAGGAGATTATATGGTAGCATTGGGAGCAGGAGTTACAAACATGCGTCCCGAACAGGAAGGGGATATCCGTACTACCATTGATCAGACCGCTTGGACTGATGATGTTTTTACGATGAAAAGGGGGAAAAAAGAGAATCTGATTTCGGGCATACACTCTCTCTTATCCTTGGATGGTGCTCCCGTATGGCTGGTACAGAACGGCAAATTTGCATACCGGATACTTCCCGAATATACTCGCGAAGCTTTTGTAACCTGCGAAACTCGTCCTACGGATTGGGCAAAGCGCAATAAAGTAAATGAAAAGAAAGAGAATCTGCCTGCTGAAGCTAAAATCCTCCGTTTATGGGCAAACCACGGACAACATCCGGTGAATGATACTTATGGTTATGTGGTCTATACAGGAAATGGACTACTTGCCGATGAACTGCCATTCCATGTTTTGCGCAATGATACTTTGGTGCAAGCTATACGCTCTGCTGACGAAAAAGTAGTGCAGGCTCTATTTTATCCCGGAAATGCAGGTCTTCAAATAGATGGTATATCATTATCGGCTTCTGCTCCTTGTGCGGTAATGATAAAGCAGGAGGGTGCTGAGTATATTGTCTCTGTAACTGATGCCTGTATGAATGCCAGTCTGAAAGAAATCAAGCTAGTGTTCAATGATAAAGAAATAAGCATACCCATGCCGCAAGGAATGCTATGCGGCAAGCCGGGTGTGGTACGTGTATCAAACTGATTTATTTATACCTATACTATATTTATATGAGAAACCTTTTATTACTTATTACCTTTTTAGCAAGTTGGTGTGTGGTTCAGGCACAAGAGCGCTTCTCTGCTGCCGGCTTTTATTCCGTGCCTAACTCTGCTCGTGAAGTACAGGACTTCAATCCGGGATGGCGCTTCCATCGTGGTGACGTATCAGGAAAGAGTGACCCGTTGCAACTGAATGATAGCAACTGGGAGTTGGTCAACCTTCCTCATACCGTGCAGCTTGTGCCGTCCGAAGCAAGTGGTTCCCGTAATTATCAGGGTCCTGCTTGGTACACCAAACACTTCACTGTGGATGCCAAATACAAAGGCAAGCGTCTGTCTCTCCACTTCGAAGCCATTATGGGCAAGAGCAGCTTCTATATTAATGGCAAGAAAGTAAAAGAACACTTCGGTGGCTACCTTCCCGTCAACATCGACCTGACTGCGGCTGGTGTACGTGCAGGCGATGAAGTAACGGTAGCTGTTTGTGCCGACAATAGCGATGATCCTTCTTACCCTCCCGGAAATAAACAGTATATCATGGACCTTTGTGTCTTTGGCGGCATCTATCGCGACTGTTACTTTATCAGTACCGACGAAGTGCATGTAAGTGATGCCAATGCAGCCGGTTGTGTTGCGAGTGGTGGTGTATTCGCCAGCTTTGAAGATGTCTCGGAACAGAAAGCCAAGGTTAACGTAAAGACTCATATTGTAAATGATGGAAAGACTGCCTGTAACCTGATAATAGAAAATACTTTGATAGACTATACAGGTAAACAAGTAGCCGGTAACAAGAAAAGCCTTTCATTAGCGGCAGGTGCTAATGGTGATCTTTCCCAGCAACTCTCAGTAAAGAATCCGGCTTTGTGGCATCCCGATACTCCGAACTTGTATCAGCTTAAGACTTCGGTTTATAAGAATGGTAAACTCTGCGATGCCGTAATCTCTCGTATCGGCATCCGTAGTATCGAATTCCGAGGTGCTGACGGGCTTTATATCAACGGCAAACCCTTCGAAGACAAGCTGATGGGTGTAAACCGTCACCAGGACTATGCCTACATTGGCAATGCCGTACCCAATAACCTGCATTGGCTGGACGTGAAAAAGCTGCGCGATGCGGGTTTCCGTATCATCCGCTCGGCACATTATCCGCAAGACCCTGCCTTTATGGATGCTTGCGATGAACTGGGTATGTTTATGATAGTCCCCACTCCCGGCTGGCAATTCTGGAATTCCGATCCTATCTTCGAACAACGGATTATCTCCGACATTCGTAATATGGTGCGCCGCGACCGCAACCATCCTTCCGTTCTGCTGTGGGAGCCTGTCTTGAATGAAACCGCTTTCCCTGAATCATTTGCACACAATGCTTATCAAGCCACCCACGAAGAATATCCTTATCCCGGCTGTTATGCTGCTATCGACGACAAAAGCAAAGGTGCCGCTGAGTACGATGTTATCTATACCGCTCCCAAGAATGAAGACTACTATCAGAAATTAGGCAAGTCCTGTTTCACCCGTGAGTACGGCGACTGTGTGGACGACTGGAACTCCCACAACTCTTATAGCCGTGTAGCTCGTGAGTGGGGCGAAGCGCCTCAGATACGCCAGGCACAACACTATGCACGCAAAGATTATGGAGGTTCGCTCACAGTAGACCAATTCTATAAGTCTCCACGTGGTCATGTCGGCGGTACGTTGTGGCACTCTTTCGACCATCAACGTGGTTATCATCCCGATCCGTTCTGGGGTGGAGTGATGGATATGTTCCGTCAGCCCAAGTACTCTTATTACATGATGATGAGCCAGCGTGACCCGCGTTTGCAGTTAAAGCAGGCCGATAGCGGTCCGATGGTATATATAGCCAATGCCATGACTCCTTTCTCTACCGAAGATATTGTGGTTTATTCCAATTGTGACAGTGTGCGTATCATCGTTAATGAGAAAGATACATTGGTGCAAGCCCCGGTATTGGAAGAAAAGGGCATCCGTCATCCGCCCATCATCTTTAAAGATGCTTATAACTTTGTAGATGTTCGTGCCCTGCACCGTGCCGGAAAACCTGAACAGTGCAGCATCGTAGCTGAAGGCTTCCTGGATGGTAAAGTCATGGCTCGTGCCAAGAACATGCCTTCCAAACGCAACGAACAATTGATACTGGCCGTAGATTCCGGTCTGCCGCTTCGCGCCAACGGTTCGGATATCGTTACTGTAATCGCTTCTATTGCCGATAAGGACGGATATGTAAAGCGCCTTTCGCAGGAAACCATTATCTTCGAAGTAGAAGGTGAGGGTGAAATAGTAGGGGGTAGAGAGATTGAAGCCAATCCTCGTGTTAGCCGTTGGGGTACTGCTCCGGCGTTGATCCGTACCAGTACCAAGCCCGGTACGATTCGTGTGAAAGCCCGTCTGCTGCATCCTGGCATCCAGTTTCACCCTGAGGCCGTAATCGAGATAAATACCTTACCCGCAGAGCGCAGCTTCCTCTACAAGCAACTACCTGTCCTGAAGAAGACAGAAGTATTTGGTAAAGGAGATATCGGTGAAGTGGACTTGAACGAATTGGAACGTGCTGCCCGGGAAGAACAAGAGCGTATCGACGAAATGAAAAAGATAGAGCAACAACAACGTCATTTCGAAAGTACGGAGAAGAAATAAATAGAGCCTCACTCCCTGCTCCCTTCAAAAGTCAGGGGCAGGGGTGAGACCTTATTTAATGAATCAATCTTATTTCATAAACAGCAGGCGTCTCTTTCGAACTGCCTGTACTAACTTTTACTTCCATTGTTTCGGCAAGAGCTACTTGGGGAATATCCAGCGTTTGCGTTGTAAATTCGTTGGCAAGTTCGGCTTTTAATATTCCTGCTTCTTTGCCGTTAATCCAAACGCGAGCCTCGTTGCCTTGTGCTGCTTTGAAAGCAATCTGTACTTTAGCGATCTTTTTCCCGTTTGTCTTCATGCGGTAACTGAACCAGCCATTGCCATTTCCTGCTTTTCGCCAATGCTTATCATCGTCGGTACCCGTAAAGGAACTTGCCGACTGGATAAAGTGGTCACTTTCGGGCTGCTGTTCGCCACAAACTACGTAGTCGGCTGTAATGGCATCTAAGGCGATGCGTGCTTGTTCCTCATGCGCCAGTTTTTCGGCCATTTTCTTTACTTCTTGACTGGAGAGTACAGGCCAATACACCATGTAACGACATTCGTGCAATCGGAAGAAAGGCTCTAACATCATGCTTTCATACTGATTGGGGTAGACACCGGTCAGTGTAAAGGTCAGGTTTTTGCCATCTACTTTATGAAGATGGGATAGAATATTTTCCTTGCTACCCACTATGACCGGCATATCTTGCAAGGGAAGCCGTTGTCCGGCGGCAATGTGACCTCCACGGCTATCATCGGCAAACAAACCGGTTTGCTCTTGCCTTCCTAAGCGGGAAGCTAGGACAATAGGACCGTATAAGATGGAATAATTATCGGAGTTGTCCGGCAGAGAAACGGCTTGCAGATGCATCGGAAGTTCCAGTTTCACGACATCCTCTTTGTTCCAGGCACGGCGCAGGCAGATATAGCCGTTGGATATTTCTATGGCCTGAGTTTGTCCGTTCACTGATAAGCGGACTGCTTTGCGATCGGTCCATGCGGGCAGGCGGAAGTTTAGGGCAAATGTGCTTCCATTCTTATGTGGAGATACAACTACGGTGGTACCTTCTTCATCGGGGAAGGTGGTCTTTTGTTCTATCTGTTTATCACCCCATTGCAAAAGAGAGGGGATGAAGAGATTTACATATAGATTATCGTCCTTATGTGCATAAATCATCTCACCGTAGCGGGCATGGTTTTCCATACCCGAACCTACGCAACACCAGAAACTGGTTTGCGGTTGAGAATACACCCGGTAGTGTCCGGAGCGCATGGGAGTGAAGTACACAAAGCCACCTTGAACGGGGTCTTGTGTGGAAAGAATATGGTTATAGAGTGCACGTTCGTAATAATCCATATAAGAGGCATCGGCACTGCTTTGATAGAGCATGGCAGTGAGTCGAAGCATGTTATAGGTATTGCACGTTTCCGGTCCCTGTTCGCTTTTGAGCATGCTACTGAAGTCGTCGGCAGGGTGGAAGTGCTCGCGTACACTGTTGCCACCGATGCTGATGCTGCGGTGGTTTACAACCTCTTGCCAGAAGTAATCGGCTGCTTTATTCCATTCAGGGTTGCCTTCTACATCGGCAATGCGTTTGAAACCTATTACTTTAGGAATTTGCGTGTTGGCGTGCAGGCCGGTTAGTTTGTCTTCCTGTTTCAGTAAGGGTTGCAGTATTTGTTGATGTGAGAAACGGTGTGCCAGTTGCAGGTAACGTTTGTCACCGGTGATGGCGGCTACGTCGGCAAAGACTTCATTCAATCCGCCGTGTTCGCTACGTAGCATGTCTTGCATTTGCTGGTCGTTCAGTCCGGCGGTGAGATGAAGCATCCAGTCGGTCAGCTTCACCAGCATGGTGCGGGCATCCGGGTTGCCGGTTTGCAGATAGGCGTCACGCAATCCTGCATATATCTTATGAATATTATACAAGGGTACCCATTTGTTATTCAGGCTGAAGCCTCCTGCTTGTATATTCCCTTTGGCAATATCATTCCACATGCTTCGTCCTCCGGGTACGCCACAGAGGTAACCGTCGCCGGCTGCATCCTGACAAGCTTTCAGTTCATTTAGCATGTAGTCCAGACGATGCTTTATCTCTTGATTGCTTGTAGCGGCATACATGTAGGAGAGGGCGGATAGGTAATGGCCGCCGATGTGCCCGTCTAGTCCGGTATTCTCCCAATTGGTATAATTGTCGGCTTTGGGGGTAAGCCCCGCTTCTTTAAGGTAAGGAGCCAGAAGGCGATCAGGGTTGAGTGCCATCAGATAGCAGATGTCAAGGTCTTCGGCATGCTTGAATGGACTTGCCGTGAGACGCACACTGCTGACGGGGAAACTCTCTGCTTTTGGTACAGACTGGGAATGTAGGGATGTTGTGGCAGACAAGAAGAGTGAAATGGATAGTATCTTTGCTATATTCATACTGCTAATATTGTTACGTTTGTCAGACACTGGTGTCTCTCGCGTTAGACACTTGTGTCTATCATGTTGAACACTTGTGTCTATCGCGGGAAACACTGGAGTTTATCACGTCAGACACAAGTGTTTGACAAATAGATAATTTGTGTGTATGTATTCCGTTAATAACCAGTGTTTTGCTTCAAATTGCTATTTGTGAGCATGGCTTTGTTCGGAATAGGATACAGATTCTTATTCGCATCACTCTTATCGTGCGAGAACCACGACAACGTGGTGAACGTTCCGAAGCGAATCATATCCTGGCGACGACGTCCTTCCTGGCAGAATTCCCAACCCAACTCATCCATGAAGCGCCCGTATTGGATATTGGCACCACCATCGTGAACTGTCTTGTAGGTATCGCGACGACCGTAGTCGTACACGCTGCCCTTGGTCAATGCATCATCTGATACTTGTGCCTTTGTAGGATTATCCTTGAATGCACGTGCACGTACTTGCGATACCAACGCACCCGCTCCCGGCTGACCGAGGCGCATCAGCGACTCTGCTTTCATCATCAGTACATCGGCATAGCGCAATAGTGGCCAGTCATTGCTCAAACGGTTGGTGCTGCCGATAGCATACTCGAATTTGCCCCAACGCAAACCGTCGTCCACGTCCGACTGGTCGATGGAAGGTACGCTTACAGAATAAATCAACGGTTTGCCGTCAATGCTTCGTTTCAATACCTCGCCGGAAGAGGTATATTGTTGTCCCTGAATGTAGTTGGTCTTCATGCGCGAGTCGTCCGGATCGAAGGACTCGATGAACTGCGGAACGGCACAAACGCCTCCCCAAGGGCGGGCAGTGAGTTGATAAGTGTCCTGATTCTCAGGTGCAAGGGTGTACATGTGGAAGTCGAAGTCGTTCCAGCCTGTCACATAGATTTCGTCGAAAGGCAGGGCGAAGATAATCTCCTTGGAATTCTCATTTTTGGTGATGAAGATGTCCTTCTGATTATTCTCAAGAGCATATTCACCGGACTTCTCGGCATATTCTATCACTTTGTTGCACTGGTTGATGCACTCTTGCCACTGGGCTGTGCCTGACCATACTTCGGCATTGAGGTACACCTTGGCAAGCAGTGTGTGTGCTGCCCATTGGTTAAAGCGACCGTAGTAATAGCCCCGCGGAGTATCGGAAAGCATACTTATGTTGTCGGAGATTTCCTTTACTATGAAGTCGTACACATCCTTACGGGAAGATTGCTTAGGCAGGGAACTGTCTTTAAAGTCGGTCACGATGGGTACATTGCCGTATAAGTCTATCAGAATATAATAGTAAGAGGCACGTAGCACTTTCAATTCGGCTATGAGTTTCTCTTTCGTATCTCCTTCTACCTGAATTACATTGTCTTCTATCTGTGATAGGAGACGGTTACAGGTATTTACTCCGTTGTAGGTGCGTTCCCAGCCTTGAATCACTTCATCGTCTTCGCTGGTCCATACATGCTGGTGCCAACGCTTGTAGATATAACCGTCCACCCAGCCTATACCGTCACGGGCGGGCAACACATCTTGATCGGCGCATAGTTCCTGTGAACGGACTACCCCGTTCCATTGCAACAACGTTTCACGCCAGGGGATGTAAGCGGCATTCACCAGATAACTGATGTCTTCTTCGGTCTTTGGTTCATAGTCCTTTGAAACTACCTGACCGTAACTATCGTGTAATAAACCGGTGCAAGCTGTGTTAACCAGTGTTACAACGGCGATGGCTCCTATGGAGAATATTTTGGTTATAGTTTTCATATCCTTATGTCTTTTAGTAGTTAAAATTTCACGTTCACACCGAATGTAAATGAGCGTACGCTTGGGTATCTATCGCGAGTATCGTATCCCGGTGTCAGACCATCAGTCGATACTTCGGGATCGATGCCTTTATAGCCGGTAAGAGTCAACGCATTGAGTATCGAACCGTACAGACGGAACGACTTGATATATTTGCCTAACTGGCCGAAGGTATATCCCAGTGTGATGTTATCAATCTTCCAATAATCGCCCTTTTCAACGTAGTAACTGTTGTATTCCGGCTCTACTTCGGCACTGAGAGTATGTTTGCCGAATACGAGGTCGTTTACTGACTTCAGACGGTTTTCGTAGCGGCTGTTTTTCACATTCTCGTAGTTCATGCGTCCACCGTTGATAATTTCGAAGCCGAATGCACCACGCATCGTGATGTTGAGGTCGAAGTTCTTGTAACGTATGCTATTGTTCCAGCCTGCATACCACTTGGGCAGACCATTACCAATGACGTGTTTGTCCTCCGGTGCATGGGTGAAATCTTTATAGTTTACGGGATTGCCGTTGCGGTCTTCGTAAATCCAGCGTCCTTCATCGTCTACATCGATTACCTTGAAACCGTAGAAGTTACCAATACTTTCGCCCACTTGTACACGATGGGAATCAGATACCTGACCCGAGTATTCTACTGTACCGGTGTTGAAGTAGTCGTAATCGGACTTGAATACACTGCCCGACAAACTAACCAGCTTGTTGGAGTTGGTAGAGAATGTTCCGGTTGTACTCCACTCAAAGTTCTTATTCTGAACCGGTATAACGGTTACCAACACTTCCACACCACGGTTGCGCATGGTACCACCGTTAGCCATTGTCTTGTTGTACAAGTTGGGAGGAGTAGGCACACTGTATTCATAAATAAGTCCATCGATGTCGCGGCTGTAGTAGTCGATAGAACCAGACAGACGACCGCCCCATGAAGCCCAATCCAAACCTATATTAGTTTCTTTCTTCTCTTCCCATTTCAAATCGGGGTTGGCGTTAGATGCCGGAACGATGGTCTGTACCCAACTGCCATTGGCAAAAGCGTATGAACCATACTTCAGCATGGCAATACCCATGAAAGGATTTTTGGGTTGCGATCCCGTCACACCATATCCTACACGGAGCTTCAAGTCGTTGAACAACTTCTGGTTTTTCATAAAGTTCTCTTCGGTTATTCTCCATCCCACTGAGACGGAAGGGAAGAGACCCCATGCATTGTCTGTGCCCCATAACTGGCTGGCACCTTCGTAACGCAACGCTGCCATCAACAGATAACGATTCTTGAATGAGTAAGTGGCACGGCCGAAGAAACCGATCAGGTTAGTCACCGTCTTTTTAGAACCAAGTCCGGCTTTGCCATCTTTTGCTGCCGAACCGATGCCAATGTTGTGCCATCCACCGAAGTAGTCGTCTTGGAAACCGTAATTGTCGATCCACATTTCCTCAAAGTCTGTTTCGTTGTAGCTGTAACCGGCAAGGATGCTGAATTTGTGCTCGTTGATCTCCTTATTATACTGTGCGGTGAGTTCCATTAATTTCTCCATATAAGTCGATGCGCCTACCGACGACCATCCTGCCAAACCATCGCGTAAAGCCGAGATATGATTCAATGTCTCACCATAACCACGGTTCATATTATTCCGTGTGTAGGAGAATACGCCTGAAAGAGTAAGGTCTTTGATAGGATTGTAGATAACGTTTCCATTGTAGCGCATTTGGGTGTTCTTTACATTACCTTCGGCTTCGTAAAGAAGTGCAAGCGGGTTTTCGTACTCAAACTTGCTTACGTTCTCGCTCCAGCTGCCATCTTCGTTTCTTACGGGATCGGTCGGATTACGACGGGTAGCCTGTCCGTATACCCAGCCACGGAAACTGCCACCATTGGTGGTAGATTCTATTTGATTCTTCTTGCCGAAAATACCGAACATCAGTTTCAACTTATCGTCGAACATACGATGTGTTACTTCTACACGTCCCTGGAAGCTCTCGAAGTCCGATTTCTTCATGATACCCTGGCGGGAAGCGTAGTTCAGATTGGCAACATAGTTAGTCTTCGAATTACCACCCATCAGCGAGAGGTTGTGTACGTGACTGAAGGGAGTACGGCTGATCTCTTTTAACCAGTCGGTATCTGCACCATGATCCTGATCGGGATAGAGAGCACGGAATTCATCGGCGTTGAGCATTTCCAGTTTCTTTGAGATGAGAGAGGTACTGATGTAACCGTTATATTCTACTTGATTGATGTCAGTACCTTTGGCTTGCTTGGTGGTGATAAGGATTACACCGTTCGTACCACGGGTACCGTAAATGGCGGCTGCCGAACCATCCTTGAGCACGTCTACGCTTTCCACATCTTCCGGAGCTACGGTATTGAGTTCGCCTGGAATACCGTCAATCAATACCAGCGGAGCTGTATTGGCACCACCGATGGTACTGGTACCACGAAGTCTGATCTGAGTGCTTCCTGTAGGGTCGCCGTTAGGGTTTGTAATGGCCAGTCCGGCTACTTTTCCTTGAATCAGTTGACCTATATCTTTTACGGCACCTTTCACGAAGTTATCTGCTTTGACGCTCGCTACAGAACTGGTTACGTCCCCTTTGCGTTGCGTACCGTAGCCAATAACTACGACTTCGTCCAGCATCTCAGTGTCTTCTTTCAGAATGATGTCAAGGGGCTTCTTATCGGTTAGAGTTAGCTCTTGAGTAATGTATCCGATGTAAGAGATTACTAATGTACTCTTTGCAGGAACTTCAAGGCTAAATTTACCGTCGAAGTCAGTAATAGTACCGATTGTTTTGTTCGCCTTGACTACAATACTGGCACCTATTACAGGTTCTCCGAATGTGTCTTTTACCCGGCCCGTAACTTTTTGCTGGGCGAGGGCTGTTAATGAAATGCTTAGCAAGGTAAGCAACAAAAACATGTGTTTCATACTCGTATTAAATTAAGGGTTAAACATACACTTATTGCATTTGGACACAGTGTGCCGTTCTTTGCAAAAGGTTTTCGCAAATGAATTAAATTAAGTATGTAAACAGAGGGGGGAAATGAATCTAATAGGGGGTAGAAATGGTTGTGGTGTATATTTGGTGTATTTATTACCCTTATTTGACGAATTTGTAGGTCGTGTGTGGGGCGAATATCTGCGCCACTTCGGCTATATATATATTGAGTTTGTTGCAAGTATATATCCAGTCGGTTGGAAGTATATATCCAGCTCGCTGGAAGTATATATCCAAGGCGCTGCATATATACATCCAATGAGCTATATGTAACTTGCAGATTATCAGTGTTTAATGTGAGACGGTTTTTTGATATTCACTGGGCGTCATTCCAAACTCCTCTTTGAAACAGGCAGTGAAGTACTTGCGGTTGAAATATCCTAATGTGGCGGCAACTTCAGTGATATTCTTGTTCTTGTCTTCGAGCATGTGGCGGGCGTGCTTCATCTTGATGTTCCGGATAAAATCGAGCGGGGTACGGTTGGTTATTGTTTTAAGTTTGCGAGTGAGTGTAGAGCGTGACATGTTCATGGCACTCGCCAGGGCATTGACATCATAGTTGGGTTGCGTCAGGTTGTCTTCTACCGCTTTTACGGCTTTCTCTAAAAAGAGTTTGTCCAATTGCTGGAACTCCGGTTCTGCAAGGTTTACTTCGCTATCCAGATAGGTACGCATTTTCATCATCTCCTTGCTATCGGCCCAGATTTCGTTATTTTTGCGTTCCACACGCTTCAGGTAGAAACGAAATGCATAGATTGAGAAACCAAGTATCATCAACAGATAAAATAGATAAGCCCACCATGTTTCGTAGAAGGCGGGTAGGCGCTCAATAGTCAGCTCCGTTATCTCATTACTCCATACGCCGTTTTCATCAGTGGCTTTTACCTGGAAGATGTAGTTGCCTTTACTCAGATGGTTGTAAAAAGCGGAGTTCTTTCCTCCTTCTACATATACCCAGTCTATATCAATACCTTTCAGACGATAGGCGTATCGTATCTTAGAAGCATATCGGTGGTTGAGTGAGGAGAAGCAGATTTCCAAATTCTGGTCTTCGGGATTCAGTTGGATGTGGTTGAAAGAATTTTCCGCCTTCTTGTCATTGAAGATAATGGAAGTACTGAATAGCTTGATGTCAGTGATTTTTGTCTGTACATTACTGGCTTTCCGGTCCAATCCGTTGGAAGGAGTTACCATACAAATACCCGGTATGCCGCCAAAGTAGATGTTTCCGTCTATACCCATGCAGATTGCGGTGGGTAGGAAGCGTTTCAGGAGCATAGTGCCGTCTGTGGTGAGATAAGTACGGAAGGAGTTGTTGCGTGGATTAAACTCTATCAACTTCTGATTGGTGCCAATCCATATATGATTGAATACATCGGTTGCAATTTGGTTGACTTGGTTACCATTCATGCCGCACACTTCGTTGTAACTAGTCAACTTCTTTTCGTTAGGGTCATAAGAGTAAACACCGCCATCGTAAGTGCCCAGCCAAAGTAGACCGTCCGGGGCTATGGAAATGGAGGAAAAACTGTAGCCGGGCTGCATCAGTTGCGGCTTGCCGTCACGGCTCATTTGAAAGAGTCCTTGGTCCTTTGTACAAATCCATATCGTGCCTTCCCGGCTTTCGGCTATACTGCTAACATGTCCCAAGGTCTGGTTGTTGTACTTGATCTTTTTTGTTTTTATGTCGTAGATGCAGAGGCCTGTACTGCTGCCTATCCATAAGTTTCCAGTGTTATCTTCTAGTAATTTGCTGACGAAGGAAGTAGAGGGCAGGTACTCTTCTAACAACACACTTTCCACAAGAGACATTTTCATGCCTTGGCGATTCAGTCCGAAGACTTTGCGGCTGATGTCAGGCGCCAACCATATACCTTTATGGGTGTGTGCACGAGTCATTTCCCGTCCTGCGCTCAAGGATAATGATGCAAGCTCTGAAAAATCAGTATAGATGTTTATATCATCGGTCTTGAGGTTATATAGCAAAAGCCCGGTTCGTTCTTGCATCATCCACATAATACCGTCGTCACCATCGTCACAAAGGGTCATAATAGCGGGATTATATTGGGTACGGTCGTTTATAGAGGGTAGGGCATAATTCTGAATGATATTCTCAGACAGATGGATGATGAAGCTATGGCGATCGAAGGCAGATACCCATAAACAATCTTCTCCTTTCAGGATTTCGACTAACATGTGGTTGGTAGGTAGGAGGCCGGCAGGGAGGTTGACTTGTTTCAGTTTTCCGTCAGGTTGTGGGTCGAAGGCAATGAGATCGCGTCCCGTAGTAGCCCATAAGTAGCCTAGCTTGCTGTCTTGGGTAATGTGGAGTATCAGGCCATCTTCCTGCCCAAGTGAGTTTAAGGGCAAATCATTGAATTGGCACATAGACTCTTCGGGGGCTGACGGATCGAAGCGTACGATACCGTACTTCCAAGTGGCAAGCCAGAAGTAGTCGTGCTCTAGGTCTTGTATGATTAGGGTGGGTAGTATCTTTTTGCGAGTATAGGGTATAAAGATGTCTTTCTGTTTGTCAAGGTGAAAGATTCCTTCATCCCAAATGGAGATGATAATCTCTTTCTTCCGGCTTTCGCAGAAACCGGATATGGTTGTTGGTCCTTTGCTGTTATTGATGGGATATTCTTTAATCAGCTTTCCATCAGAATTGTATTTGCATAGCTTGCCGTAGGTTCCTACCCACATATAGCCGTCGCTGGTAGAGTATATACTCATAATTTTTTTGTCTTGTAGTTTGTTGGTATCAAGTGCTACAATGTTGTAGTCTGCTTTGTTAAGGATATAGGCCCCCTTGTCCGTACCAAACCAAATTTTACCTTCTTTATCCTCGGCAATGCATTCTATCAGGTCATCTTTCAGTATGCGTGGAGTCTTGATGTCTGATCGGAATACCTGAATGTTGTAGCCATCGTCACGGCATAGTCCGTTGACAGTTCCATACCACACATAACCTTCGCTATCTCTGAATACACGATGTATGGCGCTGACGGGTAGTTGTTTCAGGGTTGGAATATCCGAAATGGATATACTTTGGGGACGTATCAGACAGGGGTAAATGAGTAGAAGTAAGGTCAATGTGTATTTTATCATAGCTTGCAATCATTTAATTACAAAAGTATGATAAAAAAGAAAGAGGATCAAACTTTATCTATAAAAGTTTTTTTGATAAATCATCTGTTATGCTATCACGCTATAGACGTTATTTGATTGATTATAAATATACTATGGCATGATAGATAGGTGTGTTAGATGCATGTCTATTAGTTCCAACTCATGTTATTTCCATTCAATAAGCTCTCCGGATTTGGTGTTTCGCTCCTCCACCTTATTGGTGAAGGGGTTTAGTATGCGCAATTTACCTCCCTTTTCAGAACGAACTGTTACTTTATCTACTTTCCCGTTCTTATAATCAGCACTGACAAGGAAAGCCCCCATGGCTCTTAAATCCCGGAAAGAAGCTTCATTCCAGCTTTCGGGAATAGCGGGGAAGATACGTATAATTCCTGTGTGGCTCTGTAGCAACATTTCTTGTACGGCAGAGGCGTATGCAAAGTTTCCTTCCAAGGTGAAGGGACGATAGGTGAAATTAGTATATCCTTTCTGTAGTTGGTCACCATTAAGGTGGAAACTATTGGGAGAACAGAATGCTTTGATAAAGATATGCAGATTGCGTGCTACGGCATCACCGTCAAAAATGCGAGCTTTCATATTTGCCAGCCAAGTATAGGTGTATCCGATCCAAAGCTCATTTCCAAGTTCCTCCATGTGATGTATGGAACGTTTTATAAGGCGTTCGGCCTCATTTCCCTGCGATACATCCAGCAGACCGAACGGGTGGAATGCCAGCATGTGGGAGAGGTGGCGGTGAGATACGGTGAGTGGGTAATCCGGAGCAATCGTTAATCCGGTACTATCTTTTGCAAAATCCGGCCATTCTTCCAACTGTTTGCGCCAAAGATCGGCATCTTCTATTAAGCCTAAGGTATCTGCCATCTCTGCGGCTGCTGTGTAAGTTAGCCGTATATTGGCAAGGTCATAGTTCGTTGTTTTTTGGAACCATGCATCCAACTCGTTATCGTTGATTTCCGGTGAAGAAGAAAGGGGAAGCTTACGCATACCTTTCGCGTCTTTTACGGATACATTGCTGAAGTAGCGTGCCACTTCTTTTACCCAGGGATATGCTTGATTCTTCAGGAAATCATCATCTGCGTTATACTTCCATTGCAGATAGAAATGCTGGGCAAGCCATCCGCTGGTGGTTGGTTGATGGGAATAAGGACTCCAGCCGCCAATAGCTCTGCCTTCTAAGGTTGCTATACAAGGGATGTTTAGTCCCTCTACTCCGAAAAACCGGCGCGTGAATTCTTCTCCGTTACTTTTTATTTTCCATAACCAGTCGGTGAAGACACTTGATTCTTCCAGGTGATTGGAACTGTAGCCCGGCCAATAGCTAAGTTGGGTATTCAGGTCATTGTGGAAGTCTCCACGCCAGGGTGGCGTTTGCCCGTTGTCAGCAGTCCATACAGCTTGCAGACAGATAGGAGGGGCATTCTTGCGTGAGGCGGCACCAAACTTGTACATCTCCAAATACCATTGGTTTTCCAGAATGGAGTCCGGAAGATGGATTGCGCTTTTTACCCAATACGTTTTCCACCAGTCAATATGCTCGGCTAATGAAGTATTGAAGTCTTTGGCATGATTCTTAATAAAATCTGCTGCCTGTATGGATTCGCTATACCAAGTGCCTTGGGTAGTGATACAATAACTGCCTTCCAAGGCGTTTGGAGTAGGAGTATTCCATTCTACCGCCACTTCGTAGGCTACTTTGCCGTATGCTTTTTGACGATAAACAATGCTATTTTTATGGTGTGCTATTTTCCCGTTTTTGTATCCCAAGCGGGTGAGAGGGTGTGTACGTGGTGCGCTGACCTTTTGTATGCTTGTTCCGTCTTCTTCAAACCGAGGTGTTTGTAATTCGATAGAGAGCATTGCGGGTAGATTCTCGAAACGAAAGTGCCCTGTTTTATCCATCGCGCCGGTGAAGAATTTACCGACAGTACCGCATTCCCATACGATGGTACAGACAGCTGTGTGTACATCCAATTCCACACTTTTGACTATCCCTAGTTGTGAAATGGGGATTTCAATGGCTCCAACCGGTATCTTTGTCGGTGCACAATCTTTCCGGCTGCGATCATCTATCAGTGCACGTACTTTGGATACATCTTTCCGTTGTATAATCTCATCGCAGACGAACTGATAGGAATAGGAAGGAGACTCAAACTCTTTGACAGGACGTAGATCCCAAAGATCTGCACGGTCTAAAGCCAGTCTTAACTTACCATCCTTTTCCCAGATGAGGCTACCCATGATACCGTTTCCCAAAGGAATGCCTTCATCCCAGATAACGGGTAGTTTTGTGAACTGCAGTCCATGAAATGACTGGTTATTTGTGTTTGCTTGTGCTAAGATTGTGTTTAAAGAACATAATTCAATAAAGACGATAAAAAGTAATTTTGCTTTCATAGGTATTAAATTAGAATGTGCTAAGGAAGCGCTAATAATTCAGATAGTGGGGATAAATTTGTTCAAAAAAGGTGAGATTATAATCCATAACATAAAAAAGAGAGGAACCTCACGGCCCCTCCCCTCACACATAAATTAAATTGATTAAGGTCTATTTAATTATTTGATAATAAGGTTAGAAGTTATGTATCGTTATTAATAGCCTGCATTATTTGTCCAACCAGTCAACCGAATCTGCTCTTCAGCAATTGGCAAATAATAATGGTTGTTTGCCTTATATATAGAGTTTGTCCATGCGGTAGAACGAACTTCTGAAACTTTTTCAAGGCGAACGAGATCAAACCAACGTCTCATTTCTGCGAAGAACTCCCAGCCGTTTTCATCAAATACTGCTTTTTCAAAAGTTGTAGGATCAGTAGTATTGGTAATAACTGCTGATTTGGCGCGCTCTTGTACATCTTTTAGGCATTTAGCAGCCAGTGCATTTACAGAATTTGTAGCTCTTGTAGAGGCTTCTGCATACATTAATAATACGTCTGCATAACGATAGATGCAAGTAATACCATTAGCTTGTGCACTGTTACCTGGTACACCTTCATCGTAATCATAATATTTGGAGATAGCCGGATTCTTTTCTCTACTGTCCTTATAGTTAACCACTACATCTTTAGCAATAGGCCATTCTGTCATATAATTCCAGTCTTTACGTTCTCCTGCCGGATATTTTAAATAGAAAGCTTCCACTCCATAATAATCTGCCCAACCTGCTTTGGGATAAAAATCATTCGGATAATATGATTTGCCATAATTGCTGGCTGTTTTTTGTTTAGCGCTATGGTGCAAGGCAAACAAATGCTCATTTGCATCTTCTTTTTTAGCCTCTTTCCACAAGTCTTCATACTTGGGAGTGAGTTTCAAACCCGATTTCTCAATAATATCATTGGTTTCCTGAGCTGCTTTTGCGTAGTATTCAGTTCCTTTCTTTAAAGGCCATCCAGCCATAGTCATATACACATCGGCCAGACATGCTTTTGCTGCCCATTTGGAAGGAGTAGAACTGAAACCGCTGCGACTCTTTTCCGGTAACCATTCTGTAGCTTTTGTCAAACTGGGTACAATAGCTTTTTCATAAATTTCGGCAACAGAGGTACGTGGCATTCTAGTTTCGGCATCTGTACCATTTAAAATCAATGGCACATCCCCAAACATACGTACCAAGTAGAAGTAGGCGAGTCCGCGCATGAAGTAGGCTTCACCCAGTACTTCTTGATATTCTTTTTGTTTCTTTTTTAATGCGTCTGTAGTTCCTTCTGGTATAACAACATTATTGATTAGTTTATTTGAGTTGTTGACAACGGCAAAGAAAAGGTTCCAAGGAATGCTTACGTCATCTTTGTTTGCATCTGCACTCGGATTCAAATCCGCAAAATATGCATAGCGGTTATTAGCTTTAGTCGTTGCATAAGTTATTTCATCGCCTCCGATGTTAATGATTTGCATACGGCAATTGAAACCATAGTTACTTTGCCATAAATCGTTATAAAGACCGGTGGCAGCTTTTCTCAATCCATCAATATCTAATTTAGCAAGATATTCTTCTTCTGTAATAAAGGATTGAGGCTCTTGATTGAGATCAACGCAAGCAGTCGTGAAAAGCAGATTACTTGCCATTAATGCTATATATAATATTTTTTTCATAATTCGTTCTATTTAATTAGTGATTAAAATGAGAAATTCAAACCAAGTAAGTAGTTACGGCTATTAGGATATGCACCCCAATCAACACCTTGAACTAGCGGAGTTCCCATTGCTGCTTCAGGATCGAGACCTTTATATTTTGTGATGTGGAACGGATTCTGAACTGATGCATATATACGTAGGTTTGAAATACCCATTGCTTTGCAAGCTATGTCAGGTAAGGAATAACCTAAGGTGATGCTTTTCATCTTTATGAAACTTCCGTTTTCAACAAAACGTGTGCTGAAGAATTTATTTTCAATGCCACCTTTTACAAAGCCCGGTACATTGGTATTTGTATTGGTTGGAGTCCAACGGTTCAACAGTTCCGGTTTGGGAGTTACAAAGCACATATTTTGCCCTGAGATAGTATTGTATCCCATTTGGTCGGTAGCGTTATAGATGTCAAATCCGTGGAATCCTATGACAAAGAATGAAAAGTCAAAGTTCTTATAGCTGAAACTATTACTCCATCCCCAGTTGAATGTAGGCTGGCCACAGCCAATAACTCCTTGGTCGGCATCACTGTAAATACCATCTTTGTTAACATCCACATATTTAGAGTTACCTGCTACAATCTTGTATACTTCACCATTGGTTTTACCATTCGTTTTGCCATCAGCATCTACAAAAGGTGCTTTTACTTCATCTTCTTGCCAAATGCCTGCGAAAGTGTATCCCCAGAAGGTTCCTAGTTTTTGTCCTTCTATCATCTGGAATAGTGTATTCTGGTAGGTTCCGGCTTGTTGCTGGCGGTGATTGTAGGTTGGAATCTTATTAAAGATACCCTTGTTGTGAGATAAAGTCAGATCAGTATGCCAGTTGAAGTCTTTACCGGTTACAGGGTCGGCACTGATTGTAAATTCAATACCCGTATTCTTAATCTCACCTGCATTTTTCAATAATGAAGGGAATCCCATGTGAGTAGGTTGTGCAACGTCCAACAAGATATCTTTGGAGATTTTGTTATACCAATCGGCAGTGAAGCGTAAACGACCGTTGAATAATCCGAAATCCAGACCTACGTTTATCTGATCGTTGCGTTCCCATTTCAGATAGGAGGCAGCAGGGCGGTCAACAGCGTAAGAAGTAGTACCATCTGAATTGGTTACAGGTTTTCTCTTTGAGAAGATACGGTATGCTTCCACTGATTGATTTCCTACAGAACCATAACCGGCACGCAATTTAAGTTGGTCTATAACATCTATTTCTTTCATAAATGCTTCTTGCTTGATATCCCATGCCAAAGCAGCAGAAGGGAAATAATCCCATTTTTCTTTCAGACGTGATGAACCGTCAGCGCGAATAGATGCGGTGATCATATAGCGGTTCATAAATACATAATTTACACGGAACATTCCGGACATAAGGGTATTGATGACGTTTTCAGAAGCAACAGTAGAAAGTGCTGCATTTGAGTAACCTAAAGCATTATAACCTAATTCATCTGCGAAATCCAAACCTCTGGCTGTACTTGTGTGGCTGTAATCATCTCCATAGGATTGTTCAAATACTGCAGTTGCATTAATACGGTGGTTTTCATTAAACTCTTTTACATAACTTAATGTATTAGTGTTCAACCAACCGATATTAAATTGACTTGCTGCACTGGCTTGGTTTATATTACCATTCTTGAATGCTGTATAGCTTAAGTCATTTTCATTGGTACGATTCAAGCGGTTGTCAAAGGTTACACCAAGTTGAGAACGGAATGATAAACCGTCAATTATATCGAATTGTACGTAACCTTGCATACGGTTGTTTAAAGTTTGGTTGAGAGTTTTAGATTCCCAAATCATTCCCATAGGATTGTATGTGGCGCTACCGTCAATGAATGCATTATTGTATGTTCCATCATCTTTTTTAGGCATGATGGTGTTGGGGAAATAAGCTGCTTGTTGAATTAAACCGTCATATTGGCTGATACGGGGTTTGGATGATGTGTTGTAGTAGCCATAAATGTTCAAACCTACTTTCCACCATTTTTTGATATTGGTATCAAGTTTTAAACGCCAGCTATATACACTGTTTTCTGATCCTTTGATGACACCTTCATTATTTTCATAACGTAAAGATGCTAAGAATGTAGTTTTCTCACCACCTCCGGCAATTGAGAGTTCGTAGTTTTGAACAAGTGCCGGATCACGGAAGATATTTTTGGCATAGTTGTAACCATCCTTTCCATTCTTGAAAGCTTCCAGTTGCGCCTCGTCATAATATGGCTTTTGGCTTCCACCGAAATATTCTTTAGCATAGTCATTTGCTAAGTTTGCGTATTCATAAGGCGAAAGGGTATCCGGATATTTTGCCACTGTCTTCATGTTTGCAAAAGCATTCAATGATACGGTTAACTTGTCTTTGTTAGGCGTTTTTGTTGTTACCAAAATAACACCATTTGCACCCCGAGAACCATAAACTGCAGTTGCAGACGCATCTTTCAGGACTTCAATTGAGGCAATGTCCGAAGGATTCAGAGATTTCATAGATCCACCGATAAAACCGTCGATAACAACCAACGGACCTGTCTCGGCAGTAATTGAGTTAATACCACGTACGCGGATTGTGTTATCGCTACTGGGGTCACCGGAACCTGACAATACGGATACACCAGCCATACGTCCTTGTAATGCGTCGGAAACATTACCGGAAGGTGTGCTTTTCAATGCGTCTGCTGTCTTTACCGATGCAACCGCACCCGTTAAGTCACTTTTACGTTGTACGCCGTAACCTACTACTACGACTTCATTTAACATTTGGCTATCTTCTGCCAATAGCACATTAATCTTAGTTTTTCCAGCGACAGCAATCTTCTGTGTCTGATAACCGATAAAGGAAAATATGAGAGTCGATTTAGCGGGTACATTGGGGAGTGTGTAGTTTCCATCAATGTCAGTAATGGTTCCATTACTTGTACCCTCTACTTGAATAGAAGCACCGATCACCGGACCTAAATTGTCAGTCACTGTACCAGTTACTGTAATGTTCTGTGCGTTTGCCTGCGTAGCAAAAAGTACAGAGAGCAACAAAATACCTAATGCTTTAAGGAAGCAAGATTTCTGTTTCATAAATATTAATTTAATAAGTTATTAATAAAGGTTGTTTTTCGTTTGATTTTCAGTTTAGCGTTATTAATCACACCGCAAATGTATAGGATGAGAGGTAATGAAGTATTAGTTAATTGTTCGCAAATAGTACGAATTCGTACAAAATCTGCGAACAACATCCAGCTTGTACTATTTCCTCTCCTTTTGATTTTTGGCTGCTTTTACCTCTTCTAATAGGCTGGAGAGGGCTTTTACTCTTTCAGGATTGGCTTCTGCAACGTTGGTTTTCTCTGACGGGTCGATGGAGAGATTGTACAATTGAGGCTTCGGATCGTTGCCCAATTCCATTTTAGTCCAGAATTCTATGGCAGCCTTATCGCTAGGCTCAATATACTTCCAGTCTTTTTGGATAATAGATAAAATATTGTCCAAATTCTGCTGTACGATATAGTCACATCCGGTAGTATCCGTTCCTAGGAAGTTGTTTAACTGGTCACGACTATCGGGAGCTATGCCCGGTTTCAATGGATGATTCAATAAGGTAGCCAGCGAAGCATAGACATCGATCATCGAAAATAGAGCTTGTTGTTTGCCGGGTTTGATGCCATTGGGCCAGCGTACGATAAAAGGAATACGTGTTCCTGCATCGTATGCACTGTATTTTCCACCTCGGTAATGCTTCATCGGAGTATGTCCATTCAACAATTCAAAAGCTTGGTCTTGATAACCGTCATCAATGACAGGACCATTATCGCTACAGAATACAATAATGGTGTTGTCTGCAATCTTTAGACTATCCAGTGTACGCATAATCTCTCCAACAGTCCAGTCAAGCTGAAGGATAACGTCTCCACGTACTCCTAAGCCACTCTTTCCTGCAAAACGGGGATGCGGTACACGGGGAACGTGAACATCTTGCGTACCCATATATAGGAAGAAAGGTTCATCTTTATGGGAGGTAATAAAGTTTTTTGCTTTGTCGGTGATGATATCGGCAATGTCCTCATCCACCCAAAGAGCGGACTTACCGCCAGTCATCCAACCGATGCGCGGAATACCGTTGATGATGGTATTGTTATGTCCCTGACTGGGTTTCATCTTTACCAGCTCGGGGTTCTCCAATCCGGTAGGCCAATTACCTACTTTATGATCGTAGCTTACGGTAATCGGATCATTCGGGTCGAGCCCTACAACACGTCCGTTTTCGACAAAGACGCAGGGAACACGGTCTACAGTGGCAGGAATGATGAATTCGTAACCGAAACCAATGTCCTGCGTATTCGGTTTGATTTGTTGATTGAAGTCCGTTCCTCCTTTGGGACCTAATCCTAAATGCCATTTACCTATGGCGGCAGTTGCGTATCCTTCTGACTGAAACATATCGGCCATCGTGACGCAGGCTGTATCAATAATAAGTTCGGAGTTGCCCGGGGCAATACCTGTATTCTTCTGTCTCCAGGGATATTTGCCTGTTAGCAGGCCGAAGCGTGAAGGTGTACTGGTAGACGAAGTAGCGTAAGCATTGGTAAACTGCATACCTTGACCCGCAAGGCGGTCGATATTGGGAGTGCTTACTTTGGTGGCACCATAACAACTCAGGTCGCCAATGCCGAGATCATCTGCAATCAGATATATTATATTGGGTTTCTGGGGCAGAGCACTTTTAGCCTCTTGTTTGGAAGCGTTACCGCATCCAACTAAAAGCATTGTGCTTGGAAGAAACGTCAGAAGAGAGGATAAATGTTTCATAGTCTTTGGACTTTTAAGTTTGATTTCTGACCCCAAAGATAGGGCTATCTATTCTTAACCAGTGTACAAAGAAGTACGCAGGAAAGGAGAAAATGTACAGAAGTACAAAGAAAGAACTATCCCAACATGCAAGTGGAAAGTTTGCTTGATGTTAGGATAATAATTGAATAAATTAATTCATGGATTAAGTCAATTATGCTTCCTCGTCGGTATCTGAGTCTTCTGAATCTTCTGAGTTTTCCGAATTCTCCCCTTTGCGATATGCTAGCGGACTTACGTGATAGATATCTTTAAAGCACTTCGAGAAGTAACGGGAAGAACTGAAGCCTATTTTATCAGAAATCTCGGTAATATTCAGTTCCGGGTTATTGCGCAACATGAATGCACCTTTCTTGAGACGGATGGTCAGGATAAAGTCATTCGGGGTTTGTCCGGTGATGGCTTTCAGCTTGGTGAACAAGTTGGTACGTGCCATAGCCATTTCACGGGCAAAGACGTTGACATTAAACTCTGTATCATCCAGGTGATTTTCGATGATGGTCATGGCACGATCCAGAATATCCTTATCTATCGGGTTGGTGGCAAGCATTTGAGCAAAAGCTTGCGGTTGCTTGCTGAACTTCTCCTGTAAGAGGATGCGTGAGTTCACGAGGTTGTTGCATCGGGATATTAGCAAGTTCGTATTGAACGGTTTGGTGATGTAATCGTCGGCTCCGATACGTAGTCCTTCAATATTTTGTTCGATGGCAGTCCGTGCCGTCAGCAGTACTACGGGGATGTGGCAGGTATTGAAGTCACTTTTTATCTGCTTGCACAATTCTGTACCGGACATTTTGGGCATTACTACGTCACTGACAACAATGGTAGGCATTTCGCTGTTTACAAGAGCCAAACCTTCCTCTCCGTCGGCAGCAGTAAGTACTTCATAGAAAGGATTGAAGATATTAGCCAACATCTCACGTATAGAATCATTGTCTTCTACAATGAGTATTTTGGCGTCGGGCAGACGTTTATTAGGTGCGTTTTCTTCCAGTTCAGCTTTCAGCAGAGCGTCGTTTTCCGGTTTAGGAGCTTCTATCTGCTGAATGCTATCGACATTCTTATTGATTTGTTCTTCGATGAATTGTGCATTGCCCAGTTGCAAGGTTACGATGAAACTGGTTCCTTTTCCTAACTGGCTTTCTACACGAATAGTACCGTGATGAAGCTCCACAATGCCTTTTGTCAGGGCAAGACCAATACCGGTACCTGTTTTACTTGCATCGGTAGAGTCTAATTGTTCTATTTGGTAAAAGCGGTCGAAAATCTTGTCTACCTCTTTGGCGTCAATGCCACTACCGGTGTCGGTTACCCGAATCACAGCGTTGTTACCTTCTGTCTTGATGCTGAGGGTAATGGAATCTTCGGCTTTTGTGTGTTTAATGGCATTAGAGAGAAGATTATTGATAACTTTCTGCATCTGTTTCTGGTCGTACCATACTTCCAGGCTATCGGTCTCTTTCTCAAAGTTGAAACTGATTTGCTTGGTGCTGGCATATTCCATGAATAACAGATAGTTTTCGTACAAGAAGTTCACTATATTGTGCTGACTTACCTTTATCTTCATGTGCCCTTGTTCTTGTTTGCGGAAGTCGAGCAGTTCGGTAATGAGTTCCCTCAACTGGATACTGTTCTTGTAAATGCTTAACACCTTATTATAAATAGCGGGTGTAAAGTTCTGCAATTGAAGCAAGGTTTCCACTTGCGCAACAATCAAAGTTAGCGGAGTACGGAATTCGTGCGAGATGTTGGTAAAGAAACGCAGTTTCGACTGATTCAGCGCTTCTACATCCTGAATGTGCTTCTGTTCGTATTTCAGAGACTCACGCAGTTTGATTCTCGATTTGTATGTACGTACCAAGTACCATAACAATGCCCCGGTAATAATGAGATAGATAATATAGGCTAGGGGAGTCTTGTAATAAGGCGGTAACACATGGATGGTGAGGTGTACTTGCGGACAGAGACTTTCATCTTTGCCGGCAGGTTTAATCAGTAGGTTGTAAGTGCCTGCATTCAGGTTCGTATAAGTAATGGTATGCAATCCACGGGTGCTGTTCCAATCTTTGGAAAAACCTTCCAGTTTGTAGATAATATCGTCTTTGTTGGCAGCCACATAGTTGGAGGTGGCAAACTCTATACTGAACATGGACTGATTGGCATTGAGTGTAATCTCACGAGTATAGAACAAAGACTGCTGTAAGATATCCGTATCATCTCCTACCTGTATTTCAGTTCCGTTCACGATGAGGCGTGAAAGGTTGATTTGATAGGGTTTGGGAGTGAAGTTCAATTCCATTTCGTGAAAGGAGATCATGCCTTGCGTACCACCCAGGAATATCTCGCCGTCACGGGTTACGCAAAGGGCATTCTCGTTGACAGCCGTCAGTGGGAATCCGTTTTCCGTACTGTAGTTTTGGAACTGCTTGTTGTGGTAGTCAAAGATCGAAAAGCCTTCGTTGGTAATGAGCAACAGCTTGTGGCTACTGGGCGATTCTTGCGTCTCGTAAATACAATCACTGGATAACCCGTCCTGTTGGTCGAAGTTTTCGAAATCATTGCTTGCAGGGCGATATAAGTCCAGTCCGCTACCAGAAGTAGAGAACCATAAATTGCCTTTACTATCTTCGGTAATATTGTTTATATTGTTATTGCTGATGCTGTGAATGTTGGCTGGGTCGTAACGGTAATTAACCAATTTGCGGGTATCAAAGCGGTAACTGAATACCCCTTCACCTGTGGCGGCAATCCAAAGAGTACCCTGGCTATCGAACATTACATCGGCTACCATCTTAATCCTTTTACCTTCTTTTGAGTCCTGGAATAACTGTTGGCATTTACCGTTATCCGGATCAAAAAGGCATACGCCATTCTGTGTGGCGATAATCAGATAATTTTGATAAGGGGCAATATCACGAACGATATCCGAAGGCAGTGTTTCCGGATTATTGGCTTCCATGCGGTAATGCGTGAAGCGATTGGTGCGTATATCCAGTTTGTTCAAACCTCCCAGATGCGTGCCTATCCATATTAATTGCTTGTCGGCATCGTAATAGAGAGCTTTGATATTATTGTGTGAGATGCTGTTTGCGCCGTCGCCCGGTCGGAACCACTTGAATTCACGCGTACGACGGTTGTAATAATTCAATCCGCCTCCTTCAGTTCCTATCCATAGGTTACCGTCTTTGTCTTCTATGCTACGTCCTACTACCGGATTACTCAGTCCGTTCTTTTCTATCGGAGAGTAGATGTAGCGGGTATAAATCTCATATTCAGGATTGAAGTAATTAACGCCGCCAAAGTAAGTCCCCATCCATAAAGTGCCTTGGTTATCTTTAACGATACACCAGATGGAAGAATTGGTCAGACCATCAGTCTGGGTATCAGTGGCGGTGTGATTCTGAAATAGTCCGGTACTCTTATCGTAGCGGTTAAGTCCGTTGAAAGTACCTATCCAGATATTGCCGAGATTGTCTTCACAGCAGGCTCTTACAAAGTTGGAAGAGAGGCTGTGAGTATTATTGGAATCATATCTGAAGTTTACAATTTCGCCGTTTGTCTTTACCTTGAACAGGCCTTCTTCCCAACTACCTATCCACAACTTGCCTTCGTTATCTTGGTAAATGCTGGTAATATTTCCTTTCAGGATGGGATGCGTCAGTTCCTTGTTATCTAAATGCAGCCGATAGACACCGTCGCTGGTAGTACCCATCCAAAGCTGTCCTTTGTCTATGTGCATGCAGAAGATCTCCAGATTCTTATTTGCCAACTGGTAGTATAGATTGAAGTTGCCGGTCTGCTCGTTATAGCAGTAAATCTCGTTCTTCTTCCCAATGAAAAGTCCGTCGTTATAATAAATACTGCTGATATTACCCTGTAGTAGCGTTCTGAACTTTTGTGTGGCAAGATTAAATTCAGCAATTCCTTCTGTACAAAGCAGGTAGATTTTACCTTTACGATTGCCCGTTATGCGCAATACTGTATTGCAAAACAAACTGTTTGGATCATCCTTACGCAATTTGTAAGTTTGAATATCTTTTCCATCGTATCGGTTCAATCCCTCACGGGTACCAATCCAAATAGCACCGTTTTCATCGATATACAGACTGTTAACCGAGAATTGTGATAGACCGTCATCGGTGGTTATGTGGTTAAAAGTAATGTTCTGTCCTTGCAAGGTGGTAGTAACCAAGCATACTATAACAATAGATAGCCGAATGATAAACTTCTGCACGGTTGAGGCATTTTTTAAGGTTTCAGTTACAAATATATGAATATTTTGTGCAAGATTTCTCATTTACTCAACGGTTTTTGTTGTAATGTCTGTTTAAATGTATAATTTTGGAGGCTCATCGGACGATATTAGCCTTTTAGTAGAATGTAAAGAACGTATATTTGTATAATAATTAAATGTTTAGTTATCATGAAAGACCTTTTATCTATTGTATCTCACTTCCAGTTGGAGGGTACAGTTCAAGAAATCAAACCGTTAGGCGCAGGACTTATTAACGACACGTACAAAGTTACTACTGTTGAGGAAGACGCTCCTGACTACGTAATGCAACGCATCAACCATGCCATTTTCCAGAATGTGGAAATGTTGCAGGCAAATATTGATGCTGTAACCGGTCACATCCGCAAGAAACTGGAAGAAAAGGGAGAAACGGATATCGACCGTAAAGTACTCCATTTCATCCCCGCTATGGATGGAAAGACTTACTGGTACGATGGCGAAAACTACTGGCGTATTATGACATTCATTCCACGTGCTAAGACTTACGAAACGGTGAATCCTGAATATTCCTATTATGCAGGAGCAGCCTTCGGTAATTTCCAAGCTATGCTGGCAGATATTCCCGATACACTGGGTGAAACCATACCCGACTTCCACAACATGGAATTCCGTTTGAAGCAACTTCGTGATGCAGTAGCTGCCGATGCAGCAGGACGTGTCAAGGAAGTACAGTACTTCTTGGATGAAATAGAGAAGCGCGCCGATGAAATGTGCAAGGCAGAGCGTCTGCACCGTGAAGGAAAGCTTCCGAAACGTGTTTGCCATTGCGACACTAAGGTGAATAATATGATGTTCGACGAAGATGGTACTGTTCTTTGTGTTATCGACCTCGACACCGTAATGCCCAGCTATATCTTCTCCGATTTCGGCGACTTCCTTCGTTCGGGTGCTAATACCGGACTCGAAGATGACAAGAACCTGGATAATGTGAACTTTAATATGGAGATCTTCAAGGCATTCACCAAAGGTTATCTGGAATCAGCTAAGTCTTTCTTGTTGCCGCTAGAGATTGAGAATCTGCCATACGCTGCCGCTCTTTTCCCTTACATGCAGTGTGTACGTTTCTTGGCGGATTACATTAATGGTGATACTTATTATAAAATACAGTATCCGGAACATAACCTTGTACGTACTAAAGCACAGTTTAAGTTGCTTCAGAGCGTAGAAGAACATACTCCGGAGATGCAAAAATTCATAGCCTCATGTATATGAGAAAATGTTTAACGATAGTGGTAGTGGTACTCTGTGTGCTGCCACTATCTGCAATTAATCCTCAAAATAGTAAAATGAAAGAATTGAATGTAAAGAAGGTAAGTGCGGCAAGCATACCTGTGGAATCCGTTCCCGCCCTTCTGGATCAGGAGAAGGTAGCTTTTGAACCGATAAACACGGTAAATTGGGCTGCGTTTCCGTATTGTCCTAATGTGGAATTCCGTATAGCCCATACGGAAGATGCTATCCTGTTGCATTACAAAGTGAAAGAAGCCAGTGTGCGTGCCATTGCCGGAAAAGACAACGGTCCGGTTTGGGAAGATGCTTGTGTTGAGTTTTTCTCTATTCCTGCTGGTGATGGAGTTTATTACAATATGGAATGCAACTGTGCCGGAACTTTACTGATTGGTGCCGGTGCCGGACGAAACAATCGTCAGCATGCCCCGCAAGAAGTACTCGACGAAGTACAACGCTGGTCTTCACTGGGTCGTGAATCTTTCCCTGAAAGAGTAGGAGAGTGTGGTTGGGAAGTAGCCTTGGTTATCCCTTATTCTGCTTTCTTCTTGCACAACATTACTTCCTTAGATGGTAAGACGGTTCGTGCCAATTTCTATAAATGCGGCGATGGTCTTCAGACGCCTCACTTTCTTTCATGGAGTCCCATCGAACTGGAAAAGCCGAACTTCCATTGTCCGGAGTTCTTCGGAACGTTGAATATGGAATAAAAGCGGAAATAGAATACATTTTAGTAAATAGAAGTATCTCGCTCTCTGATCTATAAGAGGGCGAGATTCTTCTATTCCCTTTTTTTCTTATTTTTATTCAGCTTTTGAATGTCTTGTTCCAATTCTTTAATGCTTTCTAATCGCTCCAACTGCTTTTGTGTCTCCTTGTATTTGTCATACTCATCAGCGGCTTTTTGTAGTGCCAGTTTATGAGAGATTGATCCGGCGTGCTCCAATATATTTTTATCATTCATCGTAAGCACCTGCTTCAGTTTCTCAATCCAATCCCGCATATACATCGGTTTGTGTTGAATCGCTTGAGTCTCCGCATAAGCAAGGAATTGCTCTACAATCAATTTCAAAAGCCCAATCTCCTCTTCATTCAAATAGTTCTTCCCAATTTCCACATCTGCCTTACGAACCTTGTTCGGCAAAGAAGTCGACGTCAGCCCCATTTGCGGTAATGCGGCATTTGCCCGATAATAAATCAACTCCGCTGCAGTCTTGTCACTAACCGCCCAAAGAAGTTTATTTTGCACCTCTTTGTAAAAGGCAAGGGTCATTTCGTCGGACGGATCGTAATCAATACTTGTGGAGTAAATGTCTTTGATCTGCTGATAGAATAGCCGCTCCGACAAACGAATCTCCCGAATTCTGTCTAACAGCTCCCGGAAGTAGTTCATAGATGATCCACTCTTGAATCGCTCATCGTTCAGAGCAAATCCCTTGATGATATAATCCCGTAAACGTTGCGTTGCCCAAATACGGAACTGCGTACCTTGCACAGATTTTACTCTATAACCAACCGAAATGATGACGTCCAGATTATAATAATTTGTCGGCTTGGTAGAAAAATCGGAAATTCCGATTTTTCTCTTCGTTCTCTCCTCGTTCAGCTCACCTTCGCTATATGCGTTCAGAATATGCTCATTGATAGTTGACCTGGATTTCCCAAACAAAGTAGCCATTTGATCAATTGTTAGCCAAACCGTCTCTTCGGAGAATAGGACATCAACTTTTATCGTACCATCCTGAGACTGATATATGATTATTTCATTTTGTTCCATGTGTATAATCATTTACTACTATTTAAACAACTCTTTCATGTCAACTGATTTACTTGATATCTCATGTAAAGATATTGATTATTCCTGAGAGCGATATAATATTTAGCAAAGTTTGTATCACATTTTTCTAACGACAAGTCTGAAAGGTGTACCGATTCAGGAAAGTAGACTAAATTTATAGACCGAAAAGTATCTTTATTCCCTTCAATAGCTTTAGCCAAAGGGTTCCTATTCTTGTTTTGCATTCCCAACCCATTAATGATGTATATATACTATCTTTTTTAGGCTCCCAATAATATAGTTCATGATCTTTTAATTTGAGAATATATAAAACGGCATTATGCTTTAGGATAAAGAGAAAATCGTCTGTGTAGAGAGTTCCGTAGATATCGTCTATCTTGAGTCGGAGATTGCACTGAATTTCATTCGTATCATCCGTTTGAGTAAGAAATAAGACCAAATCTTCTGTAAGTATATAATTTTGCTTTTCGCTCAAAGAGTTGAGTACTTTTAGTTTTTGGAAATAAGACTGTCTTTTTATAAGGCGAAAGATAAATAAAATCTCATCATCAAGGGTTTTCATATCTACTTGGATTTAAAGTTTTTAAATCGCCCTTGATCTTTTCATAAAAGAAGTCGGACGTATTACTAATATTTATCCAACGAATGGCACCACCACAGCCCACACCCCCAAATAAATATGCTCACACGCCCGACCCTTAGTCGTTCGCATGAAACAAATTCATTGAAGGGGTGTTTTTTTATTTAGAATAAATTGGTGGTTTTATCGTTGTCAAAAAACGTTTCAATGCGCCGCATTTTTCTTCGGCATACTGCAAAGATAGCTGATTCATTGTGAATTGCAAAGTAGACTGCCTCTTTTTTGTCCATGCCAATTTATTTAGCATGAAGTTATTAAAAAGAGACACATCGCATTTACTACTTGAATTCAGCTCGCTCTACACAAAAGTTTGTTTTTGGAAAAGTATCTGCCATCTGCCACCTTTTTGCTTATATACTACTGATAATTAGGAAGATATAGCGTTGCAGATACCTGTTGCAGATAGGTTGCAGATGTTTTATCTGCAACACATGTATTTGTAAGTATTGTAGTGTTATAGAGAGTTTACAACAGATTTAGTCTTTTTAGATTATAGATAATAGGTTAATGTGTTAGTTCATAGAACTGAACACTTTGTTTTATAGTATAGAAACGATTTGTTTCAACATGGAAAACGATTTGTTTTATCAAGTCAAAACGATTTGTTTTGTACGTTGAAACGAACTGTTTCTCTATTTGAAACAAAATGTTTCGCTAGTTGAAACAGATCGTATTATTAGGGGAAACAGAATACGGAGTGACTTCTTATTGTTTCTTTCCCAATATGTGCTTACGCTTATTGCCGAATGAGAATGGTTAAATATTGCTTTCTGCCATATAAAGTTCATCAATTCTTCTTTATCTTTACGTGTGATATAGAAGAACTAGAATAAAGAATGATAAAGCTATGATTAAAGCAGATTTACATATCCATTCCAATTATAGTAGTGATGGAGAATTTGAGGTTTTTGATATTATAAGTAAAGGTCTGGCACAGAACATTGATTACTTATCTCTTACGGATCATAATTCGGTAAAAGGTATAGATGAAGCTGTTGTTTTAGCTAAGAAAGCAGGCATAACCTTTATACCTGGCATTGAGATTGATTGTAATTTCGAAGGCATTGATTTGCATGTGTTGGGCTATCAAGTGAATTGGAAATCAGTTGATTTTAGTCGGTTAGAAGAGAGTGTTTATTCTAAAGTTATGGATTCATTTGCTGAGATGATTCATAACATAAACAAATTAGGCTTCATCATAGATGCCCCTACTGTTCTTGCTCAGGCAAATGGTAAGTTACCTACCGGAGAATTAATTGCTGAGGTCATGTTATCGGATGAGAAGTACTATTCACCCTTACTTACTCCATATATGAAAGGTGGGGAAAGGAGTGATATGCCGTACATCAATTTTTATCTGGATTATTTTGCTCAGGGTAAACCTGCTTTTGTACCGATAAATTTCATTACTTATAAGGATGTTATTGAGATAATTAAGGACAATGGCGGGGTACCCGTCGTTGCTCATCCCGGACTTAATCTCAAAAATAAGGAAAGTATTGTAGAAACGTTATTGGATAATGGTGCAGAAGGACTAGAAGTGTTCAATAATTATCACAGTATGGAGCAAATCAGTTATTTTGCCGCTTTAGTTCAAAAGAGAAATGCAATAATGACTTGTGGAAGCGATTTTCATGGAAAGACAAAGCCTCTGATAAATATCGGACAAGCTAAGTTCGACAATCAATACGAAGATTATCTTGAACATTCCATACAACGATTGAGTAACCTAAGTATTTAAACACGCTTGCCTTCATACTTTGATGAGACAGACGAAAAACACATAGATAGAATGAAAAAGAAGGCTACTATAGCTGTTAATAATGTGCTATTGGAATTTAGGGAAAGATATATCCTTAAATCAAGCAGACAATCGGTACGGAACAGGTTTCTATCAGAAACTTAGTAAAGATTTGGTAGCTGAACTTCCTGATGTTAAGGGGCTTTCGCCTACTAATCTTAAATACACAAAGTACTTTTATGAGTTATATGCTCCTTGTTTGGCAAATCGTCCACAAGCTGTGGACGATTTTGTGCAGCAAATATTATTCAAAATACCTTGGGGACATATACGTTCGATTATAGATAAAAGCGATGGAAACATGGACAAAGCTATTTTCTTTGTCAAAGAGACATTGCAATACAATTGGAGCCGGGCTGTATTACTCAATTTCTTAGATACCGGGTTATATGAAGCTAAGGGAAAAGCAATAACTAATTTCAAGGCTAAACTACCTGAGATAGAAAGTGATTTGGCTCAGGAATTAACGAAGGACCCATATAACTTTGATTTCTTGACATTAACTGAGAATTTTAAAGAAAAAGAATTAGAAGCAGCTTTAGTCGATAATATTTCCCGCTTCCTTAATTTCAAGAGTGCATTACCAAGTATAGAAGAATTGGAGAATGAATTGAAACGGGAATTGTAATCAGCATCTTCCCCGCTTCATACAAAAATCCCCAAGCTTACAGTTAGTAAGTTTGGGGATTATTTAATTGTATAGGCACTTTATGCTTGCTTATTACTTCACAATACCTTTGGAGTTTTTGATGAAATTGAGAATATTGTGTATCTCGTCACTCATCGGCACTTGGTCTTCAATCTTCTGCAACGCATCTTGCACACTGAAGTTGCCTTGATATACCAGACGGTATGCATTCATGATGTGACGCAATACACGTTCGGTAACTTGGTTCTTATGTTGCAATACCGTGGCGTTTACACCGTGATATTCTGCCGGGTTACCATTCATAATGATATAAGGCGGTACATCCTTCGAGATGCGACAACCACTTTGAATCAATACCCAACTTCCTATATGGCAAGACTGTTGTAGGATAACGTTGCTGCTCAGGATAGTACAGCTGTCTATGCAGCAATCACCGGCAATAGTGGTCTTGATGCCCACAACGCAATGATCACCAATCTGTACGTCGTGGCAAAGATGCACGCCGTCCATCAGATAGTTTTCATTACCTATGCGAGTGCTTTTACCTGCATGCGTAGCACGGCTTATCACTACATTCTCGCGGATATCATTGTTGTCACCGATCACTAACAGACTGTTCTCACCTGTATAATGGAAATCCTGCGGTTCGGAACCCAGTACGGCACCATGATGAACCTTATTCCCTTTACCCAAGCGAGTGCCGTTTAGGATTCTTGCACCGGACATGATTATGCAATCATCACCAATCTCTACATCCCCTTCGATATAAACGAAGGGCTGAATCGTTACATTCTTGCCTACTTTAGCGGCAGAATCTACAAAAGCTAACGGACTGATCATAATAATAGATTTTATATTAGTGATTAATGATTGGTGATTTGCTTGTGATAACAAATCACTAATCACTAACAGTTATTTTTTACTCTCTTCCTCCTCCGAGCGCCTGATACAAGCTTACTACAGCCTGCATGCGGTTGTAAGTATCGGAAACTTCGGAAATCTGTGCGCTGAGATAAGATTGCTCGGCAGAAAGTACTTCCAAGTAGGTTGACGTGCCTAAGTTAAACAATTCTTTTGTATAATCGGCAGCATTCTTAGATGAATTTACCTGTACGCTACGAGAGGCGGCAGTCTCTGTGGCTGCTTGGTATTGATACAAAGCATTGCTTACTTCTCCTCCGGCACTCAACAGTGTTTGCTGGAACTGAATCTTAGCTTCTTCTTGTTGAGCTTTGGCTATTCTTAGTTTGGCTATGTTCACTCCATTCTGGAACAGAGGTTGAGTCAGCGAACCAATGGCCGAAGCCAGGAACTTGGCGGGGTTGATGATGGCAGAACCTGCACTGTTTGTCCAACCAGCCGAACCACTCAGCATGATTTTAGGATAGAAAGCCGAACGGGCGGTATTCGTATTGTAGTAAGCGGCGGCCAAAGACATTTCGGCAGCTTTTACGTCCGGACGGTTGGAGAGGAGTTGTAAAGGTATACCTACCGAGAATTCTGAAGGTAATTGCTGAGCTTCCAATACACCGCGTTGTACGTTTTGAGGGGTTTCACCCAATAAAATGCTGAGAGCATTTTCCGTCTCACGGATGCTGCGGCGAATTTCAGGTAGCGAAGCTAATACTTGTGCGTATGCGGCACGACTCTGCTCCACTCCGGCTCCGTTGATGCTATACAGGGCGGCATCCATCATGGCTTGCATGGTTTCTGTATTCTTCTTCAGAATATCGGCAGTGTTGGTAGAGATTTCCAACTGGCGGTCGAGCATCAGAAGAGTATAATACATATTGGCTATGCTGGCAATGATCTGTGTGCGTACAGCTTGCTGATAAGCTTTGGTTTGTTCCAATGTTGCTTTAGCGTAACGTTTCGGATTGAGCAATTGACCGAATAGGTCGATTTGCCATCCTGCCTGTACAGGCAACGAATAAGTCTTGGTAGCAGCACTCTTGTCGAAACTACTCACTGTTCCTTGCGGAGACAACGTCAACGAAGGTGCGTATGCCATTTTAGCTATAAGTAACGGAGCTTCCGCTTCTTTCACTTTCAGGGCAGCAGTACGTATGTCCGAATTGTTTTCCAAGCCTTTCTCAATAAGAGCTTGTAATTGCGGATCAGTAAACACTTCCCTCCAAGGCAGATTGCCGAAGTTAGCCGTATCAGCCGCTAATGTATCGTTTACGGAAGCCGTGTCGCGATACAGAGCAGATGTACTGATGTCATCGGGTCTGTCGTATGATTTGTAGATATGGCAACTGCTCAGGAAGGCAGTGGCACACATCAGAGTTATTATTTGTTTCTTCATAAAAGCTTCTTTTTTAGTGATTAGTGGTTAGTAATTAGTGATTTGCTGTTACAAACAAATCACTAATCACTAATCACTAAACGTTATTTCGTGTATTGCTCTATTTCAGGTTTAGCATCCGAGTTATCCACATCTGTCCATTCCATCGGTTTGAACTTCTCTTGCAGGTATTGGAATGCTACGAACAAGGCGGGTACGATAAAGATCTGCAAGATCATACCAACAAGCATACCGCCGATGGCCGAAGTACCCAAAGTACGGTTACCGTGAGCACCCGCACCGAAGGCGAACATCATCGGGAGCAAACCTACTACCATTGCCAGAGACGTCATCAAGATCGGACGAAGACGGGCGGCGGCACCCAGTACGGCTGCCCAAGTGATACTCATACCCATTTTACGGCGGTCGAGCGCAAACTCTACAATCAAGATGGCATTCTTCGCCAACAGACCGATCAACATAATCAATGCAATCTGCATGTAGATGTCATTGGACATGGAGCCGAGTATCATCTTCATCACCGATATGTTACCTATCGCACTCATACCATTCACGAACAGGAAGCTACCCAGCAATCCGAACGGAATAGAGAGCAATACCGAGAACGGCAGGATGTAACTTTCGTACTGCGCACTGAGCAACAGATATACGAACACAAAACAGAGAACGAAGATCAAGCCTGTGGTACTACCACTGGTTTCGGCCTCTTCGCGTGCCATACCTCCCAATTCATAACTGAATCCGGCAGGAAGATTCTCCTTGGCGACTTCGGAAAGTGCAGCCAGTGCCTGACCGGAAGTATAACCTTCGGCAGGAGCTACCATCACTTTCATAGAGGTGTAAAGGTTGAAACGGCTGATAATATCCGGTCCGTAAATCTTCTTGATGCTCATGAATTGTGAAATAGGAGCCATTTGGTCGCCATTGCGTACCTTGATGTTCTGGAGTGATTCCATATTGGCACGCATAGACGGATCGGCCTGCACCATTACACGGTACATCTTACCGAAACGGTTGAAGTTGGAAGCATACAAACCACCATAATATCCCTGCATCGTAGTAAGAATGTCGCTCGGACTGATACCTGCTTTCTTACAAGCTGCCGCATCAATGTCAATCATATACTGCGGGAAGTTGGGGTTGAAAGTGGTTTGTGCCGATTTAATCTCGGGACGTGCATCCAAAGCGGCAATATAATCTTTTACCACATCGTAGAACTTATTAAGGTCACCACCGGTCTTATCCTGCATGTTCAACTCAATATCGCTGGATGCAGAGTAACCCGGAATCATAGGCGGCTGGAAGAACAATACCTGTGCTTCCTTGATAACCTTCTGTGCACGCATGTATAGCGAAGCAAATACTATCTGTGAGTTTTGCATCATGGAACGATCTTCCCAGTTCTTCAACTTAATGATGAATGAACCGTAAGAAGGACCTTGTCCGCCGATGAAACTATATCCAACGATCATAGTACGTGACTCTACGGCAGGGTCGGAAGCAATCAAACTGTCTACACGGTTCATGATTTCGCCTGCACGCTCTTGTGAAGTACCCGGAGGTAATGTTACAGCACCCATCAGTGTACCTGTATCTTCGTTAGGAACCATCGCGGTAGGCGTAGTTTGCATGAAGAATATTAACAGTACGATAGAGCCGGCAACCATTCCGAAGGTAAGCCACTTCTTTTGGATGAAGAAAAGCACACGCTTTTTATAACTCTTCAATACATTATCGTAAGCGGCATTGAAGGCGATATGGAAACGTGAAACCAATGTAGCCTTCTTTTCTGCGTGCTCATCATGAGGTTTCAGGAAGATAGCACAAAGCGCCGGACTCAGTGTCAAGGCGTTCAATGCGGACAGAGCGATAGCGATAGCCATCGTCAAACCGAACTGACGGTAGAATGTACCTGCCGTACCGCTCATGAAACTTACCGGAATAAATACGGACATCATAACGAGGGTGATGGAAACGATAGCGCCGCCCAACTCGCTCATGGCATCAATGGAAGCTTGTTTGGCCGATTTGTAGCCTTGGTCAAGCTTGGCATGGACGCCCTCCACCACCACTATGGCATCATCGACGACAATAGCGATGGCAAGCACCATGGCACAAAGCGTCAACAAGTTGATACTGAATCCGATCAGTGATAGTACGAAGAATGTACCGATCAAGGCTACCGGAATAGCAATAGCGGGAATCAAAGTGGAGCGTATGTCCTGTAGGAATACATATACTACGATAAATACCAATACGAAGGCTTCGAGCAACGTCTTGATAACCTCATGAATAGAGGCGTAGAGGAAGTCGTTGGCATTCATGGAAAGGTTCACCTTCAAGCCTGCGGGAAGGGTTTCCTCTGACTTTTTAAGCAGAGCTTCGATATCGTTGATGGTCTGGGTTGCATTGGAGCCTGCCATCTGGAATACGATACAAGTTACAGCTGTATGTCCGTTTACTTTATTCTCAAAAGTATAGGCAAGACGTCCTAGCTCAACATCGGCGATATCTTTCAGGCGAAGAACTTCACCATCGGGCATTGCCTTAATTACGATGTTCTCGAACTCTTGTATCTGCTGCAAACGTCCGCGGTAACGGAGAGTGTATTGGAAGGTCTGATCTCCGCGTTCACCGAATTGACCGGGAGCAGCTTCCACATTTTGTTCAGCCAGGGCAGCTGTTACGTCGCCCGGGATAAGCTTGTATTGAGCCATGATCTCCGGCTTCAGCCATATACGCATAGAGTAATCTTGTCCCATCACCATGGCATCACCCACACCCTTGATACGTTGTACTTCGGGGATTAAGTTGATCTTGGCATAGTTCTCGATAAACTCTACGTTGTAAGTGTCGGTTTCATCGTAAAGAGAGAATACCGCCAGCATGGAGTTCTGACGCTTTTGGGTGGTTACACCGACTTTGGTTACTTCGGCAGGCAGTAAACCTTGCGCCATAGAAACACGGTTCTGCACGTTTACGGCAGCCATGTCGGGGTTGGTACCTTGTTTGAAGTAAATGCTGATGTCACCACTACCGTTGTTGGAGGCCGTGGAAGTCATGTACATCATGTTTTCCACACCATTAATCTGGTCTTCGAGCGGGGCGATAACGGAGTTCAATACGGTCTGCGCACTGGCACCCGTATAGGTGGCTCTTACCGATACGGTAGGAGGTGCGATGTCCGGGTATTGGGAAATCGGAAGCGTGAACAATCCGATGACACCCAGGATTACTATCAGGATGGAGATCACCGTTGATAGTACCGGACGCGTAATAAATCTATCTAATTTCATGTTTTCAATGTTTAATTAAACGCAGTGGCGATGTTACCTTCACTTTGGTCTTTCATTGCTTTCTGGTACTCGGCTTCTTTTTCTGCCGGAGTGATAGCTTTGATAGCCTGACCGTCTTTCAGGTTCTGTACACCTTCGATTACAATCTTGTCACCGGGTTTCAAGCCTGCGGTTACCAGATAGTACTTACCGTCGTTCAAAGGATAAACTGTAATTTCTGTAGTTTTCAGTGTATTGTCGCCTTGTGCTACATATACAAACTTCTTGTCTTGGATTTCGATGGTGGCCGATTGCGGAACCAGGATAATATTTTCTAACTGGTTGGGGAATACAACATTTGCCGTACCACCACTACGCAGAATGTTGCGCATGTTGGGGAAAGTTGCACGCATGCTTACGGCACCTGTGCTCTGGTCTATCACGCCACTGATGGTTTCTACCCGTCCGCTATCTGCGTACATGGTTCCGTCAATGAGTTGCAGTCTTACCGGAGGCATCTTCTCAAGAATCTCTTTGATGCTACCACCTTCACGAGTGAGGTTGAGTAATTGTTTTTCAGTCATGGAGAAGTAAACAAACATCTGTGAGATGTCCGAAACCGTTGTAAGCGGAGTAGTCGAAGAAGGACTAACCAAGCTACCTACACGGAAAGGTATTACACCTACCACACCGTCGCTGGGACTTGTTACATTGGTATAAGACAAATTATTCTTGGCGTTGATAAGCTGAGCTTCAGCTTGTGCCAGATTGGCTTTGGACTGCAATAATTGGTTTTCCGCCATTTGCAGGTCGTAGTCACTGATAATCTGCTTCTTGTTCAGTTCGCGTTTGTTGTTAACGGTCAGTTGCTGTGTGCTTAGGGCAGCTTTGGCTGTTTCTACGTTCGCTTTGGCTACATTTACGGCAGCTTGGTATTGAACGGGGTCAATGATAAATAAGGACTGTCCTTTGCGTACAATAGAACCTTCGTCCACATTCAATTTTGTGATGAAACCGCTTACCATCGGGCGGATTTCAACATCTTGCTTACCTTTAATAGTAGCAGGATAGCTGTTTGTTAAACTTGCACTTGAAGATTGCACGGCAATCACAGCACACTCGGGTACTTTACCCGCAGTTTTGTCACCTTGTCCACAGCTGAACAGTGACAGGCAAAATGCCAGTAAAACTAATCTACTCTTCATACTCTTTTTTATTCTCTGTGTATAATTTATGTCCGTTAATTGAAAGGTCTTTCTGTGTAATTCATAATTCGGATTGATGGTATAACAGGAAACTAAATGCTCTTATTTAGTTTTCGTTCGCAAAATTATCCTTTTATCCGTATATAAGGTGTGAAATTCTTCCATTTTTAACTATGTTTTATATATAGATAAGGTGAAAAGGGCGTTTTTTGATTAAAATACTGTAAAGCATACTGCTAATTGGTAGAGAACCTTTATTTTTGCATCTTGTAAATTGTAAAGATGATATTAACATGAAGCCACTTTTCCGCCGGTTATTGGGAGTTGCTACCATTGCTGCCGTCTTGTATTCTTGTGCAAGTGTAGGCCGCATAGAAGGGGGGCCGATTGATGAGGCACCCCCGCGTTTTATAGGCGGTACTCCAACGCCGGATGCCCTTCACGTCGGCAAGAAGAAGATCGTTATAGAGTTTGATGAGTTCATCAAGCTCGATAAGCCCAACGAGAAGATTGTTATATCCCCTCCTCAAGTGCAGCAGCCCGAGATTAAGGCGAGTGGTAAGAAGGTCGTTATCACGTTGCAAGATACCCTTAAGGCAAATACTACCTATACCATCGATTTTGGTGACGCTATCCAGGACAACAACGAAGGCAATCCGTTGGAGAACTTTTCGTATACATTCTCTACGGGGGCGGAACTCGATACGATGGCCGTATCGGGAACTTTGTTGAATGCCTATAATTTGGAACCGGTGAAGGGCATGATGGTAGGTCTGCACTCCAACCTTGAAGATTCCGCCTTCTTGAAGTTGCCTTTCGAACGTGTAGGGCGCACTGATAGCCGTGGCCGTTTCTCCATCCGTGGTATATCTCCGGGTAAGTATCATATCTACGGATTGCAGGATGCCGATCAGAACTTTGCTTTTTCGCAACCTACGGAAATCATTGCTTTCCACGATTCGATTATTATTCCTTCTATGGAAGAGCGGATGCATCAGGACACCGTATGGATAGATTCTTTGACGATAGATACGATAATGGATCATAAGTACACGCATTTTCTACCCGATGACATTTTGCTGCGTTCCTTCAAAGAACTCAACTTCTCGCAACGTCTGGCTAAGAGCGAACGCCTGACTCCTCAAAAGTTCTCTCTTTATTTTACTGCCCCGGCAGATACTTTACCTTTATTGAAAGGTTTGAACTTTGACGAGCGTGATGCGTTTATTATAGAACAGACTACCGGACGTAATGATACGCTTCATTATTGGATCAAGGATTCTTTGGTCTATAAGCAAGATACTCTGAAAATGAGCGTTACTTACCTATATGCGGATAGTTTGAAGCAATTAGTTCCCCGTACAGATACGTTGAAACTTGTGTCGAAGTTGAAACCTAAGACCGAGAAGGAGAAAGAAAAGGAACGGGAAGAGAAAGAGAAGGAAAAAGAAAAGAGAAAAAAGAAGGGTGAACCGGAGAAACCGGATACTGAATTCCTACAGGTAGATGTGTATGCCCCTTCTGCGATGGATGTGTACGACTATATCTCTTTGACTTTTACTGAACCGTTAGCTAGTGTAGATACTGCTGCCATTCATTTAAAGCAGAAAGTAGATACGCTTTGGCAAGATTTGTCGTTTGAATTTGTCCATGATTCCTTGGATATAAAACGCTACAATGTTTTTGCTGAGTGGCAGCCTGGCGAAAGTTATGCATTTGAAGTGGACTCTACAGCCATGAACGGATTATATGGATTGTTTACCGATAAGATAAAGAAGGAGTTCAAGGCAAAAAAACTGGAAGAGTACGGACAGATATTCTTTAATGTGCACGGTGCCGACTCGCTTGCTTTCGTCGAATTATTGGACGCACAGGATAAAGTGCTACGTACTGTACCTTTGGTTGATGGGAAAGCCGATTTCTATTTCTTGAATCCGGGTAAGTATGGTGCACGATTGATCAATGATACAAATGGGAATGGAGTATGGGACACAGGAAACTATGCCGATAAACGCCAACCCGAAATGGTTTATTACTATCCACAGGTTTTGGATCTCAAGGCCAACTTTGATTTGACTCAAGACTGGAATGTACAGGAAAAACCACTGGATAAGCAAAAACCGGAAGAAATGAAAAAGCAAAAACCAGATGAAGACAAGAAGAACAAAAACAAGAATAACCAAAATAGCCAGAATAGCCGCAACAATAGCAGCAACAACCGTAACGGCAACCGTAACAGCGGGCGAAGCTATAGTTACTAAGCAAAAACGGATATTAACGTTAGTAATGGTGGGGCTGATCTGTTTGGTAGCCTCCCAACCGATACAAGCTCAGTGTACGGCAAAGAATGAAGCATTCAAGTCCGGTGAGCATGTAATGTACGATTTATACTTTAATTGGAAGTTTATATGGAAGAAGGTGGGACTGGCAAGCCTTACTACCAATGCTACGACTTATCATTCGCAACCGGCATATCGCTTCAACCTGCTTTCGGTAGGTAGCAAGCAAACAGACTTCTTCTTTAGGATGCGTGATACCCTGACTTGTTATGTCAGCGAGAAATTGGAACCTCTCTATTTCCGTAAGGCGGCCGAAGAGGGCAAACGCCATACGGTGGATGAAGCTTGGTTCTCTTACTCGGATGGCGTGTCGCATGTCAAGCAACGCCGTACATGGCATGAGCCTCTACGTGAGCCGCAGGAAATGGAATATAGTGATAGTCGTTGTATCTTTGATATGTTGAGCATTCTGGCTCAGGCACGTTCCTACGATTCGAAGGATTATAAGATAGGTGAGAAGATTCTCTTTCCCATGGCAACAGGGCGCAAAGTGGAAGAGCAGACCCTGATATATCGTGGAAAGGAAAACATTAAGGCAAATAATGATACTACTTACCGTTGCCTCGTATTCTCCTTTGTAGAATATAAGAAAGGCAAGGAGAAAGAAGTTATCACCTTCTTTGTGTCCGATGACAAGAATCACCTTCCCATCCGTTTGGATATGTATCTTAACTTTGGTTCGGCTAAAGCCTATCTGAAAAGTGTAAGGGGCAATCGTTATCCAATGACATCGATAGTCGCGAAATAGGAAGGAAGAAACAACCTGACATTTCATCATGACAGGTTGAACGGCAACGCATCTCCTTTTCTAAATACACTCGACTCGAAGGTGGCAATCAAATCGCCATTCTGATTGGTGACATCTATTTGATAATAACCGGTGGTACGTCCTATGTAACGTTCGCGAGCTTCGGCAAACAGCGTATCACCCGGTCCGCTACTGCGCAAGAAGGTTATGTTGGAAGAAAGTGAGAATGCCAGTGTTCCGTGTGAATTGGCGGCGGCAGCCAAAGCCAGGTCGGCGAGGGTGAAGATTGCGCCACCTTGTGTGCGGTGTCCCGCATTGAGATGTTCTTCTGTGATAACCATCTTTGCTTTGCTATATCCTTCTTTTACTTCTAACAATTCTACGCCAGCTCTTGTGGCGAATAAGTCGTACTTGAAAAATTCTTGTGGAGACATGATAATTAGTGATTAGTTATTAGTGATATGTGATTTGTTTATGATTTCGGGGCAAAAGTAACGATTTTAGCTTTTAATTGGATTATTTGTGAGGGTCAAATCTGCCCACCTTGCCTACTTTTGCAAAAGATAAATCATCAAACATTAATAAATAAATCCCTTATTATGAAAACAGTCCTCACTTCGTTGGGAATTTCCCTCCTTGTATTGGCTGGTTGCACAGGACAAAAGAAGACCGAAAGCAACTTTATCCAGGAAAACATTGATAATGCGGTAGCTCAGGAAACTATCCAGACAGACATTATCGAAAAATCAGGTAAAATTCTTAATCCGCGTACTATCAATGATGACGGTAGCATCCGCTATGTACCCATTGACGATTGGTGCTCAGGATTCTTCCCCGGTAACATCTGGTACACGTATGAGTTGACTGGTGACAAGAAGTGGTTGCCATTGGCAAAAAAGTATACCGAAGCTTTGGATTCGGTACAGTATCTCACCTGGCATCATGATGTAGGCTTTATGATTGGTTCCAGCTATTTGAATGGTTATCGTTTTGCACAGAAAGAAGCGTATAAGCCTGTTATTATACAGACAGCAAAATCTTTGTCTACCCGCTTCCGTTCGGCAGCCGGTGTGCTCCAGTCTTGGGATGCAGACAAAGGTTGGCAAGCTGAACGCGGTTGGAAATGTCCCGTTATCATTGACAATATGATGAATCTCGAACTATTGTTTGAAGCTAGCATACTTTCGGGTGACTCTACCTATTATAATATAGCCAAGAAGCATGCCGATACTACGATGGCTAATCATTTCCGTGCCGATAACAGCTGTTATCATGTAGTGGATTATGATCCTGAAACCGGTGAAGTTCGTGGTAAGTGTACAGCACAGGGATATGCTGACGAATCTGCTTGGGCACGCGGACAAGCTTGGGCTTTGTATGGCTATACCATGTGTTACCGTTATACACACGATGCCAAGTACCTGGAACAGGCTGAGAAGATTTACAACTTCATCTTTAATAACAAGAACATGCCGGAAGACTTGGTTCCTTATTGGGACTTCGATGCTCCCAAAATACCGAATGAGCCTCGTGATGCTTCTGCTGCGGCTTGTACTGCATCCGCTCTCTATGAATTGAGCACGTATATTCCGGGTAAAGGCTATAAAGAACAAGCCGATAAGATTATGGAAAGTTTGGGATCTCCTGCATATCGTGCAGCGGTAGGTACTAATGGAAACTTTATCCTGATGCATTCGGTAGGTAGTATTCCTCACGGTGCGGAGATTGATGTGCCATTGAATTATGCTGATTATTATTTCCTCGAAGGCTTGATGCGTAAAAGAGATTTGGAAAAATGAGAAATCAATTGAATATAATATTAGGTGGCTTGGGATTGTTTGCCTTGCAGGGTTGTAAAGCCCCGTCGGCTGAACAGGTGCAATCCCCTAATGTTATTTATGTCTTTCCCGACCAGTATCGCAATCAGGCAATGGAGTTCTGGGGACAAGAGGGCTTCCGTGATAAGGTGAACTTCCGGAATGATCCCGTACATACCCCTCGTCTGAACAACTTTGCCCGCCAATCTTTGGTGTTGAGTTCGGCCATGAGCAATTGTCCGTTAAGTAGTCCTCATCGTGGTTCGTTGCTGACGGGTATGTATCCTAATAAGAGCGGTGTGCCTTTGAATTGCAACTCAGACCGCCCTATCAGTTCATTGCGTGAAGATGTAGAATGTGTAGGCGATGTATTCAGTAAGGCGGGATATGATTGCGCCTACTTTGGTAAACTGCATGCCGATTTTCCTACTCCGAACGATCCGGCACGTCCGGGGCATTATGTTGAAGATAAAGTACCCGCATGGGATGCCTATACACCGAAATCCCGTCGCCATGGATTTAATTACTGGTATTCTTACGGTACATTCGATGAACATAAGAATCCTCATTACTGGGATACAGACGGCAAACGTCATGACCCGCATGAATGGTCGCCTTTGCATGAGTCGGGCATGGTTGTTTCCTATCTGAAGAACGAAGGGAATATACGCGATCCGAAGAAACCTTTCTTTATTATGGTGGGTATGAATCCGCCTCATAGTCCTTACCGTTCGCTGGACGATTGTATGGAGCAGGATTTCAACTTGTATAAAGACCAGCCTCTGGATAGCTTGTTGATACGTCCGAATGCCGATCCTAAGATGGCTAAGGCTGAAAGTGCACGTTATTACTTTGCTTCTGTTACAGGGGTTGACCGTGCTTTCGGGCAAATACTCGATGCGTTGAAGGAGCTTGGATTGGATAAGAATACCATTGTGGTATTTGCTTCCGATCATGGTGAAACGATGTGCAGCCAGCGTACGGATGATCCGAAGAACTCTCCGTATTCCGAGTCTATGAATGTTCCTTTCCTGGTTCGTTTCCCGGAGAAGATCAAGCCTCGTGTAGATGACCTTATGCTTTCTTCACCGGATATCATGCCTACCTTGTTGGGCCTAGCGGGTTTGTCCGATTCTATTCCGGCAGAAGTGCAAGGGCGTAACTATGCACCGCTTTTCTTCGATGAAAAGGCTGATATTGTACGTCCTACCGGAGCATTGTATATTCAAAATCTGGATGGTGAGAAGGATGCGGATGGCAAAGTCCGTTCTTATTTCCCTTCTTCCCGTGGGTTTAAATCCGCTCGTTATACCTTGGCGCTTTACATTGATCGTAAAGACCATAAACTAACAAAGAGCCTCCTTTTCGATGACGAGAAAGATCCTTATCAGTTGCACAATCTTCCTTTGAAAGAGAATCAGGAAGTGGTAAAAGAACTGTGTGCCGAGATGGGAAAAGTCTTGAAAGAAATAGACGATCCTTGGTATAAAGAGAATATTTTACCGGACATGATACCTTATAGTGGACAATAGGTAATATCTTAAGATAATCTACAAATTCCTTTGAGGGGATTTATTGCAACCCGTTTCGGCAAAGAATGAACTATCTGCCGGGGCGGGTTGTTCTATTAAATCCTTACACCCGACCCCTTGACTTTGGAGAGGGGAGAAAGGGGGTGAGGATTTATAATATATGAGGTACAGATTATTAATAGCGTTATTATTTCTCCCCCTTTTCTTGTGGGCGCAGAGTCGTCCCAAGGTAGCGGTGGTGTTAAGTGGTGGTGGTGCCAAAGGTGCCGCCCATATTGGTGCATTGAAAGTGATAGAAGAGGCAGGCATCCCGGTTGATTATGTAGTGGGAACAAGCATGGGAGCTATTGTGGGAGGATTGTATGCTATAGGCTATACTCCAGAACAACTCGATAGTATGGCAAGGGCTCAGAACTGGAAATTCCTCTTATCCGATGCACCGAATCCCAAAGACCTTTTGCTGGACGACAGGTTAAAATCGGAACGTTATGTACTCTCTATTCCATATTCTTTTAAGTCCGGTAATGTGCTGGAAGCGGGAATTATTAAAGGAAAGAACCTGGCACGGTTGTTCTCTACATTGACGTATGGTTATCAGGACTCGGCTAATTTTAGTCGTTTGCCTATTCCATTTGCTTGCGTGTCCGAGGATTTGGTAAATGGTACTGAAGTCGTGTTCCATGACGGTATATTGGCTACGGCTATGCGCTCCAGTATGTCTATTCCCGGTGTATTTGCTCCTATTTATTTAGATAGTATGGTATTGGTGGATGGTGGAATGGTTAATAATTACCCGGTGGATGTAGCTTTGGCTATGGGAGCTGACCTTATTGTCGGAGTAGATGTACAAAGCCCGTTGCTGGACGCTTCGCAGTTGAATTCGGTGAAAGATATCTTTGGGCAGATTATCAATCTTCAGGGAGAAAAGAAGTATTTGGAAAACCTTCGTAAGACCAATGTGCATATCAAAGTAGATGTAAATGGATATTCGGCAGCAAGCTTTAGCAAAGAAGCGATTGATACATTGATTGTGAGAGGAGAGCAGGCAGCCAGAAGCGATTGGAACAAACTGATTGACTTAAAGAAGCAACTAGGGTTAAGTACAGATTACCAGCCTCATCGACCGGGTCCTTATCCTGTTCCGAATGTTGCCGAGAGCAAGAAAATACCCGTCGATCCGCAGATCTCTGCTCCTGCTGCACGAGAGAATAAGTTGAATGTAGGTTTCCGTTTTGATACCGAAGAACTGGCGGCTTTGCAGGCGAATACAGTCTATTATCTGGGTAAGCAGCAGATGTCTCAACTTAGCCTGACGGCACGTTTGGGTAAACGTACCATGGCGCAAGTTGGATACAACTATCAATGGCGCAAGGGTTGGCAGACCGGAATAACTTATCAATTCGACTATAAAGATATCAGTATTTATAATGAAGGTAAACGAACCTTGGACTTGACCTTTACCCATCAACTGATTAATGCCGGAGTAGCGAAAGACTGGCATCAGATTCAGGTTAGTGCAGGTATAAACTTTAATAATTATCGTTATCATGATATGTTATCCCTGGAACCGGTGGATGCCATCATGTTCAAGAATGAATCTTTGTTCAGCTATTATGCCGGATTGGTATATAATAATATGAATGGAAGAAGTGTACCGACTAAAGGTATGGCATGGGCACTGACTTATAATCTTTATACCGATAACTTCTTCCAGTATAAGGATAATAATCCTATTTCAGCATTCTATGCCCATTGGCAGAGTTGTATTACGCCGATGAAGGACTTTACCGCTATTCCGTCAATCGATGGACGTGTTTTGACAGGGGGGCATGATAATTATACTTTTGCCGTTAGCAATCTGTTGGGCGGTAATATGCCGGGACGGTATATGCCGCAACAAATTCCTTTTGTAGGTATTAATAAAGCGGAATTGGCTTCTGGCACGGTGATTATTGCAGGTTTGAAACTTCGTCAACGGATATTGAAGAATCAATATATATCAATAGTAGGGAATTACGGGCGGAGTTCAGGAGAATTACATGAGCTTTTTGATAATGCTCTTTCGTATGATTTGGTAGGAGCAGGCATTGGCTACATGTACAATAGCTTTTTGGGGCCTGTGGAGATACAACTTAACTGGTCTAACCAAACAAAGAGTGTTGGCTGGTATGCGGGCTTAGGATTTACATTCTAAGTTTAACATGTATCGATATGTTTTGTATTTGCAAACTTCGTATCTTTGTGATTATTAAAATGTAAGATATGAATGATAATTCTCAAGACGTAAAACATGTAGTGCAGATACAGTACTATCAATCTCCCTGTGGGGAACTGATACTGGGGTCATTTAATCATAAACTTTGTCTGTGCGACTGGATGGTAAATGAACAGCGCAGAATGTTGATTGATAAAAGGATACAGAAAGCGTTGCATGCCCACTATGAAGTGGGTACTTCCGAGATTATTGAAAGAACAATAGCTCAGTTAGATGAATATTTCCTTAATCAGCGAAAAGAATTTGATGTCCCGTTGCTCTTTGCTGGGACTGATTTCCAGAAATCTGTATGGAATGAATTGTTGAATATCTCTTATGGAGAAACAGCTTCTTACGCTACTTTATCGCAAAGGTTGAATAACCCTAAAGCCGTTCGTGCGATTGCTGCTGCCAATGGGGCAAATGCGATTTCTATTTTGGTACCTTGCCATCGGGTTATCGGTAGCAATCATAAACTGGTAGGATATGCCGGTGGATTATTGGCAAAGAAGTTATTGCTGGAATTAGAATCTGCTGATAAGCTGATTTGGTAAAAAGAAACTGCCTCGAAATAAATAGTAGAGTAAATCTGTATTCCGAGGCAGTTTATATGCTTATTTATTTAGTTTCCATTCGCATCCTTCCTTACCATCTTTTATCTCGAAACCGAGTGCGGTAAGTTCATTGCGTATCTTGTCGGACGTTGCCCAGTCTTTATTGGCTTTTGCTTTCATACGCTCTTCCAACAGCATATCTACTACCTTACCAAAGGCTGCTTCACGCTCTTCGTTGGAAGCATTGTCTGAACTAAGGCCGAGGATATCAAATGAGAACAGATGGAATGTCTCCTTCAACTCTTCCAGATCATCGGCAGTGATAGTATCGTTACCTGCAAGGATATTGTTTATCATGCGTGCGCCGTCGAAGAGATGGGCGATAACAATCGGAGAGTTCAAATCATCGTTCATGGCCTCATAACACTTTTCGCGCAGTGATTTTGCGTCAACCGTTGACGTTGCGGCAGGCGTAATCTTATCCAATCCGTGAATAGCATCCATCAGTCTTGCCAAACCTTTCTCGGCAGCTTGCAGGGCTTCGTTGCTGAAGTCCACTGTGCTGCGGTAGTGCGCTTGCAGGATGAAGAAACGGATAGTCATCGGGGTATAAGCTTGTGCCAGCAGCGGGTTGCTACCTTTGAAGAACTCTTCCAAGGTGATGAAGTTACCGAGGCTCTTGCCCATCTTCTGTCCGTTGATGGTAATCATATTATTGTGCATCCAGTAGCGCACCATGTCTTTCCCCTGGCTGGCTACAGATTGTGCGATTTCGCATTCGTGATGCGGGAAGATGAGATCCATACCACCGCCGTGAATGTCGAAGCTCTCGCCCAGATACTTTTTGCCCATGGCGGTACATTCGGCGTGCCAACCGGGGAAACCGTTGCTCCAGGGAGAGGGCCAACGCATGATGTGTTCCGGCTGTGCGCACTTCCACAAGGCGAAGTCGGCTGGATTGTGCTTCTCGCTCTGTCCATCCAGCTCACGGGTGGTGTTCAGCACGTCGTCCAGATTGCGTCCGGAGAGCTTGCCGTAGTGGTAATCCTTGTTGTATTTTTCTACGTCGAAGTAAACGGAACCTTCGCTTTCGTAAGCATAACCGTTCTTCAATATCTCCTTGACCAGCTCTATCTGCTCGATAATGTGACCGCTGGCATGCGGTTCGATGCTGGGGGAGAGTACGTTCAAGGCTTCCATTGCCTTGTGGTAGCGGTTGATGTAGTATTGTGCCACTTCCATCGGCTCCAACTGCTCCAGGCGGGCTTTCTTGGCAATCTTGTCTTCGCCTTCGTCGGCATCGTGTTCCAGATGGCCTACGTCAGTGATATTGCGCACATAACGCACTTTGTAACCGATATGCGTCAGGTAGCGGAAAAGCAAATCGAAGGTGATTGAAGGGCGTGCATGCCCCAAGTGCGGATCACCGTAAACGGTAGGACCGCAGACGTACATGCCTACATTGGGTGCATGTAGCGGTACAAATAACTCTTTCTTTCTATCTAAAGTGTTGTAAATGGTCAGTTGTTGTTCCATAACGTTCTGATTTTGTTTTCTTTTGAATCACAAAGGTATAATAAATCTGTGAAAATCTATCTATAGGCAGGAAATATTCCTGCTTCAGATTTCCGTCTGTAAGTGACGACGGGCTTAATCTACCTCGTTCCCATCTTCGTCTTCTTCCTCATCGGATAACTCTTCTCCTTCTTCCGAAGAGAGTGCCAGATTGAATCGCTGTACTAGGTAAAGCATCAGATTCAACGCCTCAATAGCCTCTTTGGGAGATGGCAGGCGCTTGCTGTCGAATCGGTATAACAACTGGTTGGTACTAATGGCAAAGTCCCCGATTCGTTTTCCTTTTAGGTAGCCTGCTATTTCTTCTACCAGTGTCTCGAAGTCTCGTTCCTGTGGGTCCATATAGAACAAGGCCAGCAGTAGTTTGCCTTCTGCTACTGATACCGGCTTGCCGGGTGACTGGTTCTCTTGGAATACAGCTTGAAACTCTTGCTGCTCGTACTGGAAGGTATAGCCCACGGGCGAGTATTGCGCTATCGAATCGACCCCATCCAGCGAACTGATAAGGTTGAGCATGATGGTGTTTATCTTCTTGATGTTTTTATACCAGCCGAAGTAGGCACATATCCACAGTAGCGGCAGGATGAATGATAGCGGAACAAACACGATTATGCAGATAGTATCCCACCAGGTTTCAAGTGGGTTTATCAAGGCAGGAATCATCAGGGCAAGACTGCATATGCCGCTAAGGGGCAGCGATAAATAAAGTACATCTTTCGTCAGATACCAACAGTTGGTATAGAAACGTTGGGCATACATGTCATGCTTCAGGAGAAGGAGCGATTGCTTCCAGGTGATTTTGTCGCAAAGGTGATAATTCATAGGCTGATTGATAAATTTCGCAAAAGTAGTAAATTAAATTATCCTTTATTACTTTTGCATCCATGAATTCAAAGAAACGTGTGTTATTGGGTATGAGTGGTGGTACAGATAGTTCTGTGGCTGCCATGAAGTTGCAAGAGGCAGGGTACGAGGTGGTCGGCGTGACGTTTCGCTTCTATGAGGCGGAAGGCAATACAGCAGAATATCTGCAAGATGTCCGTGAGCTGGCCTCCCGACTGGGTATAGAACATATCACTTACGATGCTCGCGAAGTATTCCGTACACACATCATCCGTTACTTCCTCGACGAGTATCTCAACGGGCGTACTCCTGTGCCTTGCACCCTCTGCAATAACGAACTGAAATGGGCACTCCTCGCAAATATTGCCGATAAAATGGGTATTTATTGGATTTCCACCGGACACTATGTGCGCAAGACCCTCTTAGCAGATAAATTCTATATCACCCCTGCCGCCGACCGCGATAAAGACCAAACTTTCTTCCTCTGGGGCCTAAAGCAGAATATCCTGCAACGTATGCTCCTCCCCATGGGCGACCTTACAAAAGTGGATGCTCGTGCCTATGCTGCCGCCCGTGGCTTCGAGCGTGTAGCAACCAAGAAAGACAGCATCGGTGTGTGCTTTTGTCCGCTTGACTATCGGTCATTCCTGAAACGTGAAGTACCTGTCGAACAACTGCCCGGGCGCGGCCGGTTTGTTGATGAAAACGGTGCTTTTCTAGGTTGGCACGAAGGTTATCCTTTTTATACGATAGGTCAACGCCGTGGACTGGGCATACATTTGAACCGTGCTATTTTTGTAAAAGAAATCTCTGTAGAAAGAAATGAAGTAATGCTTGCCCCATTATCCTCATTATATAAAGAAGAAATGTATTTGAAAGAGTGGAATCTTATAGAAGATTGCCGTGTGCTCCATGCAGAAGAGGTAATTGTGAAGATACGCTACCGCAAGCAGGCAAACCGTTGTAAAGTCACCCTAACGGAGAAGGGATTGCTGCATGTTAGATTTATAGAGCCTTTGGAATCCATAGCACCGGGACAAGCAGCGGCATTTTATGATGCAGATGGATTGCTTTTAGGTGGTGGAATTATTATATAACATCTTTCTGTTAAAGGATAGGCGAAGGTTAATTTTCTGTGTTTGTATGAAGTCGATTGTATTTATTCTTACTTTTGCATAAGTCTTTTATGTCTGAATGAAGGAATACCACAATATAATACGATATGAAAAATACAATAAAGCCTTTTATTTCTCCTATTTATATATTTCTTTTGATTGTATCAATAACTTGTCTTGTAGGGTGTACTGAACATCAATCCCCTATATCACTATATACAAAACAACTGACCACTCTTGATAGCCTTATCAAATTGCGTCCGCAATTCCAGACAAAGAAAGAGCAGGATATTAAAGACGTCAAGAAGAAACTAAGTAAACTTCCGGCTTTGTCTCCCCAAAGGTATGAACTGAATAAAGAGATACAACAATTATATCGGGGATATATCTGCGACTCGTTGATATATTATATCTATGAAAATATCAAGCTCTCTAAACAATTGCATGATGATGTCAAAACAATGGACTCGGAAATGTTTCTGGCAACTTACCTTGCCAAATCGGGTATGTATCTGGAAGCCCTTGTTCTGATGGATTCTATCAAAAGAGCAGAAGTTAGTGAGGAATTGCTTCCTTCTTATTATCGTGCTTATAACCTTATCTATCGTCAAATAGCCTATATCTCCAAAGATAAAGTACTTGCCGAACATGTCTTTTCGCCCTCGGCAAAGTTATATCAGGATTCTTTATTAGCAGTGATGGATAGTGGTTCCATTATTTACTACGATGTCTATATGCAGAAGTATATGGACGAGAAGAGATTTGCAGAGGCATTGGTATTGTCGAAGGAACGTTTATCCTCGATGGCATCCGATGACCGCGAAAATGCCGGCGTTTGGTACAATATAGGAGATGTGAAATACAGTATGGGAGATAAAAATGGTTTCTTTGAAGCTATGTTGAATTCTGCTATAGAAGATATGCAGTTGTGTATCAAAGACCATGCCTCCTTGCACCGCATTGCCCGTACTTTGTATGAATGGGATGAAGTTTCACGAGCAGCGGGCTACATACAAATTTGCATGGAGGACATTTATTTCTATAATGCCAACTTGCGCAGTTTGCAGATAGCTAAAACGCTTCCGGTAGTCACTCAGGCTTATGAAAAAAAGAATCAGACTTATATCACAAATCTACGAACAGGTGTTACGGTTATCTTCTTATTACTGTTTTTATGTGTCGGGATATTGGTTGTGGTTGTTGTGCAAAAGAACAAGCTTTCGCGCATGCACCGCAAATTGCAGGAATCAAATGACAACCTGAATGCTCTAAGCTCCAAACTAGCGGATGCCAACACTCACTTGAATGAAGTTAACAATGAACTTATGGAGAATAACTACATCAAAGAAAATTATGTAGCCCATTTTATCCGATTGAGTTCAGAGTATATAGACAAGAACCAGAGGTTCAGACTCGAAGTGAACAAAGCTCTCCGAAAAGGAAAGATAGAAGAAGCTCTCCGTATGACTTTGAGTGCCGGTGTCGATGATGAAGATCTGGAAGAATTTTATGCTAATTTTGATGAGGCATTCCTCTCTATTTTCCCCCATTTCATCGAAGAATATAACAAGCTGATGGCGGAAGAAAACCAGATAATATTGACCGACAAGCAAAAAGACCGTAAAACACTGACTTCTGAATTACGGGTATTCGCATTGATAAGGTTGGGTTTTAGCGATAGTGCAACGATTGCTCAAATGCTTCGATATTCCATTAATACGATTTATAATATACGTTCCAAAGCAAAGAATAAATCTATTGTTTCCAAGGACTCTTTTGAGGTGCTGATTATGAAAATCGGTACACTCTCTGCGGAATAAAACGGAATAATCCGGTATTATTTCTCCTTATTCATTTCCTTCTCATCTCATTCTTACTATCAAAGTGGAATGATTAGTGTGCTGTATATCATTTGTTTATGATGTGGGCTGGTCTCATTTATCCTCATTTCAACTTAATCGCTGATATCCGGTTTTCTTTTCCCCCTATTTTTGTTCCATCTCAAAAAAACATTTAGTTGTATGAAAAACATGAAGAACTATCTTAATTGGGTATGGGGTGGAGTACTGGGAACTGTCGGAGCTTCCTGTATGGCAGCCACTCCTGCCAAGAGTGTAAAACCTAATTTCGTCTTTATTTATATGGATGATATGGGTTATTCGGATGTCAGTTGTTATGGAGAAACACGCTGGACTACACCGAATATAGATGCCTTAGCCGAACAAGGCATGAAGTTTACCGATTGCTATGCAGCATCACCTATCTCAAGCCCTTCTCGTGCTGGTTTTCTTACCGGGCGTTATCCGGCACGTATGGGTATTCAAGGAGTTTTCTACCCGGATAGCTACACGGGTATGGCACCGGATGAAGTTACAATGGCAGAAGTCTTGAAGGCAGAAGGGTATGCAACTGCTTGCATTGGCAAGTGGCATTTAGGAAGCCGAGACAAGTTCCTGCCATTGCAGCAAGGTTTCGATGAATATTTCGGTATTCCGTATAGCAACGATATGAGTGCCCAAGTATTTCTACGGGGCAATGAAGTGGAAGAGTTCCATATCGACATTGATAATGTGACTAAGAAATATACAGAAGAAGCCGTTGATTATATCCATCGAAAAGCTGATAAGCCTTTCTTCCTTTTTTTAGCACATAGCATGATGCATGTACCTATTTATGTTTCCAAAGAGTTTGCAGGTAAATCGGGTGCTGGTATTTATGGCGATGCAGTACTGGAAGTAGACTGGAGTGTAGGTAAGGTTATGGAAGCACTTCGTTCATTGGGACTTGATGATAATACATTGGTTGTATTTACAAGTGACAATGGACCTTGGTTACAAGAAGGGCCATTGGGTGGGAGAGCTTTGCCGTTGCGCGAAGGTAAAACCACAGCTTATGAAGGTGGTGTCCGTGTTCCATGTATAGCCTATTGGAAGGGGCATATCAAGCCATTGGTCAATAAAGATGTTGTGAGTTTGCTCGACTGGTTGCCAACGGTAGCCGATCTTAGTGGAGCCTCTTTACCGGAAGTACGTTTGGATGGTTATAACCTGGCGGATGTTTTGGATGGATCTGGTAAACGTGCCAGTGAGGACTATGCTTACTTCCGCAATAATCGTGATATTACCGATTACCGTTCCGGTGATTGGAAGATTTCTCTCCCTGCTCCCGGGATTAAAGGAAATTTTTGGCGTGCATCTACCGCTGCTCATGATACATTGCTCTTCAATCTTCGTGAAGATATAGGAGAAAAGAATAATGTCTATCATAAGTATCCTGAAAAGGTAAAAGAGATGTTACAAAAGTTACAGGAATACAGAAGAAACTTTGGTGAAATACCTCCTCCAATGGTAATGACCGGTAATGATGCTTCCAAATATTTACGTCAGCAACGGCAGGATGCAAGAGAAAAAGCCAAGGCAGCCGGTATAAAAGATAAAAGTACGGAAACAGACGGGTTCGTGAATGTGAAATAATAGTTGAACTTAATTTAATACACATGAAAAAAGAAAATTTATGGATGCTGACACTGCTTATGTTGGCACAGCTATTTGCTATCCATGCTTATGGGCAGCAGAGAATGATTAAAGGACAGGTACTCGATAATATAACGGGTGAAACCATGATTGGAGTATCTGTACAAGTAAAGGGAACCGCTACCGGAGGAATCACTGATATGGATGGTAACTTCCAGGTAAGTATACCTTCTGCCGATGCTGTTTTAGTTTTGAGCTATATCGGTTATCAGACAGAAGAAGTGAAAGTAGGGCAGCAAAGCAATCTGACTATCCGAATGAAAGAAGATGGGGAATTGTTGGACGAAATAGTCGTTATCGGCTATGGTACGCAGAAACGCAAAGATGTAACAACAGCTATATCCAGCGTCTCTACGAAAGATCTTGATGAGCGTCCCATTGTATCGGCTGCACAAGCATTACAAGGTAAAGCTGCCGGGGTTTATGTAATGCAACCAAGTGGCACGCCGGGGGCAGAGATGTCTATTCGTGTACGTGGTACTACTTCTTTCAATGGAAGCAATGATCCGTTGTATGTTGTAGATGGAGTAGCAGTGGATAATATCAACTTTCTTTCTCCCAATGACATTGCTAGTATGCAGATTTTGAAAGATGCTTCTTCGGCTGCCATCTATGGTTCGCGTGCGGCAAATGGTGTCATTATGATTACTACCAAAGCCGGAGAAACCGGTAAAGCTAAGGTTGCTTTGAATGCACAGATAGGCATTAACCAGGTTGCTAATAAAATTGAGTCTCTGAATGCCGTACAATATAAGGAGTTACAAGAGGAGATTGGAGCTATCCTTAATCCTGGTACAGCTGATATTACCGACTGGCATGATGAGGTTTACCAAACCGGACTTACCCAGAATTATCAGGTGTCGGTGTCAAATGGAAATGATAAGTTTAAATACTATCTGTCTGCCGGATATCTTGATGAACAAGGAGTTTTGAAAGCTGCTTTCTTCAAGAGATATAACTTTCGTGCAAATCTTGAAAATAAGGTGAGGGACTGGTTAACGGTAGGCGCTAATATATCTTACTCAGACAATACAAAGAATGGCATTACCACAGGAATGGGTTCTAACCGTGGCGGTGTGGTACTGGCTGTTATCAATCTACCTACCAGTGTGCCGGTTTGGAATGATGAAAACAATTATTATAACCGTAACTTTTATGGCATGAATCTGGTGAACCCGGTAGAAGCAATGGAGAACGGGAAGAATAACAAAGCCCAGGAAGGTCGTTTGATTGCTTCGGGCAATGCTACGATTACTTTTTTGCCTGAATTGTCATTGAAGAGTTCTTTTACTCTGGACCGCAGGAATTATATCAAGACAACTTTCACTCCACCGGTACATATTGAAGGTATCGATGAGTGGGGAAATGCCTCAGATAACCGGAATATGAATACCGTGATTGTTTTCGATAATGTACTGAACTATCATAAAGCTTTCAACAAACACAATATAGAAGCTATGGCAGGTACTTCGTGGACTACTTCCAACTATAAGGAAAGCTGGATTAATGGCTCTCATTTCAGAAACTCTGAAATCATCACATTGAACGTTGCTAATAAGATTGCCTGGAATAATACGGGTGCAGGCGCTTCTGAATGGGGAATAATGTCTTATTTCGGACGTCTGTCCTATAACTTTGACGGGAAATATATGGTGACTGCCAATGTGCGTAGAGACGGTTCTTCCAAATTACATCCGGATCATCGTTGGGGTACATTCCCTTCCGTATCTGCTGCATGGCGTATGTCTTCAGAGAAGTTTATGAGTGGCTTGGAGTGGCTGGATGACTTGAAAATCCGTGCCAGTTGGGGACAAACCGGTAATCAATCGGGTGTAGGAGATTATGCTTATTTGCAGAAGTATAATGTCACCCGTCAGGAGTGGTTTAAAGAAGGTAATGAGAATGCTTTGCCTACTATTTCGCAAGCCAATCTCCGCACTTCCGATTTGACTTGGGAAATGACCTCTCAAACAGATATAGGTTTGGATGTAACTCTTTTTAACAACCGTGTCAATGTTACAATGGACTATTATTACAAACGAACAACTGACATGTTGATGTACGTTTCTCTACCTGCCGGCGCCGCAGCTGCAAATAGTATAGTACGTAATGAAGGAGAAATGACTAACAAGGGATTTGAGTTTTCAGTCAGTACACAGAATTTTAAAGGTGCTTTTACTTGGAACACAGACTTCAATATATCTTTCAACCGGAATCGTCTTGAAAAACTGGAATTACAGAAAATTTATTCGGGAGCACAACTCAGCAGTGATATCCTAAAAGAATATGTGGTGCGCAATGAGCCGGGACGCCCATTAGGAGGCTTTTATGGCTATATCAGCGATGGCGTTGACCCACAAACCGGAGAGTTGATGTACCGGGATATTAATGATGACAAAATCATCTCTGCCTTAGACCGTACCTATATTGGTGATCCTAATCCGGATTTTACGTATGGTATGACAAACTCTTTCTCTTGGAAGAATTTCAATTTGAGTTTCTTCATTCAGGGTTCTCAGGGAAACGATGTGTATAATGCCTCCCGCATTGAAACAGAAGCTATGTTCGATGGCAAGAACCAATCGACGCGGGTTTTGAACAGATGGAGAGAACCGGGACAAATAACCGATGTGCCTAAAGCCGGTTTCGCGATCAAGAATTCGTCCTATTTTGTCGAAGATGGAAGTTATTTGCGCCTTAAGAACCTGACTTTCTCCTATAATTTTACAGGGAAGTTACTGAAGCAATGGGGGGTCACTCGTTTGCAACCTTATTTCACGGCTAATAACTTGTTTACTATTACTGGCTACAAAGGAATGGACCCAGAAGTAAATGAATGGGGTAATAATGGTGGAGTACAAGGTATAGACTGGGGTTCCTATCCTCACAGTAAATCGTTTGTTTTTGGTGTTAATGTTGAATTTTAAATTGAAAGACTATGAGATATATATCTATTCTCAGATTATTGGTAGGTGGTTTGATTTTTACCGCTACCTCATGTTCACTGGATTATGATCCCGTTGATATCTACTCGGATGTAACGGAAGGGGTGCAGAAAGAAGAAGATAAAGGTGCGGTATTCAAAGATAAAGCAGCGGTGGAAGCACATTTATTGACACTCTATAATCAGATGCGCGATCGTCAGGAGCATTGGTATCAGGATATGTACCTGATTGGAGATACCCATGCGGATAATGCGTATGCCGGGACAAGATCGGGTGCTCCGCAGTATTTTGAAAATAATACGATACCTAGCACGATTGCTCCTTTGCAACGTGGGTGGAATCGTTATATGGAAGATATTGCACGGGCTAACAAATTGATTTGTAATGTAGATGCCGTGACTGATGCTTCTTTAACAACGCAGGAGCGGGAATCATACAAAGCCCAGGCTAAGATTTTCAGGGCTATGATTTATTTTGATATGGTACGCAACTGGGGAAACGTACCTATTGTAACCACTGAAGCCGGTGATATTACTTCGGAGACGGTAGAAGATGTATATCCTGCCTATTTCCCTTCACAAAATACCGAAGAAGAGGTCTATCAGCAAATAGAAAAGGATTTATTGGAAGCTCTTGGCTCGGCTCCTGATAATAATCCGGCAGATAAAACACGTTTTACTAAGTCTGTAGCCCGTACTCTATTGGCAAAGATTTATGCAGAAGAACCGCTTCGTAATTATTCAAAGGTGATTAAATATTGTGATGAAGTAACAGCGGACGGCTTCCGTTTAGTCGATGATTTTAGTGATTTATTTGGAGTAAAACTACAAAATGAGATGCTACCTCCGGGGCCTGATAATCTGGCAACAGATGCTAAATGTAGAAATACAATTGAGTCTATTTTAGAAGCGCAATACTTTTCAGGAAGTGGCTCTTGGTTGCCTAATATTTTGGGACGTTTTCTGGATAATTGGGATAGTCAGTTTACTTATGCCAAATGGATAACGCCTTCCAGAGACTTACTAGCAGCCTTTGAGTCAGCCGGAGATACAGAACGTTTCAAGGAAACAGTGGTTTATTATCAAACGAAATGGGATAACCATTATCCGAGAGAACATTATCCATTTATGTATAAGATACGTTCTTCTTACTCGACAGTCATCAAATACCGATACGCCGATATATTACTGCTGAAAGCTGAGGCTTTAATACTAGGAAATGGCAGTATAGGTGATGCAATGGGGATTATCAATCAAGTAAGACATCGTGCCGGATTAGCGGATTTATCTACTCCTTCTGGTAAAGAAGCAGCTTTTGAAACTTTAATGAAAGAAAGACGCCTTGAATTAGCATTAGAGGGACAACGCTGGTATGACCTTGTACGCTGGGGCAAGGTAGAAGAAGTGATGAACTCTCTGCCTGAACGTGATAAAGGTCGTGCAGTATTAGGCAATTTATTCAATAGGAACTACTATAAATTACCGATATCCCAATCAATTCTCGACCAGAATCCGAATCTGAAACAAAATCCGGGATATTAAAATCTAATTCAAACAATGAGGGCAAGTCGTGAAATGACTTGCCCTCATTATTTATTGTTCTAAGATTTTATTTATTGAGTCTCAACATCTCTTCAATATACTTTCTTGTGTTACAGAGACGCGGTATTTTATGTTGTCCTCCTAATTTGCCTTTACTGTCCAGCCAATCATGGAATAAATCTTTACGGGCAATAATTATTTCCAAGGGTTGCAATGCTAAATTATTCTGACGTTTGGCTTCATAATCCGAGTTGACTTCCTTCAAGGTGTCATCTAGTATTTGAGCGAATCTTTTCAAATTATCCGGGAATTGAGCAAACTCAATCAACCATTGGTGTCGGCATTTGGCATGTTCGTCCATAAAGACAGGAGCAGCGGAGTATTCTATAACCTGTGCACCGGTCTCAGCACATGCTTTGGCTAAGCCTCTCTCTGCGTTATCCACTATCAACTCTTCTCCAAAGGCATTGATGAAATGCTTGGTACGTCCGGTAATAACAAACTTGTAGGGATGATTGCTGGTAAACTTTACCGTATCTCCAATCATATATCGCCATAAACCGGCAGAAGTGGAGATCACCATAGCATAGTTTTTATCCAATTCAACTTCTTCAAGGCAATAGGTACGTGGATGGTCTGTGCCGATATCTTCCAGAGGGATGAACTCGTAGAAAATGCCATAATCTATCATTAACAGCATGGCGGAATCATTCGGGTCATTCTGTGTCCCAAAATAACCTTCAGAGGCATTGTAGGTTTCTACATAATGCATCTTGCTACTACGGATAATCTCTTTGTATTGTTCGCGGTAGGGGGTAAAAGCTACGCCACCGTGGAAGAATACTTCCAAGTTTGGCCATATCTCCTCCAAGCTCTCTTTGCCGGTCTTTTCGAGCATGTGCTTGATGAGGACAAGCATCCACGAGGGGACACCAGAAAGATTGGTAACATTAGCATGGATTGTTTCATCAGCAATGGCTGCCATCTTTGGTTCAAAATGCTCCATCAGGGCAGTCTTCTTGCTTGGTACGCGAACGAAGTTTACTAATGGGTTGATGTTTTCTATCAGAATGGCGGAGAGATCGCCTACAAGACTGTGATTGGTATTCAGATTGGGAGCATGACTTCCTCCTAAAATGAGACTCCTGCCGGAGAAAAGTTGGCTTTCGGGGTTTTGTTTCAGATAGAGAGCAACGGCATCTCTACCTCCCTTATAATGGGTATCATGTAAAGCTTCATTGCTGACTGGAAGGAACTTACTTTTATCGTTGGTTGTTCCGGATGATTTGGCAAACCAACGAATTTCTGAAGGCCAGAGCAAATTCTGTTCACCGGCACGAAGGCGGGTAACATACGGCTTAATCTCTTCGTAAGTTTGTATAGGGAGGCGTTTTTTGAACTCTTTATAAGTATGGATAGAGGCATAATCGTACTTCTTTCCCCATTCTGTATTGGCTGCCTTGCTTACGAGACGTTGCAACACACGTTGTTGCAATTCACCGGCATGGTCAGTGTATTGTTCGATTTCTTTCAGACGGGGGGCAAAATATACCTTATTCAGAAACTTTGTAATATTCATCGTTCTAGTTGAAATCATATTTAAAGCACAAAAATAATCTTATTTATTGGCATCTCTATCTTTTTTTTACTTTTTTTTCTATCTTTACGACAGTATTCGGTTGACGAGCATGTCTTCTTGAGTACATTTTTATATATTGTTCAAAGCTTCTTTTTCGCGTTTATTCTTACCTTTGTCAAAACTATATTGAAATATTATGTGTACACCAAGAATTATTAGTATTTTATACTTCGTTCTCACATCTATATTTATGTTCCATGCCAACGGACAAACCTCTAAACCACTTCGTTTGGGCGTTGCCGGAGTCTCTCACGGACACCTGAATGAGGTTATTGCCCGGCTAGCCAGAGGAGATTTTGAAGTTGTTGGCGTTGCGGAGGAGAACGATGAACTTCGTGAGAACAATGGGCTGCGTAAAAAGTTAAGTGCTTCTGTCTTTTATAAAGATTTAGGAGAGATGCTGGACAAAACTAAACCGGAGGCAGTTGTTGCTTATGGTTCAATATACGATCACTTAAAGGTTGTGGAGGCTTGTGCCCCCCGCGGCATTCATGTAATGGTGGAAAAACCCTTAGCAGTTAATATGGAACATGCTAACCGAATGGCTGGACTGGTCCGGAAACATCATACGTTGCTCCTTACCAATTATGAAACCACTTGGTATGATACCAATCACGAAGTAAATCGGCTAGTAAAAGAGGGAACCATTGGCGACATCCATAGAATTAACGTCTACGATGGGCATCAAGGACCATTTGAAATTAAATGTGGCAAAGAATTTACCGACTGGTTGACCGATCCGATATTGAATGGAGGAGGTGCTGTAATTGATTTCGGTTGTTATGGTGCTAATTTGGCAACTTGGTTGCTTAATGGTCAGAAACCGACTCGAGTTTATGGTGTATTAAAACAATATAAGCCTCAGACATATCCTAAAGTAGATGATGACGCTACCATCATTGCCGAATATCCATCCGCTACCGTGCAAATTATGGGTTCCTGGAATTGGCCGATGAACCGTAAGGACATGCATATTTACGGTAGTAAAGGGTATATTTATCAGGATACCCCAACTAAAATCCGCATGAGTGCCAGCAACCAGGAAGTATCTGCAACTGCTCCCAAACTGGCAGCGCCCTATAATGATTCTTTCTATTACTTAAAGGCTGCCGTGCGGAATGACATTCAGATAAGTCCCAAAGACTTGTCTTCTCTGGAAAACAATTTAATCGTAGTAGAAATACTTGAAGCTGCTATTAAAAGTTCAAAAACAGGAAAAGCTGTTATTCTATCTCGTTAAACAGGTTCTAACTCAAAAAAAACAATTATGAGAATCGGTATTTTGACTTCAGGAGGCGATTGCCCTGGTATTAACGCTACCATACGTGGTGTATGTAAGACTGCTATCAATCATTATGGGATGGAAGTGGTAGGTATTCATAGTGGTTTTCAAGGATTATTAACTAAAGATGTGGAGTCGTTTTCAGACAAATCTTTATCAGGATTGCTGAATCTAGGTGGCACCATGCTGGGGACTTCGCGTGAAAAGCCGTTCAAGAAGAATGGTGTGATGTCTGATGTAGACAAACCGGCTCTGATTGAACAGAATATAAAGGAGTTAGGCCTGGACTGTGTGGTTTGTATCGGTGGCAACGGTACTCAAAAGACTGCCGCAAAGATGGCTGCTCTGGGACTGAACATTGTTTCTGTGCCCAAAACGATAGATAACGATATCTGGGGAACAGATATTTCTTTCGGTTTCGACTCTGCCGTTAGTATAGCTACCGATGCTATTGACCGTCTGCATTCTACGGCAAGCTCGCATAAACGTGTAATGGTCATTGAAGTAATGGGACACAAAGCCGGTTGGATTGCTTTATATTCCGGTATGGCAGGTGGAGGAGATGTGATATTAATACCTGAAATCCCTTATAACATTCATAATATAGGAGAGACGATCCTGAATCGTTTGAAGAAAGGCAAGCCTTATTCTATTGTCGTAGTTGCCGAAGGTATTCAAACGGATGGGCGAAAACGTGCTGCTGAGTATATAGCTCAGGAAATAGAGTATGAGACGGGTATTGAAACTCGTGAAACAGTATTAGGTTATATTCAGCGTGGAGGTTCACCTACGCCTTTTGACCGTAATCTTTCTACACGTATGGGTGGACATGCCACAGAATTGATTGCAACCGGGCAATTCGGTCGTATGATTACCTTGAAAGGAGATGAGATATCTTCTGCGCCATTGGCTGAAGTCGCAGGTAAGTTGAAACTGGTGACGGAAGATAACGACTTAGTCGTTCAGGGACGCCGTATGGGGATCTGTTTCGGCTGATTCCTCTTCAGTGATGATTTCTGTTTTATGGTGATTTTCCCAAGCAGTTTGAATCTCTTCTTTGAAAGTCTCGTCGCTCTTGATTTTCTTTAATGCCATTTGTGCGGCATTTTGTTGCGATTCTTTCTTGGAATATCCTGTGCCAGTGCCTGCCGAAAGTCCTTCTATGCGTATTTCGGTATGGAACATCGGGTTGTAATCTTCATCAAGGAATTGTTCGATAAGCTCAAAGGATACCTCCATCTTATTCTTCTGGCTCCATTCAATGAGTTTCGACTTGAAGTTAACCTCTTTGCGTGACATCTTGTCGAGGTCGATATGTTTCTTAAAAATCTTCTCCTCTATGAACTGTTTGCAGCGTTCGTAGCCTTGGTCCAGATAAATGGCACCAATGAATGCTTCGAAAGCATTACCGTACATATAACTGTTGTGAGAAGAAGAACGTGTGGAGTATTTTACCAGTTTATCCAGTCCTATTTCTACTGCGAGTTTATTCAGGGTTTCCCGTTGAACGATTTTAGAACGAGTGTTAGTCAGGAAACCTTCACGGCGACCCTCAAAATGTTTAAAGACAATATCTCCTACGATGGCATCAAGAATAGCATCGCCTAGAAATTCTAATCGTTCATTGTTTAAAGGACGTCCTTTGTCTGAACGTAAAGAAGTGGACTTATGTAGCAGAGCTTGCTGATAAACTTGAATATTGTGGGGAAAGAAGCCAAGTATCCTATAGAAACAAAAATAAGACTCCCGTTCCTTATGGAATAAGAGCCTTATCTTATCTATTTGATTACGTAACACGACTATATTATTCTGCGTATTTCTTGAAAATAACACAGGCATTATGACCACCGAATCCAAATGTATTGGATAGAGCTACATTCACTTCACGCTCTTGAGCCTTGTCGAATGTAAAATTCAAGTCATAGTCGATGTTTTCGTCATTATCACCCTCTTCGTGATTGATAGTCGGAGGCACAATGCCGTTCTTGATAGCAAGAATACTTGCGATAGCTTCTACCGCACCGGCAGCACCGAGCAAGTGACCAGTCATGGACTTGGTTGAGCTGATGTTCAACTCATAAGCATGTTGACCGAATACTTCTTTGATAGCCTTGGCTTCCGAAATATCACCTACAGGAGTAGATGTACCGTGAACATTGATATAATCTACTTTGTCAGGGGTCATTTCTGCATCTTCCAACGCATTTTTCATCACTAACTTTGCTCCCAAACCTTCGGGATGAGAAGCAGTCAGGTGGTGAGCGTCGGCAGACATTCCTACGCCGGCAACTTCTGCATAAATCTTAGCACCGCGTGCTTTGGCATGTTCCAGTTCTTCAAGAACAAGGCAACCGCCACCTTCACCCATCACGAAACCGTCACGGCTTGCGCTGAACGGACGAGAGGCTGTTTCGGGAGATTCATTGCGAGTTGATAATGCATGCATGGCATTGAAACCGCCTACACCACCAGGGGTGATAGCTGCTTCCGAACCACCGCTTACAATAGCATTTGCCTTGCCCAGACGAATCAGGTTGAAGGCATCAGCGATAGCGTTCGTTGAAGTAGCACATGCTGAACAAGTTGCGTAGTTGGGACCGTGGAAACCATATATAATAGAAATCTGTCCGGCAGCGATATCCGAAATCATCTTAGGGATGAAGAAGGGATTGAACTTAGGACCGTTTTCTTTGCCATTCAAAGCGTAGTTACCTACTTCTTCCTCGAATGTATTGATTCCACCAATACCGGCACCAAAGATGACACCGATTTTGTTTAAATCCTCATTTTCGACGTCAAGACCAGAGTCACTTACCGCTTCTTTAGCTACTGCAATGGCATATTGTGTGTACAAGTCCATTTTGCGTGCTTCTTTGCGGTCCATATATTGGGTTGCATCAAAGTCTTTTACTTCACATGCAAACTGAGTCTTGAAAAGGGATGCATCGAAATGAGTAATAGGCCCTGCTCCGCTAACCCCATTCACCAGATTTTCCCAAAACTCGGGAACATTCTTGCCAATAGGGGTAATGGCGCCAAGACCTGTTACTACAACTCTTTTTAATTCCATATTAATAAATAATGGATGAAATTACTTAGCGTGTTCTTCGATATAAGATACAGCATCACCTACAGTACCAATCTTTTCAGCTTGGTCATCAGGGATAGAGATACCGAATTCTTTTTCGAATTCCATGATAAGTTCTACCGTGTCAAGAGAATCTGCTCCTAAATCGTTAGTGAAGCTAGCTTCTGTTGTAACTTCTGATTCTTCAACGCCTAATTTATCGACGATAATCGCTTTCACTCTTGATGCAATTTCAGACATAACTTTAAGTTTTTAATTAATAATTAGTTTTATTTCTTTAAATTTGCGGTGCAAAGGAATAAATATTTATTGTTCCTAGCAAATATTTGAGGAATTAAATGCACTGTTTTGCACATTTTTCACCATTTTGTGCACTGATTGGAGGGTTTATGGGAAAAAAAATCGCAATTTTAGCTTCGGGAAGTGGTACGAATGCCGAGAATATCATTCGTTATTTTAGAGAAAAAGGATTGGATTATGTGAGTTTGGTTTTGACCAACCGGCAGAATGCGTTCGTTTTGGAGCGTGCAAAGGGCTTGAATGTACCTTGTGCCTACTTTGGTAAGAGTGATTGGGAAAATGGAGAGGCAATTTTATCCATGCTGCAAGAGTATCGTATAGACTTTGTAGTGTTGGCGGGCTTCCTGGCGCGAGTACCTGATAACATTTTGCATGCTTATCCTAATAAAATGATAAATATACATCCTTCGTTACTGCCTAAGTTTGGCGGTAAAGGTATGTATGGTGATCGTGTACACGAAGCGGTGATTGCTGCGGGCGAGAAAGAAAGTGGTATCACTATACATTATACTAATGAACATTACGATGAAGGAGCTATCATCTGCCAGGAAAGATGTGTCGTAATGCCGGAAGATACACCGGATAGCCTGGCACATCGTATTCATGCCTTGGAGTATGAGTTCTACCCGAAGGTGATAGATGAACTGCTGAATTCGACAAAATGACCAATTTGTTCCGATCCATACCTTCTCCCTATCTGCTCCTTACCCGGTCCGTACCTGCTCCCTATAAAATAGCTCGCTATAGACACGGAGAAAACAGGGAGGGAATAAGAAGGAGAGGAGAAATAGAACAGAACCGGATGGGGGTTAGGGTAGTTTTAAAGTAAAAGCTTCCGCTTCTCTTCTTAAAGGATAGTCGCCGCGCAATGTTTCAAAGAGTTCCGGATGCTCTTTCAATGCATTGCTGTCTCTTCTCGGATCATACATCTGTAAATAGGCTTCTGCTAAAGTGCTGGTTGTGATGATGGAGTTTTCCGGTTCGGGTGGAGTGATGCAATAGTCGGCTTCTACCTGAAAGAAACGGCAGAGGGCATCCAGTGACATGCGGGTGGCATTCGCTTTTCCATCGGCAGAGTAGCCGGCGATATGTGGGGTCCCGATGAATATCTTATTTAATAAGGTGAGATTGATATCAGGTTCATTTTCCCAAACATCAATGATTGCATCAGAAATGAATCCTTTCTCTAAGGCGGCCAACAGTGCATTGGTTTCAATTACTTCTCCACGTGAAGTGTTGATGATGACTGGACGTCGTTTTAATGACCGGAAGAAAGTATCATCGCCCAGATGAAATGTTTTATATTTCCCTTCTTTATATAAAGGAACGTGAAAAGTGAGAATATCGCATTCTTCGGCGAGGGTTTGTAATGAGCTGAAATCTGTATTTCCTTCTTTATCTTCACGAGGCAAGTCGTTTAGTAATACATGTATACCTATATCCCGGGCTACTTTGCTGACTTTACTGCCTACATTGCCAACTCCAATAATACCTAATGTCAAACCTGACAGCTGCATTCCTTTTAGTTGTTGCAGTAGTAATAAAGAGGATTGCAAATATTGAGCAACAGAGGCAGAGTTGCATCCGGGAGCATTAGTCCAAGTGATGCCTGCTTTGTGGCAGTAATCCGTGTCAATATGGTCAAAACCGATAGTAGCAGTAGTTATGAAACGGACTTTACTGCCTTCTAATAATTCTCGGTTACAATTAGTACGGGTACGAATAATCAAGGCGTCTGCGTCTTTCACCAATGAAGGGGTGAAATCTTTACCTGATAAATAAACTACTTCATCAGCTATCTTTTCAATAGCTTCCTGGATAAAAGGAATTTTGTTATCGACGATGACTTTCATTTTTTAGTCTTTTAGGATAATATCTACAAAGATACTGCTTTTGCTTATAATTGTACTTGCTTTCATGTTTCTTCTTGATAATCATAAAATGATATTCTGAAAATTGAAATATTTTATAGGAAAAGAATGTTTTGATCTTGTTAATAAAATTATTAGATTTGCACTCTGCGTGTTAATAATATATAGAGTATGTTGAAATATCTTTTTCGAAGTGGTAAAAATAATAAGTTAAAGTACTATATCATAAATTTCATACGTGTGTATTCTATCCCTGACTTTCTGTATAGAGTTAGACGTAAGGCTATTATTGATAGTTTAAATAATCGCTTAGATAAAGATTATATTCTTTCACGTGTAGATTATTATTGCCGTTTGCAGTCTGTTATCCCAATGCAGGAAGATAAGGGGATGATTATGAATTTTGGTAGAAAAGGAAAGTATAATTCTGTATACTTCTTTGATACTTATGAGTTTTTGAGATATTTCCCTAAAAGTTTGAGGTGGAATTATAGATTTGGTGATGTTAATACTTTGCAGTCTTCACCATCAGTTGTAAAGAGTCGGCCAATAACAGAGAAAAATGAGAATTCTGTATTGCTGAATTTGGATAAAGTACGGCATTTTATATTTCTGAATGATAAAAGGCGCTTTATAGAAAAAAAGAATGAGGTGATTTTTCGAGGTAAAATATCAGATAAACCTCGACGCATTGCCTTTTGTGAGCGTTGGTTTAGTGACCCTATTTGTGATATTGGCGGAATTGAAGGAAAGCACAGTGTTCATTTGGAATGGGTTGTATCTAAGATGTCGTTGTATGATCATCTGGATTTTAAGTTTATTATGTGTCTTGAAGGTAATGATGTGGCAAGTAATTTGAAATGGGTGATGAATTCCAACTCATTGGCTGTAATGCCAAAGCCAACTTGTGAAACTTGGTTTATGGAAGGGAAGTTGATTCCAGATTATCATTATGTAGAAATCAAGTCGGATTATTCAGACTTAAAAGAACGTATGGAATATTTTATGGAACATACTGATGAGGCATTGGCTATAATTTCTCATGCCCATGAATGGTGTGCTCAATTCTTTGATAAAAAGCGGGAAAAATTGATTTCTATACTTGTATTGGATAAGTATTTCAAAATGACTGGGCAGAATTTTTTAGATTAAAACACCATAGAATGGTCCTTATTTTAACTATTTCAATCAATTAAAGGATTGATCGATAAATCTCTGCTAACTGGTCTGCTTGCTTTACTTCGGAGAACCGGCTGGCGTATTCTTTCCCTTTCTCAATGACATATTCCCGTTTCTTCTCATCAGAAAGTAATGTATGAAAGGCTTTTGCCATACTATTGATGTCGTCAGGGTGTACGTATAGAGAGTCCGGTCCACCGGCTTCTTCCAGACAGGAACCTGTGGCGGCAACTACGGGAACACCTGAATTTAATGCTTCAATAATTGGGATGCCGAATCCTTCGAAACGTGAAGGATAGACAAAAATATCTGCCATTTGATAGAGTGCACCCAAATCTTTAAAAGGAACATTAGAAAGAATATGAACTTTTCCTCCTAACTTGTTATCAGAAATGAATTTTTCCACTTTTTCTGTATATGGGGTGCGACGCCCCACAATAATAAGGTGGGTTTCCGGTGAAGAAAGTTGTTGCAATGCCTGAACTGCTGACAATACATTCTTACGTTCTTCAATGCTGCCTACATTAAGAATGTAATGCTCCGGCAGTTGGTAACGAGCCTTTACTTCCTGCTTTTTCTTGTCTGATACAGGTTGAGCAAAAGAGGCATCACATCCTTGGTAAACAACAACTATTTTCTCTGCCGGGATACGATAGAAATGTTGGATATCTCTTTTGGTACATTCACTGATAGCAATAATCTTGTCTGCATTCTCACATGCTTTACGAAATTTATATGCGTATATTTTTCGGTCTATAAAAGAATAATATTTTGGGAAACGCAGGAAGATCAAGTCATGGATGGTGACAACGCTTTTAGCGCTACTTTTGCCGATATTCAAAGGCAACTCGTTGCTTAGTCCATGAAATATAGTAACTTGTTCAGTTTCCAGTTGGCTCGTGACTCCCCAAATTCTCCAGAATGAACTGAGCAATTTCCAGAAGGCCGGTGATGGATAGACGAGGCTGAGGTGAGAAAAATCTTTTAATAATTGCTCCAGTCTACCATTTCTTTGTTTCTTAGGAGAAAAAAGTACGTAGTCATTTTCCGGATAAGCACGGCACAGGATATCTACAATGTAGCGACTGTAGTTACCTAATCCTGTGTTATTTTGTACGGCGCGTTTTCCGTCAAAGCCTATTTTCATATTTTCTTTCCTGCTTTATTTATATTCAACTTTTAAATTCCCGATAAGGTTTATCCAAATCCAGATAGTGGAAATTGTGCTGTTTCTGTTGAGTTCTTTTGGGAATAGTCATATAATCACCATATTTTTGTTTCAAGTAAACAGGATAGTTTTCGACACCCCATACTTCTTTTCCTTCAAACAGAACAGGCGTTGGATTACCTAGGATCTCTTTTGGCATAATACCTTTCATTCCATCATCATAATCGCAAACAAGTCCACACTTATCGAAATCGTATTTCTTCATTATTTTGCGGATACTCTTTTGTACGCCATCCATAGTAAAAATGGAACGGCATAACAATGGAAGCCATGAACTGGGCCCCTTACCATGTTTATAAGGATCACGATGAATAAAGTAAAGAACACGTTTGTAAAATTCATAGCGGGCGAAATGCCAGCGTTGTGACATCTTTTCTGTAGGTGCGCCATCTAATGGAAATACATCTAAATAAATACCTCCCAGATATTTTAAGTGCATTCGTTCTATAAGAGTGGTACTTGCATCTTGTATTTTAGCGAATGGGAGTGGATAAGACTTGTCAGTCTCAGAGCATACAGCTTCATAAGGCGCAGGCAACCATTCATGTGCGTGCGACATGAGCAGATCATAATCAGCTCTTGGCATCCCGATATCCAAGTCGTCATCCCAAGGAATAAAACCTTTATGACGTACAGCTCCCAACATCGTTCCGGCCATGATGTAATATCTCAGATGGTGTGCCTTGCAAACCTCATCAATGGCGAGCAAGATATCCAGTATACGGAGTTGCAGCGGGCGAATGTCGTATGTAGCCATAATATCTTAGTGTAAGTGAGCTGGGATCAGTCGTTCCGCTTGATTAAAATCTTCTACAGTATCCAGTTCAATGGAGAAATATTGTGTGGTATCTGTTATACAGAAGCAGTGTCCCTTGGGTATCAATCGTTCAAATGCCCGTTCGTAGAAGATATTGTCCAATCCTTCTTTTTCAATCATTGTCTCCAACTCGTTGAATAAGGCTTTGGTATAAGCGGGCGACATTTTTTCAATACCTATAGACTCTCCCAAAGCTTGTTCGATGGAGCAGGTTTTACTAATCTCCAACACTTTACCCGAAGTATCAACAATTACTTTAATCTCTTCTTTCCCTAACTCGTGGCGATTGACAGCAAGTGTGTTTGCTTTGTCAGAGTTTAGAATATCAGTGATGACTAGCGGATCAAAAAGAATGTCGCTGTCTAATAGTAATACATCTTCTCCCTCTACTAGAGAGCGGGTGAGCCAAAGGGAATAAATATTGTTGGTTGATTCATACCGCTCATTATATATCAATGTAATGTCCTGCTGCGGATAATTTTTGCTCAGAAGACTGGCTATTTGCTGCTGCCGATATCCGGTAACAATAATAAATTCTTTAATGCCGTTACCGATAAGTGCGTCTAAAGTACGTTCCAACAAGCAACGCTCTCCTATTTTGAGTAGACACTTCGGGCATTCATCAGTTAAAGGACGAAGACGGGAGGCTATTCCGGCAGCTAAAATGACGGCTTTCATAGGGTAGCTATTTTTTTTATGGTATCTATAACAATACGGTTCTGCTCCGGCCGTCCCAATGTAATTCGAAGATGAGTATTAATATCAGGTTCATTCATGAACTTTATTTTGTAACTTTTCTCTGCGAAAGCTTTCTGCAAAGCTTCTTTCAGCACAATGGGATATTTGATCAAAATAAAATTAGCGACCGAATGATATACCTTAAAGCCTGGTAATGTACCTATTTCTGATTCATAGCTGGCACGATCCTTATTCATCAATTGAGCAATATTCCGATAGTGTGCATCTGATTTAAGGGCTGCAATGGCTAGATCTTCTGATATGCGATTATAACCTAAGTATTTATTGCTGTATTTGCTGAACCGTTCCAGTTCTTTGCTCATGAATCCGAAACCCATCCGCAAGCCGGGTAATCCATAGAATTTGGAGAGGGTGCGTGAAATTATCAGGTTAGGATACTTGTTGATAAGCGTGCGGATATAACCGGCGTCTGCCGAAACAAAAGAAGCGTATGCTTCGTCTACAACTACAGTAGTACGAGCAGGTATTTCGGCCATTAAAGAATCTAACTCGTCGGGAGTCATACCGTTACCGGTAGGATTGTTTGGAGAGGCAATCAATAAGATCTTTGGATTTTCTTGTTTTACCATTTCTTTCATGACGGTGAAGTCATATTTGAAAGTATTCCCATCTTCGTAAAGAGGATACTGTAAGGTACGACCATTCACTTCATCGGCAATGGATTTGTAATACCACCATGAGAATTTTGGAATCAACATTGTTTTATTGCCGTCTTCTTCAGTCAGGAAATAATGCACTGCCTGTTTTAGAATATCTTCTCCGCCATAACCTAGTAAAACTTGCGGTTCTTCAATTCCATATAGTTCTGACAGAAATACAGATAGTATGCTTTTTTTACCTTCATCGTAGATGCGGGTATAAAAGCAAAGCTTATGTATATCAAAGTTCTTAAAAGCTTCTACAACTTCTTCTGATGGCTGAAAGTTAAATTCATTACGGTCTAAAAAGTTCAAATCCTCTTTCATCTTGTTTTTTGTATTACTCCTTTTTATAAGCCTAACTAAAGGATATTGATTAAAATTTTGCAAATATATGCATTTTATTTAGTAGCGGCAAACAAGCTGATTTACTTCTTGTTTCTCAATTTTCGTTTTAACCTTTTCTTTTTTTCGAATTTATCTAAAGCCTTAATGACTTTTTGGGTACAATTGGCTGCGTCCCATCTTCGTATTTCAGCGTATTTTTCTACAATATATTGTAGCAGATCGCGGCGATGGGTAACTCTTATTAGATTATCAAGACACTCTTTGGGAGTAGGCTTCGATTTGAATAGAGTACGGTTAGTATCTATAACGGAGAATTGATATTCACCTTTATCATCTATATGATAGAGGATATTGTCAAGGTTAAGGTCTCCGTGTAGGATACCTTTCTGATGTAGCTTTACAAAAAAGAGAGTAAGTGCGTTGGCCAGTTCTTTATCAAAGTCCGATTTTTCGATAAGTAATGGGAATACGGGTGGATAAGGACACGCTACGGAAATAAAATAGCTGTCATCAAACCATATTCCTTTTCTTTTTTCAATGTAGGCAATGCCTGTCGGAGTATCAATTCCAAGCGATAACAGCTTTTCAGCATAAAGGAATGCTCTTTCGGCTTTGCTTTTTCTCCAGAACGTATAAGCTAATTGCTGGAATATATTGGGGGTTTTATACCGTTTCACAATCCATTCACCATAATCTGTGTAGAAACGTTTCACTTCATTTCGCTTTTTGAAAATCAGCTCGCCTTTATTCCGGAAGATTTCAGGGAATTGTGAAATGAATGATTGTGCAGATTGATATTGAGGACTGATAATAATTTTCATACTTTGATTACTTTTTCTAAATGCTGAATGATGCTTTCCGGGCGAATGCCTGTCAAGCATGCATAGTCACCTCTCCAGCAAGGTTTATTGCCGAAGATAGAGCATGGACGGCAAGGAAGATCTACTTGTATTGCATTTTGAATGCTTTGTTTCCAGCCCATAAAACCTGCATAGGGATGAGTAGCTCCCCATATTGAAATCACCGGTGTTCCTGTCAAAGAGGCTAAATGCATATTGGCTGAATCCATAGAAATCATCGCTTCCAGATAACTCATCAGTGACAGCTCTTGATTCATGTTGAGTTTACCGGCCAGTGATTGTACATTGAGGTGTTTTCCTGCCCAAGCTTCCAGCTTTTCCGTTTCAGCTTTACCTCCTCCAAACAGAAATATTTTCCAATCATCATGCAAAGATGCTTCATGAATAAGCGTTGCAATGGTTTCATCCGGCAATATTTTCCCTTTATGTGCTGCAAAAGGTGCGATGCCGATCCAATGTTTATTATCAGGTACTCCGGTAATGTCTTGAAACAGAGTGGTATCTCCTTTCTTCTCTTTATAGATAGAGTTGAATTTTATTTCTACTGGAAAACCCAATTGCTGGAATACATCTGCATATCGATTGAAGGAGCTCGTTAGTGGACGCAATATTTTATGCTTAGCTCGTATTAATGTTTTCTTTTCTTTTCTGCCTTTATCTATATGTGCAGTCTTTTTCCCGAATAGGAAAAATAGTCCGCGTAATACTTTAGAGCGAAGTACGTCGTGTAGATCTGCAACTGCATCGTATTTTTCTTTTCTAAGCTTACAGAATAATCGTAATAAGCCTGTAAACCCGCTATATTGTTTAATGTCTGCTCCTTGAAATTTTACGTTGGCAGGCATCTGTGAGAATATAGGAGCTGCAAAGGGCTTGCTCAATACCGTGATTTCTAAATGCGGATATTGTTTGGCTAATGAATCAATGATCGGAACTGTCATTGCAATGTCGCCCAATGCAGAGAACCTTATAATTAGTAACCTCATTTTTTACCGTAAAGAACAGGATTTAGGCTGGGGTCGTTATACATCTTCATTTGTTTATAAACCTTCATGTATTTACTTCCGGCTTCAATGTCTGCAATCAGTTGGTTGATGGCGGTTGATAAATCAATTTGTTGTTCTAGCAAAATATTCAGTTTAGTTTCACACTGGGCATGGTGTTCGGGAGTGGTGTCGGTACGTTCCACTTCCTGACGCATGTGATATATCTTTAATGCAAGAATAGAGAGACGGTCGATAGCCCATGCCGGACTTTCGGTATTGATAATAGCATCTGTCTTTACTTGAATATCTTTGTATTTATCAAGGAAATAGCTGTCAATTAATTCAACTAGGTCCGTACGATCCTGATTGGATTTATCAATTCTTCTTTTTATTTTCAAAGCTTCTACCGGATCGATGTTTGGATCACGTATGATATCTTCCAGATGCCACTGAACAGTGTCAATCCAATTTTTCAGATATAAATAGTATTCGATGCTTTTTAGTGGATATGGGTTTTGGATAGGAGTATCTACATGATTCTTCTTGTGGTAATCGAGAATGGATTCCGCAAAGATACCGTTGCTAAGTGTTGTAAAACTCATAAATTCAAAGATTTGGTGATAAAATTTTAATTGTTTACAAAACTATGCAAACTTTTCTACATTTCCAATTATTACATTCCTTTTTACTTCTCTTTAGTGCATTTGCCTAAATAGTCAAAGCGAATCATCATATCGGAAATGTCATAGGCATTCTTAGCAAACTCACTTTCTTCCGGACTGACTGCTTCACCTTCTACATTCATTTGTGGGTTGACGGCAAATCCTTTTTTCTGTGGATTGAGGATACTCTCTCCTAATCCTGTCCATTCATAATCATCCAATTGCAGCAGGTTTAGCAGAGTTGGATACATATCTATTTGTCCCATTACTTTGTCGTAACGCATTCCTACCGGCGAGTTGACTACAATAAATGGAGTAAATGTTTTATCGGATACGACTCCTTTTCCACCGGGAGCATGGCATAACTCCGGACGGTAATTGGCTAATCCTTCGTGGTCGCCGGTGATGACTATCAGTGTTTCTGCATATTCCGGACGTGTTTTTAGGAATTCTACAAATTCTCCAATCGCATTGTCTGTGTAATGTGCCATTGTCATATAATCATTCATCTTTTGAGGAATGGCGGTTGAGAATGACACTTCTTTCAATTCTTCGGGGAGCTTGAAAGGTGCATGACCGGAATAAGTGATACATTGTATATATGCATTTTCTCCTTTCTTCCAGATTTCTCCATTCTCGATTTTTTTGCGGCATTGTTTCAGGAAAGGGTGGTCTCCGACACGTTTATGGGTACCGAAAGCTCCGGTTTGCTCAAAATCATGATAAGCAATGATGGAGTCGATGCCGAAATTGTAGGCAATCACACCTTGATTCCAGGTAGATACCTTGTCTATAGTTAAAAGATAATTACGTGAATTCTTTTTCTGGTGCATAGCCTTTTGTAGAGTGCCATAAGTGTGATCGGGGTATTGGCTACTGTATGTTCCGCTATTGATTGGAAGCATTCCTGCACAAAGTAGCAATTGGGCATCAATAGACCGTCCACCCTTTACTTGGGTTAATACATACGGGGCATATAAAGTGGTGGAATCTTGTAGTAATTTATTTAAATGAGGAGTGATTTCTTGCCCTTCTATTTTTGTTTCAAGCACCCAACTTTCCAATGACTCAGCCAAGATAACGATACAATTATTGCGTACGGATATTTTTTGGGCGAGAGCATGATGTTCGGGCTTCTGACTTAGCCAGTTTTCAATTGTTTGTTGTATTTGAGGGGTGAGTTCTTGTTTCTGATTTATCAGATCATAATACAAGTTTCCGAATACTGTGTATATAGAAGTAGTACTTGCACATAAATAAGCTTCTTGGCGTATTTTACCATATGCTTCTTTAAATCCACCTTTGAGGGTGGTAACTATAGCAAAGATTGCGATACTACCGCTTAAAAGTATCCAATAAAGAGTATGGGGCTTTTTCTCTTGTTTACGTTTGTAAAATAGATAAAGTGGAATGCAAGCAAGAGTGGATAAAGGGAAGAATATATCGTACCAGCAGAAAGAGTCATAAACACTTCCTTTGAAATCGGCGAGATTTCCCGATAGTGCATAGCTGCTTAGAGGAATAGCGGTATAGTAAGTACGGAAATACATCAAATTAATGATAAGAAGTATATCCAGTAGGAACATAATAACAATTTCTGTTTTCCAAAGCCTGAAAAAAAGGAAGGGGATAAGTAGTACCAGAGTCGTGATTAATTTAGTGGTATAAAACTCAAAAGTAGAAAACGAAGCAAATGTAGTTGTCAGACTCCAAATAAAGTCAAAAAGTAAGAATTTGAAAAAGATGGTAATTCCGAACAATAAAGTGGCTTTATCGGTTTTTCGGTGATGTTCGTGGTAGCTACGCTGTAATTTGCTTTTGGTCATTGCACTATTTATTTAATCATTTCGGTGGCAAAGATAATAAAAAATAATGTACCTTAATTAATGAGGTTTTTAAGAACGAACTGCAAATTGTTATAAATAGTATGTGTATGGATGCAGTAAAATATATACTTTTGCATTTAATTACTGAAAGTGAGTTTTTGAATAGAAAAGAAGACATTAATTTAGCCTAAACTAAACTATTCTGTTTTTAATCTCGCGATTACAAAGAATAGTATCGGAGACGTTTAATTTTATGAAGAAGAAATATTTGTTTTTTGTATCGGTAGCATACTCATATCCTATTCTACGACCTTTGCAGGATGAAATTCTGCGCAGGGGTGATGAAGTTGCATGGTTTATAGAGCAAGGCTGTCCGAAACTACTGGAAAAGAATGAAAGGTGGTTGCGATCTGTACAGGCTGTTATGGATTACAATCCCATTGCTGTTTTTGCACCAGGCAATTATATCTACGATTTCTTTCCGGGAGTAAAAGTCTGTCTTTTTCATGGATATCCTATCAATAAACGAGGTGACGAAAAGGACGATCATTTTTCTGTTCGTGGTTGGTTCGATATGTATTGTACGCAAGGGGAGACTAGTACTGCACCATTTAAAGAACTTGAAAAGAAATATGGTTTCTTCAAGGTTTATGAAACAGGATGGTGCAAGGCAGATGCGTTGGTAAAAGAACGCAATTTATCTTCTCATAACGCACGTCCGGTAGTGTTGTACTCTACAACATTTACGAAGACTATTACTTCGGCTCCTTATCTGTTTGAAACCATTAAACGTTTGGCCAAAGAAAAAGAATGGGATTGGATTATCTCGTTCCATCCAAAGTTTGCAAATTCTGATATACTCAAGAAGTATAAGGAATTGGCAAAAACTTGTCCGAATGTCATTTTCCATGAGAGTGGATTGGTAGATGCCGAATTATTAAATCGTGCGGATGTGTTATTATCCGATGCATCATCTGTCATTGTAGAATATATGATGTTAGATAAGCCGGTGGTGACTTATTGCAATACCACCCCCGGTAATCATTTGCTGAATGTAACGGATGTAAATGAGGTAGAAAGTGCCTTGGAAAAAGCACTCTCTCGTCCTGCTGCCTTGATGGAGCAAATTCGTGCTTATGTTGATAGACATGAGGCACATTTGGATGGTGAATCCTCTTCACGCGTGTTGGATGCTGTGAATAACTATATTTGGTACTATCAGGGAAGAACAAGAACCAAACCGTGGAATTTGGTACGTAAGTTTAAACTAAGATGGCGGGTTGGCTATCCTTTGATGAGTACTTTACGGTTGTGGTAATTGTTATGACGTATGGAGAACACTGAAACATTGCCCCAGATAAGCATTATAGTACCTGTTTACAATGTAAAAGACTATTTAGAGAAATGCTTGCTTTCGATTTGTGAGCAGACTTATAAGAATCTGGAAATAATATTAGTAGATGACGGCTCTTCCGATGGTTCGGGAGAGCTTTGTGATTTATTTGCCCAAAAGGATAAACGGATAAAAGTTATTCATCAGACAAATGCAGGTCAAAGCGTAGCAAGAAATAGAGGTTTAGCCATAGCTCAAGGTGAATATCTCGGTTTTGTAGATAGTGATGATTGGATTGAGTTGGATATGTACGAATTCTTGTATCGCCTACTGATAGAGAATGGCGCTGATATATCCATTTGTTCGCGTTATATAGAAAAGGGAGGAAAGAGTGAGGCGAAGTATTCTTCCGGTGAACAGTTCATGTTCGATCGTGTTGAAGCAGTTCGTGCTTTGGCAGTAGATAAACATGTCAGGAACTATATGATGGATAAATTATTCAAACGGTGCTTGTTTGAAGGTATTATTTTTCCGGAGAATCGTGTTTTTGAGGATTTGGCTATTTGTTATCGTATATTCTATAGGGCAGAAAAAGTGGTGTTGCAAGATACTCCTAAGTATCATTATGTGATACGGAAGGGGAGTACAATGCAGAGTAAGTATAATCCTCAAAGAGAGTATCAATTATTTTTGGCTGTATGCGAGCAAAATGATTTTATCCTTGCTGAGGATATCTGGGATAAAACTCCGATATTTGTCATTCAGAGAGGATTACATTTGATAGATCATATCCAACTTGTAGATTCTTCTTCTGCTACCGAAGATATTGTGACGAAGGTACTTTTGGAGATGCATAAATATGATCGGTTTAATTGGCGACAAATAGGAGTGTCTTGTGCAATAAAACGATGGATGGTTTATAATAGCCCATCCTTGTATCGTAATATATATCGTTTTTTTAGATTAATGTTTAAATCAAAGCGACATCGTCTTTGACAGCTGAGTTAGAGGTATGGCAATGAATCAAAATCCATTAGTAAGTGTTATTGTTCCCAATTATAATTATGCGCGTTTCTTAAAACAGCGTATGGATTCTATTTTGAGTCAAACGTATACGGATATTGAGATAATTTTGTTGGATGACGCATCTACTGATGAGAGTCTTGAGGTTATAAACCTATATAAGAACCATCCTCATGTTTCTTATGTTGAAGTAAATTGTAAAAACACAGGTAGCCCTTTTGTACAATGGGAAAAAGGGCTTTCCATGGCTCATGGCAAATATATATGGATTGCAGAAAGCGACGATTATGCTGATACTTCTTTTTTAGCTACTACTGTTCCTTTGATGGAAGAAAATGAAGGCGCTGCTTTGTGCTTTGTGGGAAGTTATTGTGTAGATGAGGCTGGAAATAAACTGCAAATAGATCATGATCGATGGGGAAAAAACCAATATTCTTGTAAAGAAGGATATAGAATATTTGATAGTTCAGATTATGTTTTGCGCAATATGTATTGGCGGTGTTACATATTCAATGCCAGTAGTGTTCTTTTTAGACGTGATTTGTCAGAGTTGATAGATGAAACCGAATGGTTGTCTATGAAATCTAGTGGAGACTGGTTGTTTTGGACAGAAATGGCAAGCTTGGGAAAGGTTATTGAAGTATATAAGAAGTTGAACTATTTTCGTTTTCACCAATCAACTTCTGTGCAAGTAAGAAAGACAGGGCTTGCTTGGGAAGAAGATTTTGCTGTAATTAGTAGACTTGAAAAGAAATATCCGCAGATTACTACATATAGAAAAATTCTGCGACGTGGCATCTTCTACAAAAAAATAGAACGTGCTCAATTTGATTCAAAGACCAGACATTCTTTGTTAGAAAAACTAAGCGAAACACTGCATGGAGGATATAAAGCATATCTGATAGAAAGAATGAATAAATATTTGAGTTCTTTTATACCTTATTTACCTACCGAGCAAAGAGACCGATTATAAAAAATATTGTAACTTATTATATAATATGACTCTATGAAAAGAATTCTTTTTATTATTCCTTTTATACCTTATCCTCTGAATTCTGGAGGGAATCAGGCTTTTTTTAATATGGTTGACTATATCCGTCATAAAATGTCTGTTTCTATACTGCTTTATCCCAAAACAGGCTCACAAAAAAGGAATGTTGAGGAATTGAGAAAGATTTGGGGGAATGTAGAATTCTTTGTATTTACTAAAGAGAATGCTCAAGATACTTTAAAAGTGAAGCGACCTATCTATTATAAATGGTTAGGGAAAATGAAATCTTCCATTGAACGGAAATTGAACAGGCAACTGTTGTTTTCAGAGACTGGTTCTGTAGATTGGGTACGTAAAAAGTCTACCCTTCATCATTCTGTATTTAGCTATTTTGATTCTGGATATATTAAGTATGTAGGGCAGGTGGCGAGACAGGGATTTGATATTATTCAAGTTGAATTTTATGAATTGATTTCATTAGGGTATGTTTTACCGGCCGATGTGAAAACGATCTTTTTGCATCATGAGTTACGTTATGTACATAATGAAAATGAAATGTCGTTATTCAAAGAGGTTACGGATGAAGACCGGATGTCATTTGAAATAGCAAAAGAATTTGAGCGTAATGCTTTACAGCGTTTTAAGTATATTATTGCTTTAACGGCGTTTGATTGCAAGGTATTGGAAGAGTTTGTAGGACATAAAGAATGTATTTATGCTTCTCCGGCGGTAGTTCAGCAGAAAGAATCCTCAAAAATAGGTTTTGTACCAGCTACAACCAATAGACTGACATTCTTTGGGAGTGGAAATCATTGTCCTAATCTGGATGCTGTTGCGTGGTTCTGTAATGAGATTGCTCCTCATTTACGTAATTTGGGGGTTTCTTTTACTTTTCAGGTGAGCGGGATGTGGAATAAGGAACTTTTAAAAGAACTTTGTGCTTCTTGTCCTGAAATGGAATTGGTTGGATATGTAGATGATTTGCAACACTTCTTGAGTGGAAGTATAGTCCTGGTCCCTATTCGTATAGGTAGTGGTATGCGAATGAAAATATTGGATGCTGTGTTTTCTAAAACTCCGTTTGTTACGACTACGAAAGGAGTTGAAGGCCTGGATTTTCGTGATGGAGAAGAATGCCTTATAGCAGATACGGCTAAAGACTTTGCCACAACAATTGCCCGATTGGCAGATGATAAGGACTTGCAAGAGAGAATAGTTAATCAGGCAGAATATCGATTGCGGCAGCTGTATAATCCCCAAGAAATGTTGGATACAAGACTAGCTATCTATAATCGAATTTTGGAAGAACCGACTTGAGTGTTTCCTGCCGGCTTAGGAGCGGTTCCGTTTGGAGTGTTTACGTCGATAATAGGCAATGAACAAAGCGGGAAAATATTTATATAAAATAGCATGTACTCCTTTTCTCTTAGCGTGTTTTAGTGGTGTGAGGTTAGCCAGTTTCATTGATTTTATCATCTGGAATTGAGCTTTGCTGTTTATTGAAAAGCTGAATTTCAGATTTTCCATTAGTACAGACGATATATAATTTTCTAAGTGAAAGCGTATGTCTTTCTCTTTTACAAACTCCTCTTTGAATTTATTCAAACTGCTCATAGCTTTGATTTTGTCGAAGAAGCCTGTTTTTTTGTAGTTTTGCATGAATGAAATATCGCTCTGGATATAGTTGTAGCAGACGATAGAGGGAGAATACATTACCTTTTCTGCATAGTAGCAGACGCGAGGTATAAACTCTACATCTTCATGCCTGATATTGATAAAGTGAAACTTCATTTTTTGCATATATTCTCTGCGATAAGCCATTGTCCAGACTGTAGAAGGTATGTATTCCGTTTTAATGAAAGCCTTTCCCGGTACAACAATTTGTGGATAATGTTTTCTTTCTTTTTCGTCGAAACCTTGTAATAAGTTTCCTTGAGAATCCCAATAATTATAATTAAAGATGAGTATGTCTAATTGTTGTTCATTGAACGCTTTGTATATATTAGATAGTGTATTGGTAGTAAAGTAATCATCAGCATCCAAAAATAAGATAAGTTCTCCTTGTGCAATGTCCAGTCCTCGATTTCTTGCTGCGCTTACGCCACTGTTGGTGGTTATAATATGCTTTATATTATGGTATTTCTCAGATAATTCATCGCATATTTGGGTACTGTTGTCTGTAGAACCATCATTGATGACAATGATTTCATATTCATCAAGAGTAATATCTTGGTGTATTAATGATAGAATACATTTACTGATGTATTTTTCGGCATTGAATACGGGTATTATAATAGAGAATTTTAAAGGAGTGTTCATAACTGTTCAATGAGATATAATTCACGTTAGGTTAGGATGTCAAACTTCAAGGACGATATAATATATTATTATAAGGATCATTGTTTTTAGGTTTAGAGAAGAAAGAATTTATTTTTAGAAGGATTTTAACTAATTTCAAAGCTCTTTTCTGAAATCGTCTCGTTCGGTTCATTGTGGGTATAATAGACTTGAATCCTGATTTGTTATACTCTAACAACTCCATTAGCATTGAATACATTTGTTGTGACAGATTCTCTTGGAACCATTTGATACGTTCAGTCTGAACATCAATATATTTAGAACTGATACCGGTTCCATCACATTCTGCAATTACACGTGAAATATGACGGTAAGTAGAATCTTCTAATACAATGGACTTTACGCTATGTGCCCAGTCTGAAATGATTTTGTACTGAGTACTGTATAGTTCGTTAATAAAGAGTGACCGATGGATAAAACATGCCTGATGTGATAAGGAGTCATAGAAGAAGAATATTAAACCGGGATAGTCAGGGGCAATTCTGTCTCTTCTTCCTTGAGGCTCTATCAATACCATATCTCCATAGATATATTGTGTTCCGTCAAATGGAATATCCTTCAATACATCATTTGTCAGGCAGTCTCCTGAATTCAGAAAGTATAAATATTCTCCTTTAGCTTGTGTAATGCCTTTATTCATTCCGCTATAAATACCATTGTCCGGTTCGGACACCCAATAGGTAAGGTGATTATCTTCTTCTTTGCTATAGCGTATGATGGTCTCTTTGCTACCATCGGATGAATTGGCATCAATGATGATGTGCTCATAATCCTTGTATGACTGTGCTTTTACGCTCTGCAACGTTCTAATTAATCCGTCGTTGTTATTGTAATTGACTGTAATAATGCTAAGTGTAGGCTTTTCCATATTTCTTTCTTACTGCTAGATTTCACTTAAAACTTTTTGATATACTGCCTCTGTTTCTTGGGCGGCTTTTTCCCAAGAGTATAGTTTAAGTCTTTCTTTTCCTTTTTTTATTAGTTCCATTCGTTTTTCTTCATTATAAATACAATCGGAGATTGTGTTGGCTATCGATTCTATAGAATAAGGATCAAAATAAGCACCGGCATCACCTGCAATTTCGGGGAAGCAACTCGCTTTGCTTAATGCTACCGGACAATTGCAAGAGTATGCTTCTAGAATAGGAATGCCAAATCCTTCGTATAATGAAGGATATACAAATAGTAATGCTCTGGCATAGAGCTCATTTAACTTTTTGTCATCTATCGGGATTTGCATAATTTGTGTACTGACGTTTAAATGGAGAGCCTTTTCTTTTTCATCTCTAGAAAATGGTTTGCCGGTACATATCAGTACTAACTCTTTATCTGATTTGGCAAGGATAGCAAAAGCTTCTAACAGGCGTTGAAAGTTTTTATAAGTAACTCTATCTCCTACAAAAAGAATGTATCTCTGCGGTAGTTGCAATTTGTTTTTTTTGCAAGGAGTTTGGATGCTTGTACCATGATAGATGACATCAATTTTTGAAGGATCTATATTTAATATGTTTATTATGTCTTTTTTGGTGTTTTCGCTTATGGCTATGATTCTATTGGCCTTTGTTATTATTTCTCTCTTCTGGCTAATAATTTCTTTTGAGTCATTGAAATACTGGGGAAAGAGTTCATAAATCATATCGTGTACCGTTACTACAAAAGGATTATTACCTATATATTTTAGGAAGTAAGGATCATAATACGTTGGATGAAATAAGTAAGGAGATGTTGATTGCAATATTCTCTTTGTCAGTTTTCTGTTCTTACGATAAAGTTTCCATTCATAGCGCTTGAAGATAAAGTGAGGTAGATTTAAAAAGTGCTTGCCTAGTTTGCTGTTTTTGAGATAATGGTTTTCTGTATAGCGCACAGATATGTCATACTTTATATTTAGTCTGGAAATAATTTCGCAGAAATACCTTGAAATTCCTCCGAACTTCTGTAAGTCGAAGATTTGCGAATCACATAATATATATGGAGATCTCATCATTTATCGTTTAGTTATTAATATTTCCTTGTGATGTAGCGTAGTATTACATCTTATAGTATTTTGCATTCTTAATCGAAAAAGTTAAAAGTAATATGAAACAGTATTTGTACCAATACAAACGCAGACGCTTTTCAAAAGTCAGGGTTCTTCCAAACAGTTCTTTCATGGGCAGTTTATTATAGTACTTATAATAAACGATCCTAAATGGATGCTTACTTCTTTTCTCCCATGGCTTTGGCTTCCAGGTGTAATGTATAATTATAGGTTTTCTGATTATTTTCAGTAATTGAGGGTCAAAGTTGTGTATCTTGAGAAATTCGTGTAAACAAAATCCGGTTTCTACATTCCATTTACATGATATATGCAGGCTTTTATTATGTAATACGGCATTTAGCACGTCTTGATCGTGGGCTTTCAGTTTTGCGGAATTTAATGCGAGATAATCGATAAATTTCTCTGTCAGATGTTGCTCTCTCCAGTATTTCAGATTGACAAGAATAACCCCTGCATTAAAGTAACCATATTTATTGTCAAATCCTAACCGTTCAAAGACATCATTTGAATGCCAACCCATTTCTTCAATGCCGGCTAAGGCGTAATTGTCAAGGTTGGTATTCCACAATTCTTTTAAAGAACCGTCTATTACGATGTCGCAGTCTAAATATAATACTTTGTCTGTGTCCTTGGGTAATAATCTTACCATGAATAGACGATAATAGGTGGCTATGGTAAGATGATCTGTTTCTTTAATGGGACAGTCCTTTAGTGCATCGGCATCAACTTGGCAATAAACGAATATTCCGTTAAAAGAGGTTACGAGATCATTGATGATTGCTTGATTCCTAGTACTCAGATTATCGCCTAGCAGAAAGATTGTATTCTGCTCATCCTTATTATTTGTAAAAAACGAGCAGAGCATCACACAGCAATGCTCAACGTAGTTATTATCAATGGAACAAACTATATTCATACTAAATAGATACCTTTCTTTTTTAGATATTAGTTTTTATGACTTCTTCTAATTCAGAACGCAGTTCAACTTCAAACCGCTTTAAATTCCATGTTTGCTTTGAATACGAAATGTTTTCTTCTATCAATTTATGCAATTCATCTTTTGGCAATGCAGAAGCCCATTTTACGGCCATATCTATTGCATCGATAGACAATTCCGGTAATAAATATCCGTAATAGTCTATTTTATCTATTGCTCCCCACTTAGAAACGATAGGAATAATCCCCATTTGCATTAAGGTTATAACGGAACCGGGACATCCTTCGCTACCGGATGGAAAAATATTAAAGGAGCAAAGATAGGCTAAATGCATGAATTGTTCCGAATTGGTATTAAGAAATCCATAAAAATGAATGTTTGGACATAAAGATATTTGCTCGTAATAATAGTCCATGAATTCTTTATCTACAGGGCCAACTACATGTAATTTGTATTCGGGGTGCTCAATGAAATATTCTAAGACTAAATCCAAGCCTTTGAGTATGCTACCACTAGAACCGAACCAAAGGAAATCTTTCTTTGAAACATGTTGGAGTTTATATTCTAAATCACACTCTTGGGCAAAATTACTGGATTGGTTGATTATCCTGATTTTGTTCTGCAATTTAGAAGGATATGTTTGAATAGTATACGAACTGCCAATTTGGAAAATAGCATCTGCTATATCACAACTATCGTGTGAAGTCACTAACCGGGAATATGGTAGATGTACTCCATGTGTTTTATTAAATAGGTCTGTCCGTTCTTTTACCATAGTATATTGATGTACCCAATAAGCTCCTGTAGCATAATAAATTTTCAATGCTTGAGGATTTCTTTGGATCATCGTTACGAAATTGGGTTCTAATCCAAAAATGATATCATAGTGGCGGTTATCACACTCTTCGGGAGCATTGTAAAGTGCTACTTTTACATTATATCCCAAAGAATAGAATACTTCTCCGATGATTAATGCTTCTCGTTTATTTTGATGAGAAAGCATATATGATGTATTTTTCTTATTGTAATACACGTCGGGAATATATGATATATATGCCCATTTTCTATTCCAAAGAGAATAGAGCGTGTAGTGCTTCTTGTTCTTTTTGAATAGTTTAAATTTCATTCTGACTCAGTATTTTATTAAATTCGCAGTTAAACAAACCGAAGTATGAATCATCAAATTCTTCGGCATCCCATTTGTTGTGCCAATGATATGCGAAAGCGCCGGGAAAGAAGTTTTTATAACTGTTGATGTGTGGCTCTTTTTCATAGCCATTACCAAATCTTTTAAAGAAGTCTGCAAATTCTTTGAAAGGCATGCCTTCGCAATAACCGCCCCATAAAGGATCGAAAAAGGCACAAGGGTAGTTTCGCAGGTTTGCTAACTTTTTATCTTTATAGTCGAATAATACCCAAGGCATAGCTTCTTTCCTCTCTAAGAATTTCTGTGCTAAGTAGTTGGTGATATAACTGTTCTTGCGTAAATAGAGTAAAGCACTATTGGCGTAGGGCTGATATTCCCATGCATAGACAAATTCATGCCCCATTAGTAGTGGGGTAAAGTCTTTCAGAAACATTACGTCCAAATCAAAATATACTCCCCCATACTTATAAAGAGAGATAATTCTGAAATCGTCTCCTTTAGCCGCAAGATTCTTGGGCATGTTGATGTATTTCTTAATTCTAAGTAGAGGCGTATTGGCTATCTCATCATCAGCGTTCCATGATAATATCTTTATTCGACTTTTCAGTTCCTGCAAATAGGGGTTGTTCTCTATTTGAGAATAGCCATCTGCTGCATCAAGCCATAACCACAGTTCTGTATGTTCCAGGTTTTGTGTGCACAAGAAACTTTTGACGGAAAAAGCCTGCTTAAGACCGAATGTTCCGTGCCAATAAGCATGGAAGATTGTTTTTTCTGTAAGCAAGTGGAGTGATTGTTTCCTTTGGGATTCGGATACCTTATCGAGATACAAATCTTTTTGGCTTAAAATATTCCAATTTGTATAAGTAGGCTCTAAATGTCCGGTGTAAAACTCATTCCTTTTTCTAAAAGATTGCAATAGGTGTCTAAACATAAAATTCATTTTTTGAGAATATACCTTTTGGGAACAATATGAATAAATTAGTTAGCTATGGTAATAAATAATAGATACTTATAAAAGATATATGTTCATTTCATTAATATCTCAATTTATATTTATCATGGACAAAGATAAAGTATTTGTAGATAAGGTAGGTGGATTTTGAGTATAATCTTAACCTGGCTATTTATTTTTACGTGTTCTTCTAAATAAAATGAAGCTATGAGCATATGATTTTAATTGCTTTTTTAGAAAAACTGAGATTGTTGACTGCAATAAACAATTTATCCCTATTTTGTATTCTCTGATAAAGAATTTATGGAACATCTCTTTGAGACTTTGAGATGTGTTTTCGGTTTTCTTTACCGAGAATTCTCCCGTTTTCTTTCCTCATTCTCTGATTTTCTTGTATCTTTGCGCCCTCATATTCACTTAACTACAACCAATGAAGGAATTCTTGCAACTCATGCGACGTTTTGTGTCGCCTTATAAGAAGTATATCGGTTGGGCAATTGTGCTCAATGTTCTATCAGCTATATTCAATGTATTCTCATTTACTTTATTGATTCCTATCTTGAATATCCTCTTTAAGACGGGTGAAAATGCACAGGTTTATACTTTTATGGAATGGGGAAGCGGCAGCCTGAAGACTGTGGTTATAAATAATTTCTACTACTATATTACACAGATGATTGAAATGCACGGACCAACTATGACACTGCTCTTCATGGGACTATTCCTTGCTTTCATGACTATGCTGAAGACGGGCTGTTACTTTGGTTCGTCTGCTATCATGATACCGCTTCGTACAGGAGTAGTGCGCGATATCCGTATCATGGTATATTCTAAAGTGATGTACCTGCCTCTCAGTTTCTTTTCTGAAGAGCGTAAGGGCGATATTATAGCCCGTATGAGTGGTGACGTGGGTGAAATAGAAAACTCTATTACCAGTTCGCTGGATATGTTGTTGAAAAACCCGATTCTGATTCTTCTCTATTTCTCGACATTGATTGTTACTAGCTGGCAGTTGACGCTGTTTACTGTTTTGGTACTGCCCGGTATGGGTTGGATAATGGGTAAAGTCGGTAAGAAACTGAAACGTAAGTCCTTGGAGGCACAGAGCAAGTGGAGTGATACCATGTCACAGCTAGAAGAAACTTTGGGCGGACTGCGTATTATCAAAGCTTTTATTGCTGAAGATAAGATGGTGAACCGTTTTACTCAATGCAGTAACGAGTTGCGTAATGCTACCAATAAGGTGGCTATACGCCAGTCGTTGGCTCATCCGATGAGTGAGTTTTTGGGTACACTGTTGATTGTGTTGGTACTTTGGTTTGGTGGTATGCTGATTCTGGGAAAATCCGATTCCATTGACGCTTCGACATTTATCTTTTATATGGTAATTCTGTATAGCATTATCAATCCCTTGAAGGACTTTGCGAAAGCAGGATACAATATACCGAAAGGATTGGCATCTATGGAGCGTGTCGACAAGATTCTGAAAGCGGAAAACCCGATAAAGGAACCTGTCAATCCATTGCCTTTGCATGGAATGAATGAAAAGATCGAGTTCAAAGATTTGACTTTCAGCTACGATGGGAAGCGGGATGTATTGAAGCATGTCAATCTGACCGTGCCTAAGGGTAAAACGATAGCTTTGGTTGGTCAATCCGGTTCGGGTAAGTCTACGTTGGTCGACCTGTTGCCGCGTTATCATGATGTGCAATTGGGAGAAATCACTATTGATGGTGTGAATATCAAGAACTTCCGTACACATGATTTGCGTGCTCTGATAGGTAATGTGAATCAGGAAGCTATTCTTTTCAATGATACTTTCTTCAATAATATCTCGTTCGGAGTGGAAAATGCCACCATGGAACAGGTTATTGAAGCTGCCAAGATTGCCAATGCGCACGATTTCATTATGGAGACTGAACTGGGGTATCAGACAAATATCGGTGACCGGGGTGGTAAACTTTCCGGTGGTCAGCGCCAGCGTATCAGTATTGCTCGTGCTATCTTGAAGAATCCTCCGATATTGATTCTCGATGAGGCTACCTCAGCACTCGATACAGAGAGCGAACGTCTGGTACAGGAAGCTTTGGAAAGATTGATGAAAACCCGTACTACCATTGCTATTGCCCACAGACTTTCTACCATCCGCAATGCCGATGAGATCTGTGTGCTTTATGAAGGAGAAATTGTGGAACGTGGTAAGCATGAGGAACTTCTGGAGAAGGACGGCTATTACAAGAGATTGAATGAGATGCAATCGCTTACTTGATTCCATGTGTAATTAATACTCCAATAACTTCTACTACATAGAAGTTGTTTTTGTCAATTTGCTTCCACCTTTTTGGCTATCTTGTTGATAAGAAGTCCGTTATAGGTGGAAGCAATATTTTTTACTTCCACTGCCATACTCGCATAGCATTGATTATTAAGTATATTGAGTAATGGAGGCAAAGTGGCAGTAGACTTATCTACCACTACTTTGCTACCACTCAAGATTCTTTCCATTTATGTGAAGTGTATTTTATGCCTATCTTTTACCATGTTTTCTTATAATTCTCTTCTTGTAAAAATACAGTTTTTATCTTATTGGAATACTGTTAGTTACCGTGCCCTATAGGTAGGGTACGAGCGTTTCTACACTTGGATACAGTCGTTTCTGAGGCTAGGATACGCCCGTAACTACTAGTGGGTACGCTCGTATCCTCTAATGGGAACGACCGTATCTGCTAATGGGAACGCTCGTATCTGCTTGTGGAAACGGACGTGATTGCCTGTGGAAACAAGCATGCACATTTGTGGTAAGGGATACCAATCCAGCTTATTTGCGTCCGAAATCAGCGGGAATTTCGCCCCATTGTTTGGTTTCCCACTTCAAGATAGGTGTAGTGTAGGTATTTTCGCGTAACCATTTCTCGGCACGCTCTATTAATTTGAAAAGTTCTTCGGTTTTGGCATCGCGTGGCAGTTTGGTTTTACACTTCTTCTGCTTTACCCAACTGATGGCATTGACGCTATCACTATAGATAGGCATATCAAACCCCTTTTGCTTCAGCAGGGCGAGGCCATGGACTATGGCAAGAAATTCTCCGATGTTATTGGTACCATACATCGGTCCGAAATGAAAAATTTGTTGGCGACTGGCAACGTGTACTCCTTGATACTCCATTGCTCCGGGGTTACCGCTACAGGCAGCATCTACGGCGAGGCTGTTGTCTATAACAGAGGCGGGCAGGGGAGTGTTAGCACCACTTTTTTCCTTCATTTTAGGTGCGGAGTTTTTACCGATATAGGCATAAGGAGAGGATGCAAAGGCTTTTTCCGCTTCTTCGCGTGTCTCAAATGACTTGTACTTTGCGCCTTCGTACCCTTTTATTTGCAATTGACAATCCGTCCATGAAGTATAAATACCCGGATTGGTACCTGCCCAAACGACGTAAAACTTTTCTTTCTTCATAATCGGGAGACAAAGGTAGAAAATAAAATAGATTGAACAACTTGCTCGCTTCATTTGTTGTTTTATAAAAATAAACTTACTGAAAATGAAAGAAGAAGCCATGAGACGAACATTTGAAGAAGCCATGGAACATCGCCGTTCCTATTATTCAATCGGCAGTGATTCTCCGGTATTGGATGAAGAGGTAGTACACATCATCCGTCAAGCTGTAAAGAACGTGCCTTCGGCATTCAATTCGCAATCGACGAGAATTGTGTTGCTGCTGGGCGATGAACATACGAAACTGTGGAATATTGTAAAGGAAACATTGAAAAAAATGATCTCTGCCGAAGCCTTTGTCCAAACAGAAGCCAAGATTGACGGCTGTTTTGCGAGCGGGCACGGTACGGTATTGTTTTTTGAAGATACATCCGCTGTAAAGAAACTGCAAGAAGCCTTCCCCGCTTATCAGGATAGATTCCCTACCTGGTCACAGCATACCTCTGCCATGCACCAATTTGCTATTTGGACTATGCTCGAAGACCTTGGACTAGGTGCCACCCTTCAGCATTACAACCCGCTGATTGATGAAGAAGTACGCCATACCTGGAAACTGCCGAAAGAGTGGGAACTGATTGCTGAAATGCCATTTGGCATGCCTACAGCCGAACCGGGAGGAAAAGAGTTCCTGGATTTGAGCGAACGGATTAAAATTTTCCGCTGATTGTAAACGGCTCGCAACATAGAATTGCTTACCTTTGTCGCAAAACGAAGATAGACTGAACTATCTTTGCTGTAAACGGTAAGCCGATATGATACGTATTTTTTTAACCGGCTACATGGGAGCCGGTAAAACAACTTTAGGAAAGGCTTTTGCCCGCGAACTGAATGTGCCGTTCATTGACCTGGACTGGTACATCGAAGAACGTTTTCACAAATCTATTAGTGAACTGTTCACCGAGCGGGGAGAGGCCTCTTTTCGTGAACTGGAACGGAGTATGCTGCATGAGGTAGGAGAATTTGAAGATGTAATCATCTCTACCGGTGGAGGTACACCCTGCTTTTTCGATAATATGGAGTACATGAATAAAGTCGGGCAAACTGTATTGCTTGATGTCCATCCGGATATACTCTTCCGCCGTCTTCGTGTAGCTACCCAGCAACGACCTATCCTGCAAGGCAAAACCGATGAAGAATTGCTTGCCTTTATCATCGAAACACTCCAAAAACGTGCACCCTTCTATACGCAAGCACGTTATCGTTTCGATGGAGGGCATTTGGAAAGTCATCGGCAGATAGCAGAATCCGTACAGCAATTACGTACCCTATTGGGAGTATAATTCATTGTAAATGTGCAATTTTCGATGAAATCAGCGAAAGATATTAGATTTATATGTATTTTTGTCCCCCTATAATTTTAAACTACTAAACTCCAGAGTAACAAAAAATGAGAAAATGGCGTATTGAAGATTCAGAAGAGCTTTACAACATAACAGGTTGGGGCACTTCGTACTTTGGTATCAATGACAAAGGTCATGTTGTGGTAACACCCCGTAAAGATGGAGTTGCCGTCGATTTGAAGGAATTGGTGGACGAGTTACAGTTACGTGATGTGACGGCTCCCATGCTGGTTCGTTTCCCCGACATCCTTGATAACCGTATTGAAAAGACCTCTTGCTGCTTTAAGCAAGCTGCTGAGGAATATGGCTATAAAGCTGAGAATTTCATCATTTATCCTATCAAGGTGAATCAGATGCGTCCTGTAGTTGAGGAGATTATCAGTCATGGAAAGAAGTTCAATTTAGGACTGGAAGCAGGTTCTAAGCCGGAGCTGCATGCGGTAATTGCAGTCAATACGGATTCTGACTCACTGATAATCTGTAATGGTTATAAAGACGAGAGCTATATAGAGCTGGCTTTGCTTGCCCAGAAGATGGGTAAGCGCATTTTTCTTGTAGTAGAAAAAATGAACGAGCTGAAGTTGATAGCTAAGATGGCGAAGCAATTGAATGTCAGACCTAATATAGGCATTCGTATTAAGCTTGCTTCTTCGGGAAGTGGCAAATGGGAAGAGTCTGGTGGCGATGCCAGTAAATTCGGACTATCATCCAGTGAATTGCTCGAAGCACTTGACTTTTTATCTGATAAAGGCCTGAAAGACTGTCTTAAATTGATACATTTTCATATTGGTAGTCAGGTTACGAAGATACGTCGTATCAAAACTGCTCTGCGTGAAGCATCACAATTCTATGTACAGTTGCACACTTTAGGTTTCAAAGTGGAGTTCGTGGATATTGGTGGTGGTTTGGGTGTTGATTATGATGGTACCCGTTCTTCCAGTAGTGGAAGTAGTGTGAACTATTCCATTCAGGAATATGTGAACGACTCCATCTCTACCATTGTGGATGCTAGTGACAAGAACGGTATACCTCATCCTAATATTATAACCGAAAGCGGACGTGCGTTGACTGCCCATCACTCCGTACTGATCTTCGAAGTACTGGAAACTGCAACACTTCCGGAGTGGGACGACGACGAGGAGGTAACAAAGGAGGACCATGAATTGTTACAAGAACTCTATGATATCTGGGATAAACTCAATCAGAACAGGATGTTAGAGGCTTGGCACGATGCACAGCAAATTCGCGAAGAGGCTCTGGACTTGTTCAGTCACGGTATAGTCGACCTGAAAACACGTGCCAAGATTGAGCGCCTATACTGGTCTATTATGCGTGAAGTCAACCAAATATCCGGCGGGTTGAAGCATTCGCCCGATGAGCTTCGTGGACTTTCCAAATTATTGGCCGATAAATATTTCTGTAACTTCTCGCTCTTCCAGTCTTTGCCGGACTCTTGGGCGATTGACCAGATCTTCCCGATCATGCCTATTCAGCGTTTGGACGAGAAGCCCGATCGTTCTGCTACATTGCAGGATATTACTTGCGACTCTGACGGGAAGATTGCCAACTTTATTTCGACCAAAAACGTGGCACATTACCTGCCCGTGCATTCTTTAAAAGCGAAAGAACCCTATTATGTAGCTGTCTTCCTCGTAGGTGCTTATCAGGAAATTCTGGGTGATATGCACAACCTCTTTGGCGATACCAATGCCGTACACATCTCCGTCAATGATAAAGGATATTCAATCGATCAGGTGATTGACGGTGAAACGGTAGCAGAAGTGCTTGACTATGTACAATATAGCCCCAAGAAATTAGTACGCACTCTCGAAACATGGGTAACTCAATCTGTGAAAGAAGGACGTATCTCCCTCGAAGAAGGAAAAGAATTCCTATCTAATTATCGTTCAGGGTTGTACGGATATACGTATTTGGAATAAATTATTAATGAAGAATTAAGAATCATTCTTAATTTAAATTATGGTGAGAGAAAAACTAACAGTAATTAAAGTCGGTGGCAAGATTGTAGAAGAAGAAGCCACACTGTACAAGTTGTTGGATGACTTTGCCGCTATCGACGGCTATAAGGTCTTGGTTCACGGAGGTGGACGTTCGGCAACGAAACTAGCTGCCCAACTGGGTATTGAAAGCAAAATGGTAAATGGACGCCGTATCACGGATGCCGAAACTTTGAAAGTGGTAACGATGGTATACGGTGGATTGGTAAACAAAAACATCGTGGCCGGTTTACAGGCACGTGACGTTAATGCTCTGGGACTTACGGGGGCCGACATGGACGTGATTCGTTCCGTGAAACGTCCTGTGAAAGAAGTGGATTATGGCTTTGTGGGAGACGTAAAGCAAGTGAACGAGACTTTCCTTGCCGATCTTATCCATAAAGGAGTAGTTCCTGTGATGGCTCCGCTCACTCACGACGGTGACGGGCATCTATTGAACACAAATGCCGATACCATTGCCGGAGAAACAGCGAAAGCTTTGGCAAAGGAATTCGATGTCACGCTCGTCTTCTGTTTTGAAAAGAAAGGTGTGTTGCGCGATGAAAACGATGATGACAGCGTAATTCCGCAGATTACACCGGATGAATTTAAGCAGTACGTTGCCGAAGGAGTAATTCAAGGAGGCATGATTCCGAAGTTGGAGAACTCTTTTGAAGCAATTAATGCAGGTGTGTCCGAAGTTGTAATTACTTTAGCATCAGCCATTAATGGTGATGGTGGAACTCACATTAAAAAATAATTCAAAAAAAAGTGCAACCTCGCTGTAACTTTCTCATTACTTAACCGTCAATTTATTAGAGATGCAAGAAATCAACTTTCGTAATGACATTCTCCCCCTGAAAGATAAACTCTTTCGGGTAGCCTTAAGGATTACATTCGACAGGGCAGAAGCGGAAGATATCGTGCAAGAAACGTTGATCAGGGTCTGGAACAAGCGTGAAGAGTGGACGCAGTTCGGTTCTATTGAAGCCTATTGCCTGACAGTGGCAAAAAACCTCGCGATAGACCGCAGCGAAAAGAAAGATGCTCAAACCGTAGAACTAACCCCTGCCATGGAGCAAGCCTCCGATGCATCGAGCCCTTATGAAAAGCTGGTGACCAAAGAGCGAATGATGCTGATTCACCGGTTGATGAAAGAGCTCCCTGAGAAACAAAGACAAATTATGTTGCTTAGGGATATCGAAAATAAGAGCTACAAAGAAATAGCGGTCGCCTTGAACTTGACCGAGGAACAGGTAAAAGTGAACCTCTTCAGGGCGCGGCAAAAAGTAAAACAACAGTTTATAAATATAGAAGGTTATGGACTTTAAATATATAGAACAACTCTTAGAACGCTACTGGCAATGCGAAACTTCCTTGGAAGATGAAGCTCGGCTACGTGCTTTCTTTAGCGGAAACGATGTTCCTGAACACCTGCTTCGTTACAAAGATTTGTTTGTATATCAGCAATTCTTGCAAGAAGAGCACTTGAGCGAAGATTTCGACGCACGAGTACTCGCTGAGGTTGAAGTTCCGGTTGTTAAGGCACGCCGCCTGACGTTGACCGCACGCTTTATGCCATTGTTCAAAGCCGCCGCAGTAGTGGTAGTGGTTCTTTCACTGGGCAACGTAATGCAACATTCGTTCTTCTCGGATGTGAAAGAGATAGCCGCCGCCGATACTATCGGTAAACAGATTTCCGCTCCATCGGTTGCCCTTTCGGAGGATGCAGCCGTGACACACGAAAAACAGATTTTGGATAGTCTGCACCGTGTGGATAAGAAGAAGGAAATCAAAGAATAGATGATTTCATTTACTTTTTAAATAACATTTTCATTTGCTTTAAACAGAATATAGTTAGTGTGCTTTATTAAAACAACTGGAAACGAGGCTGTGAAGTTTCAATTCTCTCAAAATCTTATAAAAAACTAACTAAGATAGACGGGACGCCGCGAGATGCAGCGTCCCTTTTATTTTTATCCCCCCCCTTGCAATTAACTCATGTAAAATTGGTGTATATCATTTTTTTTATCAACTTTGTGGGCAGCGTAATAGTAGTAAGATTATGAGAAACATATTATATATCTGCGTGATGTTCTTGGGCGTCATGCTTATCATTGGCTGCAATAATAATAATCGGAGTAAATTACTTCTGGTACAGGCGGATTCTTTGCTGAAAAGCCATCCCGACAGCACTCTGAAATTGCTTGATTCCATAGAAAAAGTAGGTGGCCTTTCTGAAGAAGAATGGATGCAATTGATCTGGAACCGTGCGCAAGCGCATCGATGGTTGGGAATGTCGATGACTGAAGATACTTTGCTGCCTCGTGCGCTGGAATATTATCGGCAACGTAATGATTCGGATAAATTGCTTGAGTGTTATCTGCTTGAGGTGAGCTATCTGAGATGGAACAAGCAGGATAGTAGTATGATGAAAGTGTTCGACAGTGGCTTAAAGTATGCATATACTATAAAAGATACTTCTGCTATTACCACTTTCTATCGTGGAAAGATGGAGATAAGTACTTTGAAGAATGACCATGCCGCAGCGATAGATGCAACGAAAAAGTACTTGCAATTCTCCGATAAGCTCTCTGTTCGCGAACGATATATGATGACTTATATGCTGGGCTTGAATATGTCCTTAATTAACGAACCTCATTATTCTGATTATTATGAACAAAGCATTGATATGGCTTTAGCAGCGGGAGACACTGCTTCGGCATGTCATTATATGCGGAATTATGCGTCCGTTCTTGCCAACAATCATAGTTTTATAAAATCCAATGAGTTACTGCAAAGAGCCAGGCAGCTGATGCCTGTGTATGATAAATATCCGATATTGCAAGTTATACTCTCCGAAAACTTTATCAATTTACATCAATTGGATTCAGCCCGGTATTACTGGAACATTGCTTGGGACAACAACCGGAAAGCGGAAACGGAAGGAAGCAAGAACCTTACAATCCGTGGAAGTTTGGCACAGCTAAAGGCTATCTTGGACTATACCAGTGGGACACCTTTGGATATAGTAACTTTCGGGCGGTTTGCAGATTCCATTGTGCTTGAGATGAAAGACCAGCAGAGCACGATTGAGCAGCAATTAGTCACCAAGAATAAGTTGCAACAGGAAAATTACGAGCTTATTATTAACCGTCAAAAGGTAAAATTGCGCTTAGTGGTTATTGTAGCCCTCCTAATTGCTATGACCGCAGGCTTATATCTGTATCTCCGCAACAGACAGAAACGACTTGCTGAGGCAGAAGAAAGTATTGATGCATTGACACGGCTATTGAACGATGCTCAAAAGGTATCTGACGATTCGGAACAGAAAGATAGTGATGCTTTCTTTAAGAAAATACTTCTTCAACAACTTGGCATTATACGTTTGGTAGCCGGTGCACCTACTTCGCAAAATCAGTCTTTACTAAAACTTATCTCAGGAATCAGTAACAATGAAATCCCGGTAGACGGACTATTGGTTTGGGTGGATCTTTATCCTATTATCGACAATTTGTATGATGGTTTCTATACCCGTCTTAATGAAAAATTCGGGTCACTCCTCACAGATAAAGAAGTGCAGATATGTTGTCTGCTTTGCGCAAACTTCTCAACCAAAGAAATCGGAGTAGTTACGCAGCAGACGAGCGCTACCATTTACGTGAGGAAATCTTCTATAAGAAAGAAGATTGGAGCGGGTGAAAAGCAGGATATTGTAGACTGTATAAATACCATTTAGATTTGAAAAGTACCGATTAAGACTTTTATAAATAAACAGTATTGATAATCAGCTGTTTATTGCTATGCTATTAAGAGTTTTTATTCATTGATTAAGTAGGCGTTAAGGTGTTTTTCCCTATACCTTTGCTTCAAATCAATTAATAAAAATGTCTTATGAAAACTTCATTAAAAACACTTGCATTTACAGCGTGCTTCACGCTTGTTCTTTGTTCTTCATGTTATTTCCCCGGAAGTGACCAGTCTAAAATTAAATCGGCAACTACCGATTATGTCGAGGCACAACTTGGCAAAAAAGAAAAATATCGTTGGGGTTATCTTGAACGAAAAAATGGTCGCAATGTGGACGGTAAAGATTGTAAGTATGCCGAAGTCCACTATCAGATTATTACAGAGTCGGGTGAGACTTTGGATAAGATGCTTTATTTGCTGATGTCGGAACATTGCGATTCGGTCTATGACATTTCGGAAAATCAAGATAAAGAATGGAACTCAAAGCAACTTCCTTCGGCTGAAGAAATAAAGAGTCTTATTGAAGAGGCTTTGAAGAAATAAACATGATAATTTACGTATAGAAAATCATATTATGAAAAAAGTATTTATAATAAATATATTGATATTGCTGGTGAATATTACAGCAATAGCACAAACAGTTAAAGTGGAGGGCACAGTAG